>JBDRBK010000060.1:0-90528 GCA_043822705.1 Fidelibacterota bacterium
ACACGACGAATTACTGTTCGAAGTGCCGGAAAATGAGCTGGATGAGTTGCGGTCCCTGGTGCTTGCCGAGATGGAAAATGCGCTGCCGCTGAATGTTCCCGTAGTTGTAGATTGCGGGGTTGGCAATACCTGGTTTGATGCACACTAGCAAAGAGCGTAGAACAAAGAACGTAGAACTTAGAACGTAGAACTTAGAACAAAGAACCAGGCATTAAGTTCTAGGTTCTAGGTTCTAAGTTCTGGGCTCTAAGATGATTTTTGGGAATCTGGTTTAGGCTGGAATTAAATGGAAGCAAGTATAACACTTAAAAAAGTCGGCAAACTGGCCGGCGACCGCACCGTCCTGGCCGGCATGTCGTTCGGAGTCGAGCGGGGCACGCTGGTGGCCATCATCGGCGATAATGATTCCGGCAAGTCGACCCTGCTGCGGGTATTGGCCGGTTACGAACGGCCCGAATACGGCAGCGTCTATGTCCACGGGCTCGATTCGGTCAAACGTCGCCGCGAGACCAGCCGCATGGTCGCCTTCGTACCGCACGAGCCGGATTTCGATCCCTGGTTGACGGTGGAGCAGAATATCCGGTTCATCGGCCTGTTGCACAAGCTGCCGGATCAGTTGATTCTGCAGCGCTTGGCCGGCTACAGTAAGCAGCTCGGCATCAGCGATTTTCTGCATGAAAATGCCAGCGGTCTGTCGCTGGGAATCCTGAAGCGGGCCCTGATCGTTCGCGCCCTGGTGCAGGACCCCCAGGTGCTGATTATCGACGAACCCACCGCTTTCATGGATGCCGACGCCCGGCGGATGGTCTGGGAATTGTTGACCGGAATGCACGGTCAGCGGACAATAATTTATGCCAGCCAGTCCCTGGAAGAAGTCGAGACCGCCAACGACCGTATCCTGGTGTTGCATAACGGTCACATGGTTTTGGACGGAACGCTCGAAAAACTGCTGGCCACGACTAATCAGTATCACCATTTCCAGATCGAATTTGACGGTTTGACCGATGCGTTGTATAAGGAACTGGCGGCGGTTTCGACCGTCGTCAATCCCAGCCGTGTCGGCGACAGTTTTCATTTCTACGGCCGCTCGCGGCGGGCTTTTTTCCATGTGATCAAGAAAGCCGCCGATTCGGTGCTAAGCGATTTCTCAATCAAGACGCTGGGACTGAAAGACCTGATGGACAGCAATTACGCCCGACGGGGGCTGGAATGATCGCGGCCTTTTTGAAACGGCGCTGGTGGCTTACTCAGAACCGGATATTGACATCGATCACTCTGGCACTGCTGACGCCGGTAATCATCTATATTTCCGTCGTAACGGTCATGGATAATATCATTCTGCGGTCGATCGACGGACTGCCCTATGACCAGTGGGCCTTCCCCGGCCTGATAATGGTGATCGCGATGATCGGCCTGTTCCCGCTGCTCTACCGCGATTTCTTCGACCTGCGGATCCACCGCCACATCCTGCAGCCGATCACCCTGGCGCCGATTTCGAAAATGGAGATTGTAGCCGGAATCACAATTACGGCGATTATTGAATCGTTGACCTATGTCATTATCGGTTCGATCGTCCTGTATATTTTAATACCCATGCCTTTTGTCTGGTATAATTACCTGATTATCTATCTGTATGTAATCCTCTTTAACGCCGTGATCGCCAATATTTTCGTCACCATGGGCCTGTTGACCGACCGGGTAACAACCTACATGTTCATGGTGCTTAGTTTCATGATTTTTATCCTGTTCGGGTCCGGTCTGCTGGTCGAATTCGAGTTTTATCCGTCGCTGATGGGGGCATTTTTCGCCAACCTGCCCACCAGCGTGCTGATGCAGGGACTGCGGCAACTGATTTTTGAGAATCGTTTCGACTGGGTAGCGCTGGTTTATCCGTTGGCCGTAATTGCGGTCTGGTTCGGTCTCAACAGCGTCCTGTTCCGGATCAAATTCCGCCAATGAAAGCCTATCTTTCCGGCGCCATGGAATATGAAGCCGACGAGGGTAAATCCTGGCGGGCGGAAGTTGAGAGCTGGTTGCGGACCAATCTGGGCCATACCGCCTTTAATCCGGTGACCGAAACCGAACGGCTGGCGGGTATAGAAGACGTCAGAGATTACCGGCAATGGAAACAAACCGATATCCAGCGATACCGCCACTTTGTCCGGCAATTCGTCGACCACGACCTGGGTGCGGTCCGGAACGATTGCGATTACCTGATCTGTTACTGGAACCAGGCCACCAGTCGCGGCGGCGGGACCCACGGCGAGATTACCGTGGCCTATTTATCCGGCAAGCCGGTCTATCTGATCTGCGAACCACCTCCGGAGGAAATCAGCGGCTGGATATTGGCCTGCGCCAGCGTGATCTTCCGGTCATTCGCCGAGCTGAAAATTTTTCTGATGTCCAGTTACAGCCCACCGGGACGCCACTGATATGCCGTCGGCCGGTGAGCGACCGGGTGCCGGGACATATTTCTGCATGAAATGCGGAGAAAGAATCGTCCTGAAGCAGGACGCGGACGAACTGCCGGTTTGTCCCCGCTGCGGCCATACCGAATTTCTAAAACTTCAAAAAAGCAAATGATATACAGGACCGGGCCAGTCGCCGGTTGCCGCCGTTTTTAGCGATGGGTGTCAAAGTAAAAATATGCTGTATTAAAGACGCTGCCGAGGCCGGGCTGGCCTACCGCTACGGCGCGGCGGCTATCGGCCTGGTATCGGCCATGCCCAGCGGTCCCGGCGTGATCACCGAATCCGAGATCGCCCGGATTCTGGCAACGGCGCCCCCGATCGCCACTTTTTTACTGACCAGCTATCGCGATGCCGCCGCCATCATTGCTCAGCAGCGCCGTTGCCCGGTCACCACGCTTCAACTCTGCGATACATTGCCTGCCGATGATTACGACCGGCTGCACGACGCTCTGCCGGATGTGAAAATCGTTCAGGTAATCCATGTTACCGGCAGGTCGGCAATTGACCATGCCGGTCGATTAGCGCCGCTGGTGGACGGATTGCTGCTGGATTCGGGCAATCCCGATCTGGCGGTGAAGGAGCTGGGCGGTACCGGCCGCACCCATAACTGGGATCTCAGCCGGGAAATCTGCTCCACCGTGGCGATACCGGTTTATCTGGCGGGGGGACTGAATCCGACGAATGTGGCGATGGCAATCCGGTCGGTGCGGCCCTGGGGCGTTGATGTCTGCACCGGTATCCGAACCGCGGACTGCCTCGACGAAAGCAAACTGGCCGCCTTCATGCAGGCGGTGGCCGAAGCCGGTTGATATTTGGAAAAACGCGAGGGATATATGCAGAAAACACAGGTAGCGAAATATTTTGCAGTCTGGTTCCTGATAGTATTGACGAAAACGGCAGCAGCCGATTTGCCGGGAGGGTTTGTCTATGTCACCGCCGTCGTCCCGGATATCGTCCTGGATATTCGTTATTCCGGCAACCACAATTTTCTCGGCACGCGTGTCGATGGCTATGATGCCCCGGTCGGCATTGTGACCGAAAAGGCGGCCCTGGCCCTGGCCGAAGTTCAGCAGGATTTGAAGGCATTCGGTTTCGGACTGAAATTATACGACGCCTACCGTCCCCAACGGGCCGTCGATCATTTTGTGCGCTGGGCGACGGATTTCGGCGACACGCTCACAAAAAAGGAATTTTATCCAACTTTAGCAAAACCGGTGCTGCTGGAGGAAGTGTATATCGCTACCCGTTCCAGTCATACCCGTGGCAGCGCGGTGGATTTGACGATTGTGCCGTTGCCGGTCCCGTACCAGCCACCATTCGAAATCGACCGGCAGTGCGATTGCTCGCGTGGTTCCGCCACTGGATTCCGGGATAACAGCATCGACATGGGTTCCGGCTTTGATTGCTTTCATGAAATCTCCCATACCGCCAATCCCAACCTGACCGAACAGCAGCGGACCAACCGGTTACTGCTAAAATCGATTATGGAGAAATACGGCTTTAAAAATTACGCCAAGGAATGGTGGCATTTTAACTATCGCGACGAACCATTCCCCGATACTTATTTCGATTTCATTATAGAATAAAAAAAACCCCGCCGGAGACCCCGGGCTTCGAATCAAAAGTATTCGATCGGTCAGAAGATCGAATTAAGTATTTTCGGACTGCGCAGTTTCCAGCTGCCGCGATGATAGGCGTCGCTGATCAGTAGTGGCAAGTTGACGGTCGCCTCACCATAAACCATTTGCTCGTAAGTCACATCGACTTTGCCCCAGGAACAGGCTTCCTTCAGGGTCGAACCGGAAAGGGCGCCGTCGCGTTCGTCAGCCACCGTCAATTGCAGGGCATATTTGTGCATCGGCTGCTCCTTACCCAGGATATCGGTGGCCACGACCACGTCCTGAGTGAAATTCTTGGGAACGCCGCCGCCGATCATCAGAATACCGGATTCTCCTAGGTGCAGTTTGATCTCAGTCAGCTCCTTGAAATCGGCCACGGAATCGATCGTCAGATGCCCGGCTGTATTGTGGATCTGGTGATAGATCAGTCCGAAGCCGGCGGAACAGTCGGAAAAGGCCGGCACGAAGATCGGGACCTGCCGCTGGTAGGCCGAGTAGACGATCGATTGGTCGCATTTCAATCCCTGCTCTTCCAGATACCGGCCCATGGCGGTGATGAATTCCCGGGAGGAGTAGGGCCGTGGTTCGAGGGTATCGGCGATTTTGGCGATGGTCATGTCGCAGACCCGCAGCTCATCTTCATCGATATACGTGTCATAAATCCGGTCGATCGCCAGATCCCGCAGAACCAGGTCGTCGGCGGTGGGACTGCCCTGGTAGTGACAGAATCCCAGGGCCTCGAAAAAGTCCTGGTCGACGATATTGGCGCCGGTGGATACGATCGCATCGACCATGTTGTTTTCGATCATGTCGACGATAATTTTTTTCAAGCCGGCGGAAATCAATGAACCGGCCAGGGTCAGTATAATGCCGCAGTCGCGGTCGGCCAGCATGCGATCGTAAATATCGGCGGCGTTAGCCAGGTTGCGGGCCTGGAAAGCCATGCCCCGGAATGAATCGATCAGTGGTCGGGCATCGAAACTGGTGATGTCGATGTGGGCGATCTTATCTTTCAGAAAATTCTCTTTTTTCAACTTAATAAACCTTTTCGTTTGGCGGTTAGCAGGGAAATAAACTGGTAAATCAATTTAGCGGCCAGGAAATCCGGCGCCTTGTTGCTGGGGTTGGGCGCCAGTTCGGTCACGTCGAAGCCGACCACGTTTTTAGCACGGCAGACCGCTGTCAGGGTGTCGAGCACCTGGTACCAGTGCAGACCGCCGGGCTCGGGCGTCCCGGTGGATGGGACAAGCGCCGGATCGAAGCAGTCCAGATCGATGGTGACATAGACATTTTCAGTCAGACGTTCCACGACCCGGGGGATGAAATCGACGCGATCGCGGATCTGATGGGCGAAGAAAGTCCGCACCGGCTGCAACAGCGTCAGCTCGCCGGCCTCCATGCTGCGGATACCGACCTGGACATAGTCACCTAATTCCGCCGCCCGCGCCATGACACAGGCGTGACTGAAGCGGGAATTTTCATATTCGTCGCGGGTGTCGGAATGGGCGTCGAATTGCAGGACCGAAAGGTTGTCAAAACAGCGGTGATGGGCCCGGATCAGTCCGATGGCGACTGAGTGGTTGCCGCCAATCCCGATCACTGTTTTACCGTCCTGCAGTAGGGCCGTGGCGGTTTCGTCAACCCGCTCGACCAGGTCCTCGGCCGAGGTGAATCGATCGACCGGCGCCAGCGTCACGATACCATCGCGCCAGGCCTCGATCCCGGTGGGAATATCATACAGTTCCATGTTGGCTGACGCTTCCAGAATGGCGTCCGGTCCGCGATCGGCGCCTTTCAGCCAGGTCGAAGTCAGGTCGAACGGAACCGGTAGCACAACATAGCGTGCGGTTGCATATTCAGGGAATGGTTCGATCCCCCCGAATGCGCCGGGGTTGGGATGAAGGTTAACCTTCACTGCGGCCTGTCAGGAAACCCTAATTCGGGAAATCGGCGCCGCGGTCGGTAAGGGCGACCTGGGGCGTTTTACTTTCCAGGGCTTCAATAATATAGGTTTTTGTTTTTTCAACGTCAAAGGGTTTGCATGAAAAAACATCAACAAAGGCATAATTCTTAAGCGGATAAGTGTGGATTGAAATATGACTTTCGGCAATAATCACCACCCCGGTAATCCCGGCATCTTCCGGTACTTTTCCTTCGTAACGGAAAACATAGGGGCGGGTGATTTTGGTCATTCCAATCGATTCAGGTAACGAATCCAATAAACGGTAGCAATATTCAAGATCATTCAGTTTGTCTGGATTGCAATTGCTAAGATCCAGCATCAGGTGGGGGCCATACCCGACTGTCTTGGTCATCCGGCATAAAATTCCTTTCATATAATTGTTCAGGGTTTAAAGCCTTTTTTCCCAAGGGAAAATAGCCGCCGACGTTATTAAAAAATAGAATACTAAGAAACAATTATATTCAATAAGTGAATAATATTTTCCCCAAGGATTCTTCTCCCGGGGCGGCTGGGAGTAATCCTGACTGCCAGGCTGATTTTTTTCCGGTTCGGGCCGCCGGATATAATATTCGGATTAACGGTCCGGTCGGGAAAAATTTCTTCCTGCGACAAAGTTGGACCGGGAATGTGTAAGTAGCTATAATTAAGATTGATAGACAAATCAATCGAGTCTTGGAATACTGAAAAAAAACTTTGGAAAATCAAAAAAATATATACCTGTTTTCTAATACATTTGTAATATTATGCAACGAAAATGACAATCATTAATTCACTTCAAAATTGTCACTATAGCCGACCGGTTTCGGACCGGCCGGCAGCCCGCGTTTTTACCGGATAAATCGTCGGTTATCCTCGTTATCTGAGGCCAAGTAAAACCGCAACCAGCCCAACCCGGTAAGCAATCCAAGGAAAGCAGTCCTGTCATCACCCCCTGCGTGCATAATGCATTTAATTCACCCTCACGCATAAACCAAGAAAGGAGTTCCCGATTATGGACAATACTCACATTGACCTGAAGCCCCCCAGCCAACGAAACAAAACCGGTTTGTCGATTTTAAATCAGGTTTCACTGCCTTCTAATTCCATTGTCTCAACTATACTCACCACCAATTTTTTTGAAGAACAAAAAAAATATCGTACTCGTCCTGCCTCTGCAGCCCAGATTTTCCGCAAGAAATTTTACCCGCAGGTAACGGCTGCCGAATGGGATGACTGGCGCTGGCAGCTCAACAAACGCATCCGTGATGCCAAAACAATCGGCGCGATGGTTAACCTGTCGGCGGCCGAGCTAAATTATTTCAATGAACGGAATGACCATTTGCCGATGGCGGTCACTCCCTATTATGCCAGCCTGATCGATCCCGATAACCCGGCCGATCCGATTCGCCGCAGCGTGATTCCGGTGACCGGCGAATTAACCAGTGCACCCGAGGAATCGGCCGATCCTCTGCATGAGGATGGCGACAGTCCGGTGCCGGGGATCATCCACCGTTACCCGGACCGGGTCCTGTTCCTGGTCACGGATTACTGTTCCGTCTACTGCCGTTATTGCACCCGCTCGCGCCTGGTCGGCGGCGGCGGGGATTTCGTGTTTTCCAAATCGCAGTGGGAGGCGGCCCTGCAGTACATCGCCGCCACGCCCGCGATCCGCGATGTCCTGATCTCGGGTGGCGATCCGCTGACTCTGGCCGACGAACGGCTCGAATATCTGCTGCGGCGGCTGCGGGCGATTCCGCATGTTGAAATCATCCGGATCGGCACTAAAGTACCGGCCGTTCTACCACAGCGGATTACACTGTCCCTGACGCGGATGTTGAAAAAATATCACCCGCTCTGGATCAGTCTGAATTTCATGCATCCGCGGGAGCTGACCCCGGAAGCCGGGCGGGCCTGCCAGCGGCTGGCCGATGCCGGTATTCCATTGGGCAGCCAGACCGTGCTGATGGCCGGCATCAACGACTCTGTCGAAACATTGAAGTCATTATTCCATGGTCTGCTCAAGCAACGGGTGCGGCCCTACTACCTGTACCAGTGTGACCCGATTCAGGGCAGCGCGCATTTCCGTACGCCGGTCAGCACCGGCCTGGAAATCATCCGGCAATTGCGCGGGCATACCAGCGGTTATGCCATCCCCAGTTATGTGATCGACGCCCCCGGCGGCGGCGGCAAGATTCAATTGCTGCCCGACGCGGTGGTCCGCCGCAATAAGGATGGCTGGTATCTGCGCAGCTACGACGGCAAGGATTATTTCTATCCCGATCCCAAGCCGTTGCGACGTCAGCAACAATCGCCGCCGAACGGGTGCTGATTCGATGCCCGGACGCAAACAAAAACGCCTGACGGTCGGCCTGACCTACGACCGCCGCTCCGACTATCTGGCGCTTGGCTACGGCGAGGAAGAAACGGCCGAGTTCGACCGTGACGACACGATTACGGCGCTTGACACGACTTTGCTCAGCCTCGGCTATGCTACCGATCATATCGGCCATGTTCGAAACCTGATTCACCGACTGGACCAGGGCGAGCGCTGGGATCTGGTCTTCAATATCGCCGAAGGACTTTACGGCGTCGGGCGGGAAGCGCTGGTGCCGGCCCTGCTGGACGCCTACCGGATACCGTATGTGTTTTCCGATCCACTGGTTCTGGCGGTGACGCTGCACAAGGGCATGACGAAGCGGATCATCCGCGATCTGGGACTGCCGACTCCAGATTTTGCCGTTGTCGAAAACGAAACCGAGCTGGCAGCGGTCGATCTGCCGTTTCCATTGTTTGTAAAACCGGTGGCTGAAGGTACGGGCAAGGGGATATCCGAACATTCGCTGGTGTCGACCAAGGACGCGCTGCAACTGGTCTGCCGGTCGATCTGGCAGAATTTCCGGCAGCCGGCCCTGGTCGAAAGCTATCTGGCCGGACGGGAATATACCGTCGGAGTCGTCGGCACCGGTCCCCAGGCCCGCGCAGTCGGCGTCATGGAAGTAACCATGCTGGCCGGGGATCAGGATGAAATTTATTCCTATGAAAATAAGGAATTTTACGAGGAACGGGTCAGGTATGTCCCCTGTACCGGGCCTGAAGCAGCGGCCATGATCGAGCTGTCCCTGGCGGTCTGGCGCGGACTGGGTTGCCGCGATGGCGGCCGCGTCGACCTGCGCTGCGACGAACATGGCAAGCCCAATTTCCTTGAAGTAAATCCCCTGGCCGGTCTCCATCCGCGGCATTCCGATCTGCCGATTCTGTCCGGTCTCGCCGGTCTGTCCTACGCCGATCTGCTGCGGCAGATCATGGAATCGGCCTGCGAACGGCTTTGATGAAAGCGCTTATTCTCCACGACACGGTCGCCGCCGATGCCGCCCCGGATACTCAGGACGTCCTGGTCCAGGCTCGGCATGTGCGGCAAGCGCTGGAAGAACTTGGTTATACGGTTGAAATAATCCCGGTAACACTCGATATGGAAACGCTCCGCCGCCGATTGGTTACGGCCGGACCGGAAATCGTTTTCAATCTGGTGGAGTCGATCGCCAACCAGGGGTGTTTCAGCGCCTGGGTACCGGCGTTGCTGGATTCCCTGGATTTGGCCTATACCGGCGCCAGTGCCGAGACGTTGTTCCTGACATCAAGTAAATTATTGACCAAACAATTGCTGCAGGCGCAGGGATTGCCGACACCAGCCTGGGAAACCAGAATATCACTGACTGGTGGAAAAGCATTTGAACCGGGCGAATATATTATCAAACCGGTCTGGGAAGACGCCAGCATCGGTCTGGATGAGGATTCGGTTGTAGCGGTTGAAACGGCTCGGGAGCTGGCACACGCCTGGACGAAAATACCTGGCATCGATAGTCTGGAATGTTTCGCGGAACGCTACATCTCCGGCCGTGAATTTGCTGTTGCATTGATTGCTGACGGCGATCGGGCATGGACGCTACCGCCGGCAGAAATGGTTTTTAATGATTATGCTCCCGGTAAGCACCGGATTCTGGGCTACCGGGCCAAGTGGGACGAAGAGTCGTTTGAATATCGCCATACCAACCGGCGTTTCGACCTGCCGGCCGAAGATCATGCTCTGGCGCTGACCCTGACCGCGCTGGCCGACCGGAGCTGGTCCGCAGGTGGCGGTCGCGGATACGGCCGTGTGGATTTCCGGGTCGATGAGGCTGGCCATCCCTGGATTCTGGAAATCAATGCCAATCCCTGTCTGGCGCCGGATGCCGGTTTCACGGCTGCCGCCGAACGGGCCGGCCTGACCTTCACTGGAACAATCGATCTGATCGTCCGTGACGCACTCCGGCGTAAAAACCACAGGTAAATAATGAAATCCCGCCTACTGCAATTGTCTTTCCGTACCACCGTTACCACCGCTGACGTGCATAACATTCGCCGCTTATTGCAGGCCAATAAACGTTATTTCTATCCGCACGAGGTCAAAACCGCCGTCGAACTGGTCACAGAACGACTCGCCAAGCGCCGTCGCAGCGGCTACTGGTTTATCTTTGCTGAATCTGAGGGACGAGTCGTCGGTTATACCTGTTTTGGTCCGATTCCCTGTACGGCCGCCGGCTTCGATCTGTACTGGATCACCGTCCATCCCGACTGGCAGGGGCGGGGGATCGGGCGGGAACTGCTGGAAAGAACCGAGAAGGCCATCCGGCGGCGGCGGGGCCAACGGATTTATATTGAGACTTCCGGCCGGCCGGTGTACGCGACAACCCGCGCCTTTTATGGGCGCTGCGGTTATGACGAAACGGCGATTCTACCGGAATTTTATGGTCCCGATGACGATAAATTCATCTATTCTAAACGAATGAGCGAGGCGGCTGAACAACAATAATCTGATCTGTTATATCGGCAATCAGTTGTTGATATTTATCTTCCGCCGGACGGAACTTTCACCGACTCAAACCGGTTAATAGCTGCCCCGGTCAGTTGCTACTGAAATGGAAAACTAATGGAAAGTTTTTTTGATTCTACTCTGTTCCACTGGGTGATTCTGCCGCTGCTGATTTTTCTGGCGCGAATCCTCGATGTATCGATCGGTACGGTACGGATTATTTTTGTATCCCGTGGTTTGAAAATGATGGCGGCTTTTCTGGGCTTCGTGGAAGTGCTGATATGGATCAGCGTCATCGGTCAGGTCCTGCAGAATCTGACCAATCCGGTAACCTACATCGCATATGCCGCCGGCTTTGCCACCGGCAATTATATCGGAATACTGATCGAGCAGCGCATCTCGATCGGTAAAATCATCATCCGGATCATTACCGCCGACAACACCGATGATCTGCGCAAACATCTGAAATCGCACAGCATCCGCTACACTGTCATCGATGCCGCCGGCAGCACCGGCAGCGTCCAGTTATTATTTACGATCATGGACCGTAGTAAACTCCCGCTTATGCTGGAAAAAATCAATAAGTACAATCCCACTGCGTTTTATTCGATCGAGGATGTCCGGCAGGTTCGCGAGGGCGAATTCCCCGGTTCGTTCCGGCCAGTCAACGCCCGGCGACCGTTTTCCCGGATCCGGCAGTTTTCGATCATGAAGAAGAAATAACCGCCATGTCGTTGATCAACGACTATATCGCTCAATATCTGCGCGAGCTGGATTTTTACCGCGAAGTGGCCCGCATCTGCGCCCAGCAATGTGAGAACGAACTGGAGCAGAATGGTATCCGCGCCATCGTAACCAATCGGGTGAAACGCTCCGACCGGGTCCGGAAAAAAATCGAGGCGCGCAATAAAAAGAAGCATTACCGCAATTTCGAAGATATCAGCAATGATGTCATGGACCTGGCCGGGGTGCGGATCGCCCTGTACTTTCCGGCGGACCAGACGGAAGTGGACCGGATCATAAAAAATGGCTTCGAGGTACTCAAAATAATCGAATTTCCCAAGCCGCCGGACACGGAAAAATTCAAGCGCAGCAATCCCGGTTACCGGGCCGTGCATTACCGGGTGCGGCTCCAGAAAAAAAATCTGTCGGACTCCCAGTTGAAATTCCTCAGCGCCAATATTGAAATCCAGGTAGCTTCGATCCTGATGCACGCCTGGGCGGAGGTGGATCACGATCTGGTTTACAAATCAATCGACAAGGCCCCGTCCGCCGAAGAAATTGATATTCTGGAAGAGCTGAATGGTCTGGTCCTGCTGGGTGAGAAAGTGCTGAATCGCCTGTACAAGAGTATCGAACGGCGGGTCGAGCGTGAAAATTTCTCCAATCACTATGAACTGGCGGCCCATCTCTATTCCCTGGTTAAAATCAATCCGGTCGGTACGGTCGCCGAGCCGGACATGGGCCGGACCGATATTTTATTCCGCTTCCTGACCTCGATCGATGGCAATAATCCCGGTTTTCTCCAGGAACGGGTCAAGCATATCCGGTCCGACCTACCGGTTGTCCGGCAGATTGTCGACGACCTGATCTTTGCCGACGCCCGGCTGTATGATTTATTCATCAGCGCCAAGCAGGAGGTCGGCGCCCGTGCACCCTATGATTACAACGATACCTATTTCCACAAGGAGTTGACCAGTAACCTGCGACGGGACTTTTTACGCGTGTGGATTATGCTGGAAAAAATTACCGATTCGATAAAAGGTGATAAACTATCGCTCCTGTGTAATGAAGACCTGATTACGTTCGCCAGAAAATGGTCGTTACCCGATAAAGACCTGATGTCACTGGAGAAATTCAAGGATCTACGCAACGATCTGATTCACGGACTGGATCCGCCGTCACCCCGGGTACTGGAAGAAGGAATCGCCACGCTTAAGGGAATTCTTACCGTAATTTCACCCAGCTTGCCCGAACGGTTGCGGACCGAAATAAAACGTCTCAAAATATCGGGGTAATCAAAGAACCTTCCTTAATTGTACGTCGTCGGGCCCACTGACGGTAAAAATTTTGTTTACTACTATCGACTCCTGCCGTATTTTCGGTAAAGCGGGGGCCAACCGCAATCCGGAAAGGAACTACCATGGATAAACCGATCTCGGTTAAAGATATCATGGCCAGGAATATTATTACTTTTCATCCGGACCAGAATGCCTCCGAAGTCATTGATCGTCTAATCGGCGCCGGTATTTCCGGAGGCGCGGTCGTCGATGCCGAAAATCGTCTGATCGGCGTCATCTCGGAGAAGGATTGTCTCAAAACGATCGTCAAGTCGTCCTACTACGACAGCATGGGCGCCCTGGTTTCCGATCTCATGTCCACAACCGTAGCAACTGTGGATGCCAACGACAGCATCCACTCGGTGGCCCAGAAATTCCTGGATTCCCACTACCGGCGTTTTCCGGTCCTCGAGGATGGAAAGCTTATAGGTCAGGTCAGCCGCCGCGACATATTGCGGGCGGTCCAGCACATTCCGCATTGAGCCAATTTATTGGCGAATTTTTAATGTTCGCGTCGATAATTTCCGCACTGGTACCGGACAGCGCAGGGAAAAATTAACCCTGGAAAAACTGCCGTCCGGTTAAACGGAATACGGGAAACAGCGAAAAATTTACCTTTCAGCGGCATTCGGAAAATGAAAATCAGTTTGTTATTTTGTTTGTTCCTGACCTGTTATCCCGCCTGGGGATTCGATTGGTGGATAACGGATTTCATTGCTGATTCGGTGACAGTTTCCGTGCCCGGCGATTCAAATTTCGCCCCGTCGCTGATTCGTATTGTCGAAGATCACCGCGATCTGCCCGGCCGGCTGCTGGGAATCGGTTCCAGAAAAAAATTACGTTATATCCCGGTCGACCAGTATTACATCTTGAACCAGCCGCTGGCCGATCTCTGTGATTATCATTTCAAGGAGGTACCAATCGACTCCGGATATCGGCTGGTCATCGACAATCTGACCTTCTGGTACGATCGCAATGGTATCTTCACCAAAGGTGATAAGCTGAACGGCTACACCAAGTTGATCGACGGGGCAGATGTTGTGGTTGCCGACTGGCAGTGGGAATACCGGCAACGCAAGCGACGCAAGCAGGAACCGGCGGAGTTGATGGGCCAGTTACTGACCGTCTGGCTGGCTGATCAGCGTGCCGTTCTGGAACAACCGCTGACTGATGCGATGATTGCGCCCCGTCCCTATCGGCGGCAATTGACGATCTGGACCGACGTCATCCGCCTGGGCGACGGTTATATCCTGGATAATCGCCTGGCACTGGCCTTTCCCGATGATGAGACGAACCGGTCGAGCAGCGGGGTGCGGGGCCTGTACTACCGCAAATCGGCCCTGCATGAATCCGCCAGCCTGGGTGGCCCCGACCAGCAGTGGTATTTTCGCTTCCGTGAAAGCTGGCGGCTGCGCATCGGAATCAGCATCCGTTTCGGTTTCAACACCATCAATGATAAAATGTTCGACAATGTGGACTGGTGGAATATTTTCATGATCAATACCGGTGCGGTGACCGCTGTGGAATACCGCCCGCGCTATTGGCGTGGTGTTTTCGCCGGTGCCGGTATCTACCAGCAATTGAATCTGCTGCCGGATCTGATCGATCGTTATGAGTTCGGGACGCTGCTGACAATCGGGATTAATCTGCCATGATCACCCGGATTCTCCTCATTTGTCTGTTGACGATGGCCTGGCTGCCGGCGGTGAATATCAGCGGTTATGTCGCCGATCAGGAATCAGGTGAAACGATTATCGGCGTCAACGTGATCGTGGGCGGCAGCGGCCTGGGCGCGGCCACCGACCGGAAAGGCTTTTTCACGGTTTCCGGCGTCCCGGAAGGCGATTATACCCTGCGCTTTTCCCATATCGCTTATCGGGAAAAGACACTGGCGGTGGTCGTGACCGGCCGGGATCTGTTCCTGGGGACGGTGGTAATCGAGACGAGCCCGGTGGCGCTGGAGGCGATCACGGTAACCGGCAATCGCGGCAAAATCATCCAGCGGGATATGGATATATCGGCTTTCGAGGTCGATCCGCTGGTCTTGAAAGAAGCCCCGACCCTGGGCCGTGATGTCTTCCGGTTGATCCAGTATTCACCCGGAGTCACGATTTCCGATCCGCTGTCACCGCTGTATTACGTGCGCGGCAGCGATCCCGGCGAAAACCTGGTCCTGCTGGATGGCATGACGATCTACAATCCGCAGCACACCCTCAGCCTGCAGGCTATTTTTAATCCCTATGCGATAAAAAATATTGAGATGCTGGTCGGTGGTTTTGACGCCGAGTTCGGTGGCCGGAATTCATCGATCCTGTACATTTCTTCGCGGGAAGGACACCAGGAAGAGGTCAAGGGCGAATTCAAACCGTCGATTTCCGGAATCAACGGGGCGGTGGAATTCCCGGTGGGGAACGGCGGTACGGCCATGCTGTCAGGCCGCTTCGAATATGCGCTGCTGAGCCGGGTGATGCTGAATATGCCCAATTATATGTCCGACCTCAACGGTTCCTGGCAGAATACATTCGGAAACACCAAGGTCCGCGTCTCGACCTTTTACGCCCGCGATTACATCGATTACGATTTTCATCGCTACGGGATTTATTTTACCGAACAGTACATGAAGGATTACAGCTTCGGCTTTCTGACCAACACCGCCAACATGGCCGCCGGTGTTCAGACCCGGTCGATTCTGGCGCCCAGTCTGGTGGCCGAAACGCATATCTATAATTCCCGTTTCGAAGTTTATAATAAAAACTTTTTCAGCTTCAGCACGTTCGATTCGATCAATAATATCGACTACGTCTTGAAGTATGACACCCGCATTACTAATAAGATCGCTGATTTCACCGCCCGGGCCAGCCTGACCTGGTTCGCATTCTGGAAGCAGACCGTCAAACTGGGCCTGGAACGCAATAATTTCAATTTCTATAACGATACCGGCCTGTATTCCAGCGCATCATCTGTGACCGATCAACCGGCGCAACTTACGGCCTGGTTCCTGCAGGATAAGCTCGCGCTGGGACCGTTGCTGCTGAAATTCGGCCTGCGCCGGGCCCGGTTCGGCACAGTGAATCAATGGCGCAGCGAACCACGGGCGTCGCTGGCATTGCGCTGGGGCCGGAATACATTGAAGGCCGCCTGGGGCCGCTATCACCAGTATATCGCCACGATGAACACCCAGGATTTCGAGATCAGCCAGTTTCTCGATTATTATTATCCGCTGCTGGCGACGGAACCGTTGGAGTCGGTCCATTACATTCTCAGCCTGGAAGGCAGTGTTAATCCCCGCCTGAATTACTCGGTATCGGCCTACTACAAGGATTTGCCGGTATTGTACCGGTTCGATTACAATACATCGGCCAGTTCGATCCTGGCCTACAACGCCGACCTGGAACGGGGCAGCGGTGTGGCCTATGGCGCCGAAATCGTCCTGCGCGGCGACTGGCACCAGTTTTCGGGCTGGACCAGCTATACCTGGTCGCGCTCGACCCGCAGCTATCCTTCGATCCAGGGTGGAAAGGACTACCTTTATGACGGCGATCAGACCCACAACCTGAAAGCGGTGCTGCTGTACAAACTGACCGACCAGATCACCGCCAGCACGACGGTCACCCTGGCTTCCGGATTTCCGCGGACCTGGGAAACGGGGAATATCAACCGTTATACCTACGATCCGGTTGACAACACGGTGGGCATCTTCAGCGAGCCCTACACGCCGGTCAAAAACAATGTTCGATACCCCACACGCATCATCTGGGATATCGGCTGGAAAAAGAAACTGCGCGAAGGGTTCGGCTATTATCTGGCCGAATACCTCGGCTCCGATGAAGCCTACATGAATCTTTCGATCCAGAATCTGCTGTTCCTGGTTCGCAACCCCTACATGTATGTCTACATTCCGAAATATGGCTACTACGGCTATGATATCTATTTTGTGCCGACGGTCAGTTTCGGCTACAGTATCAAATTTTAGGTGAATGGATCATGGCAGGTAAATTACTGATCACAATGATTTTCCTCCTGGCCGCTGGCTGCGATCTGCCCCAGGAACCGGGCCGAATGCCCACCAGCCTGACCGCTACCGAGTTCGAGCCCGGCCATAATGTGTTCGGAATGCTGCGCCTCGACGGCCGCCCCGGTTCCTCCTTCATCCGAGTGGAGCGGGCCTGGGAAACGGAAGAAACGGATGATGAATTTGATTCGGTGATCCGCGACGCCGGCGTGACCGTGATCGGCGACAGCGGCAGCTGGCAGTTCGAGTTCACCGCCGACAGCAGCGACGGCGATAATTATTATCATCCCGATTTCATGCCGCAGGCGGGCTGCACCTACGATCTGATCGTCGAATCGCCCGGATTGCCGACGCTGACCGGCAAGACTACGGTCCCGTACCCGCCGCTGCTGACCGCCGCTGATATCCTGATCGGTGCTAATTCGGTGACTCTGACCATTCCGGCCGAGCCGACAATCATACTCTACGATATTTACCTGCTGTCGGCCGCCGACCAGTTGGCCCGTCGGGTGGTCAGTAACGGTCAGGCGGTCACTGTCGCAATCGATCCGGACAAGCTGAATGGTCCGGCGCAGCGTCTATTAATCTATGGCTATGATGCCAATCTGGCGGCCTATCAGACCACGCCCACGACGATCAAGCCCCAGACCTACCATGAATCGACGATCACGGTCAACGGCGGTTACGGTTGTTTTGGCGCCGTGGCAGTGACGGAAATCATTCTGCAGGAAGTAAATTGAAACCATTCATTTTTATCTTGAAAACAGAATTTAACATAATGGAGAGTTGAAATGATCGGAATCTGGATTGGCGTGATCGCCGGGTTGGTACTGTTGGTCGTGGTGGCTCTGACCCGGGTCTACCACAATCCCCAGGTGCCCCACCAGACTACCCCGGATCAATTTGACATTGATTTCGAAGTCGTCCGTTTCCCGACCCGTAATAACTGTTCTCTGTACGGCTGGTGGATTCCCGATGTCGATACGACCGAATCGCTGCCGACCCTGATTCTGGTGCATGGTTTTTCTCGCAATGTCGAGCGGATGCTGCCGTATATCCGGAATCTGCACGGGCAGGGTTTTCACCTGCTGGCCTTTGACGCCCGCCACCACGGCAGCAGCGACCCCGATAAATTTTCTTCCATGTTGAAATTTGCCGAGGATATTCGGGCGGCCGTCGATTTTGTGGAGCACCGGGCCGGCGTCGATCCCCGCCGGATCGGCGTGCTGGGACTGTCGATCGGGGGCGCCGGTACGATTTACGCCGCCGCCCACGACGAGCGCATCCGGGCGGGCGTCACCGTCGGCGCTTTCGCCCATCCCGAAGCGGTGATGCGGCTGGAATTCCGCAAACGGCGTTTCCCGTATATTCCTTTCGTCTGGCTGTTATTTCGTTTCATGGAGTATCGGATCGGCGCCCGCTTCGACGATATCGCGCCCATCAACAACATCCGCCAGGTGAAAGCCGCGCTGCTGCTGGTGCACGGGCAGGATGATCAAACGGTGCCGGTGGAACAGGGCGAGCATTTATATGCGACGGCCATCCCGGACCGCACCGAATTATGGCTGCAACCCGGCCGCGGTCACTCCGATTGCCACTTGGAACCGGATTTCTGGGAGCGGCTCGATTGTTTTTTCAACAATGCTTGGATAAAATAATTTAATGCGGGCACGATACAGCGTGCCCCCACATTTAACAAATGGCAAGTGCCCGGCACTTGCCTTAATGACTTACTCATGTCGCTCACGATAATCATCAAATTCTAACATATTAGTTACGCCATTTCCCCGAACCGGTTTAAATTTAATCCGTGGGTAGCTCGATCCTCGGAAAACATAAACATTTATTAAAGACAGCCGCCGTTGCGATCAGTCTTATCGCCGTTCCGCTGGCGCAGGACTATCAATATAGTAAAATTTACCCGGTCCCCGACCTGTCCTTTTATCCAGGCGTCCTGACCGGCCTGGACATTCTGCAGCAGACGGATTTCAAACCGCTTCAGGGCAAGCGGATCGCCATCCTCTGTAACCAAACCGCCGTCAATCGCCAGGGGCAGCACCTGCTGGATTTCATCAACAGTCAGTGGGACATCACGGTTAAAACCATATTTACGCCGGAACATGGTTTATTCGGTCGCCAGGCGGAAGCGGTCCGCCTGTCCGGCAAGGATGATATCGATCCGGTCACCGGCGCCCGGATCATCAATCTGTTCGGCCGCTATGTCATCCCGCCGCGCTGGTCGCTCACCGACGTGGATCTGATCGTCGTCGATCTGGTCGATCCGGGGGTGCGCTATTTTACATTTGCCACGACGATCTCCAAGATGATGGAGACCGCCAGCCAGATGGGCATCCCGGTGTTTGTGCTGGATCGTCCCAATCCGCTGCGGGGGGATGTCATCGATGGACCGGTAATACGGACCGAGTACCAGTCCTTTGTGGGTTATCATCTGGTACCGATCCGCCACGGCCTGACGGTGGGCGAATATGCGCTGATGATCAATGAAATGGGCTGGGCCAAGGACCTGGCCCGGGTGGACCTGACCGTCATCCCGCTGGTCAACTGGCAGCGCGACCAGTGGTTTGATGAGACCGGCTTGCCCTGGGTGGCGCCGGCGCCCGACCTGGACAGCGTCGAGAATGTTCTGGTTTACACCGGAACGGCTCTGATCGAAGGTACCAATCTGAGTGTTGGCAAGGGAACCGACAAGCCCTATTACCGGATCGGCGCCCCTTGGATTGCCGGCCTCTATTATGCGGATGTACTGCGGCGCCAGAACCTGCCCGGGGTTACGCTTACCGCCATCAGTTTTACGCCCCAGGGGCAAACCGGCAGTCCGTTGCAACCGGCCTATCAGGGCGAGGAATGCCACGGCGTCGAGATCACGGTCACCGACCGCGACCTGTTCGATCCGCTACGGACCGTCACCACCATCATCGTGCTGACGGAACAGCTCTATCCGCGGCAATTTTCCTGGAATGGCGACTATATCGATAAACTATTCGGCTATGATCTGCTGCGGACTTTCGTGGCCCAGAAAAAGGACCCAGCCTACTTGCCGGCCCGCTGGACCCATGAGGTGATCCGTTTCAGTGAATTCCGCGAACGGTTTTTACTGTACTGAACGGCCCTTGCGGACGACTGCCCAAATTCTGGTTGTGCTGTCTCTGCTCAGCGGATTGACCGCCCAGATCCAGTATACTTTACCGAACAATGTCTGGCGGGTTTCCGTCAGCCGGACCCAATCCCAAGGCGACTGGGTCAGCGGCGCCGGTTATGCCGGTTCCGGTCCCCAGGAATTCACTCTGGAAGGGTACGGCCGCCGTTATTACGATCATCTGGAGCCGGACGCCTACTACGACCTGTACAATCTTGATTCATTGCGGATCGGACGGTCATACAGCGGCGCCATCATCCGCGGATTCAATAATTCCCTGTCGGCAATGATCTGGAACGATACGCTACCCGATTTTTCCAATGAATTTTTTGGTCCCGATTCGGTGACAGTCGGTGGTTTTCTGATCAACACCAGCAACCGGCGAACGGTTGCGCGACGGGATATCAGCCTGGAATACGGCATTTCGAACCGCGCGACCTTCAGTTTGGAGCTGCCGTACTACGACAGCGTGGAGGAACGGCGACAGTGGCGCTGGTCCGGAACTCCGCCGGCCGGACTGGCTGAGTTTATCGCCTATCAGGATTCAGCCCGGCAGAAATTCGATGATTTTGCCGCTTTTTTTGATATTATCCCGATGAATCAAGACACGCTGGCGATGCTGCTGGATATCCGTGAGCGGCTGTATACGTGGGATGGGAACAGCTCGGTGCTGTGGGCCCTGGCCGGCGGCACCGATCCCCTGCAGACCGGGATCACCGGCTCGGCCTACAATCCCTTTGCCAGCGACGATACCAGCGCCACGACAATCGATTCGCTGATCGCCTGGTACCTGCCGGCCTACCGCCGCATTTCCGGCCTGGGTGACATTACCCTCAGACTGACCTTCCTGCTCGCCGGTAAACCAGTCTGGTCGCGGGCCGGTTTTTATTCGGTCTACACCGGCGTCGCCGTGCGCCTGCCGCTGGCTCGGCGTTTAAGCCGTTTTGATCCCGAGGACACCGATTCGGCCGGGCGTCCCGCGCAATTTTCCGAGTACCCGCTGGGAACCGGCAGCACGCGCTGGACGGTGGCGTTCTTCGGTGAATTCTACAAATTTCTGTTCAACCGTCTGATCGGCATCAACTGGTACGGATCATTGAGTATCAGCAGCCGGGAATTCCTGAATTTTCCGGTTTCACTGGCGGGGACCAATCTGACCGTACCCGACAGTATCGTGGCCCGTTATGGTTACCAGTACGGGCATCGGCCGGGCTGGGAGGGGCAGGGCCGGATCGCCGCTAATCTGGAACTGTGGCCGGATCGAATCCTGCTGCGGCCGCAACTCACGGCTTATTACCGGGGGCGCGACCGGTTCTATTCCACATCTGATGCTTGGAACCACTCGCAGGAATTCCGTCGTTATGACGGCCGGATCGTATATGATACGCGCATTCTGCAACTGACGCCCCAAGTTAGTCTTTTGTTGCGGAATCTGCACCCGATCAGGAAAATCGGACCGCTGCCATTCGAATTGGAAATCGGCGGTTCCAAGCCGGTTTTTACCCGCCATAACTACTCCGATTATGCGCTGTGGCTGAAATTGACGACCTATTTCCAGAGCTGGTAAACAGTATGTAACTATTCGATAATTAGCGATTAAATTTGCGCGTTTTACTGGGTTGGGGATCGGATTAATTCGTTGGATAAGGAGGCAGTATGACCAAGGATAAGAAAGCCATCTGGGGCTGGGCGGCCTATGACTGGGCCAACTCGGCATTCGCCACAACGGTGATGGCCGGATTCTTCCCGATTTTTTTCAAGCAGTACTGGAGTGCCGGTGCCGATGTGAATACCAGCACGGCGCAGTTGGGGTTGGGTAATTCGATCGCCAGTCTGATCGTGGCGATCCTGGCTCCGATCCTCGGCGCCATCGCCGACAAAGGCACCAAAAAGAAAAAATTCATGATATTTTTCGCCTATCTGGGCGTCCTGATGACGGCCGGTCTGTTCCTGGTTCAGCAGGGCAGTTGGGAATGGGCCATCTTCATCTATGTAATGGGCATCATCGGTTTTTCCGGCGCCAACGTGTTTTACGATTCCTTGCTCCCGGGCATCGCCGGCGAGGAGAAGATCGACTATGTCTCGGGCCTCGGCTTCGCCATGGGCTATCTGGGCGGCGGGTTGCTGTTCCTGATCAATGTGCTAATGACCCAGATGCCGGAGGCCTTCGGTCTGGCCGATGCCGGTCAGGCGGTCCGTTTTTCGTTTTTATCGGTGGCGCTCTGGTGGGGTGGCTTTACTATTTTGACGATTATGTGGGTACCGGAATTCAAGGCCAGCACCGCCGCCAAGGCCGGCGAGGGATCCTATATTCTGGCCGGGTTCAGGCAATTTTCCGCTACCTTCCGCAAAATTCGCCACCTCAAAACGGTATTCCTGTTTCTGCTGGCCTACTGGTTTTATATCGACGGGGTCGATACGATCATCCGGATGGCGGTGGACTACGGCATGTCGCTGGGATTCGAATCGGGTGACCTGATCAAGGCGCTGTTGATCACCCAGTTCGTCGGTTTCCCGTCCGCCCTGATCTTCGGCAAGCTGGGGCAGGACTGGTCCGTGCGCAAGTCGATTTACATCGCCATCGGCGTATACATATTTGTCACGATCTGGGGCGTGCGCATGACCCAACGTCATGAATTCTATATTCTGGCGATCGTGATCGGTCTGGTTCAGGGCGGCATTCAGGCCCTCAGCCGGTCATATTATTCCCGGCTGATACCCAAAAACCAGGCCGGTGAATTTTACGGCTTTTATAATATGCTGGGGAAATTTGCCGCCATTATCGGACCGGCTCTGATCGGCCTGGTGGGCCTAGCTACCCGGCGCATCCTGCTGCCGCCATCACCGACCGAACAGCAGTTATTCGAAGTCGGTCAGACGGCCGCGCGCTGGGGGATCGGTTCGATCATCATCCTGTTCGTGGTCGGCGCGGTTTTGTTCTACTTCGTGGATGAGGAACGCGGTCGCGAGGAAGCAAAATTCCTGGAACAGTCCACCGCCTCATAATCATTTAGAAGACCTGATTCGGGAAAAATCTGAGTCTGAATCCGGCTGGCAGACCGGTGTAATAACCGGTCTGCCGGTCCGAGGGGCAGTCTAACAAGCATGGAATCAGACGATTTTGACCGAATATTGGAAAAAAAGTGTTGACAGGATATGTTATAAACTATAAAATCCAGCACAGGCCCCGCAAAAGTGGCGTGCTCTTCAGAGGAAAAATTATTTTCTCGAGGGTAAAATGCGGGGCTTTTTTTTATTCAGTTTCCGAATATCAGCGACGGTGGAACTGGCTGTTATTGGAACAATTATCTTAGGAACACCGGGTAGCGGAACCGGTTTCTCAATTTATAATGGGCAGTTTCAGTGGACAGTCCCAAGAATTGCGTGCGGGTAAGGAAAATAATTTTAAATTCAGTCATTATTACGGTTCGATGATTTGAAGTTAAGTACTTATCTACCATTATTTTCGCTGCTCATCGGTGGCTGTGCGCTGATGACGCCAAAAATAAAAGAACCGATCCTGCTGGAGCGTGATCCGATAGTAGCTTTTCGCTATGAGTACGCGACGGTGTCGATTTTGGTGCCGTACCGGATCGAAGGCCGGGAACCGGAATCGATTCGTCTGTACTTGGCGTTACGGTCAAGACCGGAAATGATCCTGCTGGAACACGAGTTTTCCGTTGGCGACACGCTGGAGCTGTCGCTTCCCAGAAATGTGTTGAGCCAGGACGAAATGGGAAACCTGGCGGTAATCCAACCGTCGGGGGGGGATTACGAAACGATCAAGATCCTGTTCTCTGCCGGGACCGTCCCGGAGATCAGCCTGCCGGCGGTACTGATCAGGGAGAAACCATATGTGATTACGGGGGTCGTACTGGAACGGAATACGATGCTGCCGGTGGCCGGCGCCGTCGTCGAACTGATGGCGCGCAGCTTGAATACCATTTACGGAACGACCGTTTCCAACAGCAGCGGCTTTTTCCGGATTGAACTGAAGAATGAATATGGGCATAGCGTAGATTTTTCTCTGCGTATCCTTTCCGACCAGAAATACCCGGAACGACAGGTTACGGTGGAATTCGACACTACCAAGCAGTTTACGACGCAGGTGCTGCTGGGGGTCAGTGATTCCGGTCTGTCCAGCGGCGTCCGCTACCGGGTATTGGAAAACGGCACAGCCTTTCGGGCAGGACCCGAGAACAGTGCCGATATCAAATTTTTTCTCGCTGCCGGTGATCTGGTGATTGTGACCAGGGTGGCGGGAAACCGCTTATTTGGCTTCGTGGAGATGGAAGCCGGCGGTGGTGATAAAATCCAGGCGGTCCACGGTTGGATTCGGGGAAAAGACGTGGAGCTCAGTAATTAAATGCGGAGAATCTTAATACTGACAATGGTCCTGCCAATCGTACTTGTTCTGGCTCAGACTCCAACCACCATAACCAGTGACCCCAGCGGTGCTGTGGTGAAAATCAACTGGCGGGTAATCGGGACAACGCCGATTAATAACTATCTGATGTCGATGGGTAATAATACGATTACCCTGGAAATGGATGGTTATGCTCCTATCGTCAGTCAGGTAAAAATTCATATGGCCCGTCATCTGGAACTGGGTTTCGAGCTCAATCAAATTCATCCGGTGACTTTCAAGTCGGCCGTGGGCGGACTGCGCTTCGCTACCGGTAAGGAAACATGGTCTGAGCGGAAAATCAAATTGAAGATGGAGGCCGGCATCCATCAAATCGATGTCTTTGCCGGTGACGTCCCGGTCGATTCGATCCGCGTAACGGTCAACGGACCGCTGAAATACATTTACGATCCCCGCTGATTGAACCGTTTTTCGGTACCGGTCCAATGGTATTAAAAAGAGGACCGGTCTGTCCTTTATAGTTGTTGTAAAAATTGAATGTTCGTAAACTTTTGCATCGTATAATCGTTTTGAACGCGTATTTGCAGAGTATTGAATCATACCATTTTTCATTGTCCTAACCAAAACATCACATAAGGAAAAGTAGGAGCTCAAACACCATGTCTGAAAAAATATACAAACCATCCAGCGCCGCCTCTGAGCACGCCTGGGTGAAAAATCTCGATCAATATCGCGAGATATATAAAAAATCGGTTGAAGATCCGGACGCATTTTGGGCCGAAATCGCCGAGCGTATCACCTGGTTTAAAAAATGGGAAAAAGTCGAGGAATTTGATTTTGTCAATGCTGACATCAAATATTTTTCCGGGGGTAAACTGAATGTCAGTTACAACTGTCTCGATCGCCACGTCAAAGCTGGTCACGGTGACCAGAAAGCGCTGATCTGGGAAGGCAACGATCCTTCGGAATCACGCTCCTTCACCTATGCCGAATTGCTGGCGGAAGTGCAGAAGTTCGCCAATTTCCTGAAAAGCCTCGGTGTTGAAAAAGGCGACCGGGTCTGTCTGTACATGCAGATGATTCCGGAACTGACGATCGCCATGCTGGCCTGCACCCGGATCGGGGCCGTCCACTCGATCGTTTTCGGTGCTTTCAGCTCCGATTCGCTGCGCGACCGGATCAATGATTCCGAGTGCAAGGTTCTGATCACCCAGGATACCGGCGTTCGCGGTACCAAACTGAATATTCCGATGAAAGCCAACGGCGACAAGGCAGTTGCCGAATGCCCGTCCATCAAGAATGTAATCGTTGTCAAACGTACCGGCGAACCGGTCGATATGATCGCTGGTCGCGATATCTGGTGGCATGAAGGCATGGCCAAGGCCGCCGCCGTCTGCGCCCCGGAACACATGGATGCGGAAGACCCGCTGTTCATTCTGTACACCTCCGGTTCCACCGGCAAGCCCAAAGGCGTGCTGCACACCACCGGCGGCTACCTGGTTTACACCTCCTATACTCATCAGATGATCTTCGATTATCATGAGGGCGATATCTACTGGTGCACCGCCGACATCGGCTGGGTCACCGGTCACTCGTACATCGTTTATGGTCCCCTGGCTAACCGCGCCATCACGGTGATGTTCGAAGGTGTGCCGAATTACCCCGATTTCGGCCGTTTCTGGGAAATCGTCGACAAACACCAGATCAATATTTTCTACACCGCTCCGACCGCTCTGCGGGCCCTGATGCGGGAAGGGGACAGTTGGGTCACCAAACACGGTCTGTCCAGCCTGCGCCTGTTAGGTACCGTCGGCGAACCGATCAAGGAACCGGAATGGAACTGGTATTACAATATAGTCGGCAAGGGCAAGTGCCCGATCGTCGATACCTGGTGGCAGACCGAGACCGGCGGCATTCTGATCACGCCGCTACCCGGCGCCACGCCGTTGAAACCAGGCTCCGCCACCTTACCGTTCTTTGGCGTGCAGCCGGTGCTACTGACCGAGGATGGAAAAGAAATCGTCGGGAACGGCGTTTCCGGTCTACTGGCCATCAAATCTTCCTGGCCCGGCATGATGCGTACCCTGTACGGCGACCATGAACGGTTCCGGCTGACCTATTTCGGTCTGTATCCCGGTTACTACCTGACCGGCGACGGTTCCCGCCGCGATGAAGACGGCTACTACTGGATCACCGGCCGGGTCGATGACGTACTGAACGTTTCCGGTCACCGGATCGGTACCGCCGAAGTCGAAGGCGCCATCGGCAAGGCCACCAATGTGGCCGAAGCAGCCGTGGTCGGTTTCCCTCACGATATCAAGGGCCAGGGCATCTATGCCTACGTTACCCTGATGAGCGGCGTTGAACCGACAGCGGAAATCGAAAAGGATATTATGAAAACCGTTCGGGCCGAAATCGGTCCCCACGCCACCCCTGATAAAATCCAGTTTACGCCGGCTCTGCCGAAGACCCGCTCGGGGAAAATCATGCGCCGGATTCTGCGCAAGATTTCCGAAGGCGAGATCGACAAACTGGGCGACATCTCGACCCTGGCCGACCCCACCGTCGTGGATGCACTGGTAGAAGGACGTAAATAAGCTTTTCCGGCTTAGTCCAATCGAAAAGGGGCTTCAATCGAAGCCCCTTTTTTTTATAGATAAGTAGTTGTGGGTTGGGGAGAACTGGTCTCTATAATTCAGACCGGGGATAGATCAAATCGTTTTTAAATCACCTACCTGGCAGACGATTTCGCCGCAGGAGCAGACGATCAGATCATGATCCTGCATACCGGCGTAATCAGCATAATCGGCGCTCCAGATCTGATAACAGTGATCGCAGCGTAGCGGATCGCCGGCAAATATAAAACCGCGATTTATGTTCTTGTCGACGGTAAAGTGGGCGTGTTCCATGCTATTTCCTTTCAAGTTCTACGATAGGTGTACAAAAGGCGTACAAAATATAAGACCGGAAATTCACTAGTGCAAGACCAGATCGGAATAATTATTGAGAATGTGACGCGGTGGGGGCTAATTTCCAGTGCTTGCAGCTTATAAAATGACATTCAATCAGGAATTATAACCAAGGAGAAATAATGGCTCATCTCAAGCAAGTGACCGCCACCAAAAAATCATGGAAAGATCTGCAGTTTGATCTGATTGCGACTGGCGTTTTCGAAGAAACGCGACTCAGCGGATTGGGAGAGGAAATTGATGCGGTTATCGGGGGACAGATAACGGCTGCAATTAAAAATGGTGATATCCGCGGTAAAACCAAGGAAACCACCCTGTTTTACGGTAAAGATTTTCGCGTTTTAGTTCTCGGACTGGGTAAAAAGGATAAATTCAACTCTGAAGTCGTACGCCGGGCCGCCGCCACCGTTGCCAGGACCGGGCTGGAAAAGAAAACCGGCCGTATGGTTCTGGAATCCTTCGGCGGGGACAATTCCGCCCTGGCGAACCAGGCCCTGGCCGAAGGTGTCGTGCTGGGCAGCTATCAGTTTCTGAATTACAAGAAACCTGATGAGGAGCGTTTTGAGCTGACCGCTGCCGCGGCCCTGAATACCGACCCCGCGGCCATCCGTAAGGGCAGCCTGATCGGTGCGGCCGTCTGTTTCGCCCGCGACCTTGGTAACCATCCCGGCAATGTGGCCACGCCGACCTATCTGTCACAACAGGCCGCAGCGATCGCCAAAGACGGCGATATGAAATTGACCGTATTCGATCGGGACGAATTTACCAAAATGGGCATGGGCGCCTTGGCCGGTGTGGCCCAGGGTACCGACGAGCCGCCTAAATTTATCCTGCTGGAATACAATGGCGGCGGAGCCGCAAAACCGGTGGCCCTGGTCGGCAAGGGTCTGACTTTCGACAGTGGCGGTATCTCGATCAAACCCGGCGCGGGCATGGACGACATGAAATATGACATGTGCGGTTCGGCCGTGGTGCTGGGAGCGATGCAGGCGATCGCCGCCCTGAAACCGAAAATGAACGTGGTTGCGGCGATTCCGTCCACCGAAAACCTGAGCGGCGGCAAGGCTTACAAGCCGGGCGATATTCTGACCGCCTACAACGGCAAAACTATCGAAATACTGAACACCGACGCCGAGGGCCGGGTGATACTGGCCGATGCCCTGAGCTATGTCAGCAAGCACTACGAGCCGCAGTATATCCTGGATTTCGCCACCCTGACCGGCGCCGTTTTAATCGCCCTGGGCCATATCGCCACCGGCATTCTGGGCACCGATGAAGAACTGATCCAAAAAATCAAGACGGCAGCCGATGTGACCGGTGAGAAATTCTGGCAATTGCCCCTGTGGGATGAATATTGCGAACAGGTTAAATCCAAGATCGCCGATGTGAAAAACGTGGGTAAGGAACGCCAGGCCGGCACGATCGCCGGGGCGGCCTTCCTGAAGGAATTCGTCGGCGAAGGCATCTCCTGGGTGCACTTCGATATCGCCGGCACGGCCTGGAGCGACGAGGATATTCCCTATAATGTGAAAAACACCGCCAGTGGCGCCGTCATCCGGACTGTACTGGAAGTAATGGGCGTCTGATAGCGCCTGATAACAACGGACTTACTAAAGATAAAGCCCCTGGTGTATGCCGGGGGCTTTATTATGAGCTGAAAATTGATGTACTACCTATCGATTTTTTTTTGAAAATAATACGCAAATGCTGGTAATTAGTTCAACGATAGCAAAGATGTGGCCTACTATTAAGGTTGCCTCAGTTTTATTTATGTATTACAACTCTGAAAATAAATAGAGCTATACAGATTAGTATATTCACCTGGTTAGATTAATTAACTGATATTATTAATAGTTATTTAGAATACTGCTGTATTGAGGTCTTGCCTGATCTTAAGTATTCTCGGCAAATAGACCGTCAAACCGCGGCTGTATACAAATTTCGTTTTTCAATTGCTGATCCTTCAGTAGGTTATGTATAACAAATTTGAATTTGATCGGATTGTAGTTGGTCACTGGTTATATCGATGATGGAGGCAATATGGCTGATTATCCTTCCCGCGCTGAGGCGCTGGAATTATTTTATGAGTACACTAAAAGTGAATCGCTGCGTAAGCACGGCCTGGCAGTGGAACAGGTGATGCGTAAGCTGGCCGCGAAATACGGTCAAGATGTTGAATTATGGGGCATCACCGGTCTGCTGCACGATTTTGATTATGAGCGCTACCCCACGGCTGAGGAACATCCCTGGAAAGGCAATCAAATCCTGAAAGCAAAGGGGTACCCAGCCGAAATGCTGGCGGCCATCATGGGGCATGCCGATTACACCGGCATCCCCCGGGAAAGTCTGATGGCTAAAGCCCTGTTCGCATGCGATGAATTATCAGGTTTCATATTTGCGGTGGCATATGTGCGGCCGTCGAAGTCGGTGCTGGATGTGAAAGTCAAATCGGTCAGTAAAAAGCTGAAGGACCGCAGTTTCGCCGCCAAGGTCAGCCGTGAAGATGTGGAAATGGGGATCGTCGAGTTGGGCGTGGACCGGGCTGAACATATCCAGTTCGTAATCGACGCCCTGAAGGAAAAGGCCGCCGAGCTGGGACTAGCCGGAGAATTGTAGACAAGAGCGGAGGAGCAGAAGGGCAGGGGAGCATAGGGGGAGCGGCCGGGAATGGTTTGCAATCCGGTGGAGAGAATATTGACTATTGTCCAGTTAGTTTCTGGCGGAATACGAAGAAAACAGCGCCCAGAATGCAAAGACCGGCCCACAGATAATCCAGTTTGAGCGGCTCTTTCATGAACAAGATCGAAAAAGGCGCAAAAATCGACAGCGTGATGACTTCCTGAAGTATTTTTAATTGGCCGAGGTTCATCACCTGAAAACCGATCCGGTTGGCCGGCACTTGCACCAGGTATTCGAACAGGGCGATTCCCCAGCTGACCAGTGCGGCGATAATCCAGGGTTTTCCAGTCAGGTTCTTCAAATGTCCGTACCAGGCAAAAGTCATAAACACATTACTGCAGCATAACAGAAAAGCCGTAATCAGAATCGTACGCATATTCGTATCCTCGGCGTCAGCGGTGGAATCTTCTATGAAAAACCTGCCATTTTCCCCGGTGGGTCGACTGACGGTCATCCGGTTCGAAAACGCTGGCAGGCAATGGGATAGAATATAGCGGAAACAGGAATATTGTCAAGAGGGACGGTGATAATTCAGCCGGAATAAATACGCCAGATACTGAATCCAAAATACAGAAATAACAAAAACAGACCTTCCCGCCAGACGATTTTCCGTCTGTCGGTGATGCATAGGGGCAGTAAAAGAAATGCCAGAAATACCATCATCACCAAATCTTGTATTCCTTCCGCCGCCGGAACGGGGATCGGCCGCAGGGTCGCGCCGATGCCGTTAATGAAAAGCAGATTAAATATATTCGACCCGACGATATTGCCGATGGCGATATCGGTCTGACCTTTCCAGGTGGCGATAACCGACGTAACCAGTTCCGGCAGACTGGTACCGACGGCGATTACCGTCAGTCCGATGATGACCCGTGGCACATGCAGCGATTCAGCCACAGTCACTGCGGCGTCGACGGCCAGTTTACCGCCGGCAACCAGGAGAACCAGCCCGGCGATAAACAGAAACAGGTTGTAGGTAATTTTTCCGGAGCTTTTTCCCGCTGATATTTCCTCGGCCTGCATAAGCAGCGGGTCCGCTTTCCTTTTTCGAATGACATCGCCGATCGTATAAAACAGAAAGACACAAAATATCAGAAGAAAAACCAATCCGTCCGAACGATCAAAAGTGTTGGGGGAATTACGCAGGAAAATATCCATCCCGGCCACCAAGGCGATCAGGGAGGCCAGCAACATCATCGGGATTTCCCGCGTTATAATGATCCCTTCGATGGCCAGTGGTTTGATCAGGGCCGCAATTCCGATGATCAACCCGATATTGGCGATATTGGAACCGATTATATTGCCGAAAGCAATTTCCGTGTTGCCCTGAACGGCGGCCAGCAGGGTAACCGAAAGTTCCGGAGCGCTGGTCCCGAAAGCGACGATCGTCAGACCGATTACCAGCGGGGAAACCCGCAGGCTTTTAGCCAAAGCGGAGGCGCCGCGAACCAGTAATTCGCCACCGCCCAGCAGCAGGGCGAGGCCTGTCAGCAGGATTAAGAGTTGAATCAGCACTGGATTTTGCTTGGAAAATTGCTTGTGAATTTACATTATTCCGGATGGCCGGATTTATTTGGTTATATTATACGATTATTGCCGGGCTTCCCGTCGAAAATCAGTATGCCAGTATTTTCACCGGGTTGATTCGTGCAGTCCGGTTAAATATATCTTCTCACACGCTGCCGGTATTTTATATATTGTTCCGCAAATCGATTTTCAAGGAATTTTTCTTCACCGAGGATTATCCGGTGATAAATCACAATACTGTATATCCCAAAAATTAAAACCGGGAAGTTTTTGAGATAGAGTACCGCTGACAGCGTCAACAAATTAAAACCCAGGTACATCGGGTTACGGCTGATTCTGTACAGGCCATTTGTTTTGAACGCAGTGGTGTCACCGGGAATACCCAGGCAGGTGGATTTCCCCAGGTTTATCAGGCTGATGACCGTGAATGTCAGTCCGATGAACAGGCCAATTACAGTAATCCACTTTTGCAGACTCATTGTGATTGTCCAACCAGTGGATAACAGTGCCTGCAGCAGCAGAATCCATAGTACATAGCCGGAAATTTTCCCGGAGTAAAATAGCAGGGGGTTGATGGTCGCTTTCCCGATAAGATTTTTCATTTTTTACCTCAATTGACTTGTTGTGCTGGCTGAATAATTATTGTATCCGAGACTATGTCAATTTAAGACTCCATAAGGCTTTGGAAGATAATATTTGTTAGTGGCAGCGACCGCTGTTTTCACCATCCAATTTCCATTTAACAATTGCCTACATTTCCGTACCTTTAACCATGACAAATTTTACCGGAATTGCACTATTTGTAATTGGATTTATCAGCGGGGCGATCGTGATCTGGCTGGTCCGCCAGCGGGAGCTGAAATCAGTTGCCGCCAGTCAGAAGCAGTTGGAGGACGCCTTTGGCAGCCTCTCCCGGGAAGCACTCGACGCCAACCAGAAAACCTTTCTGGAACTGGCCCGGTCGCAATTCGATAACCTGCTCAAATCGTCGGACAATCAGTTGGACGAAAAGAAAAAGTTGATCGATGGCACGATCAATGATATGAAAACCCAACTGGAAAATTTAAATCGTCAGACCTCGGCCCTGAAAGGTTCCCTGGAGGAATCCCAGCAGGGCATTTCCCGGCTCACCGACACCACCGGTCAACTGCGCCAGATTCTGTCCAGTTCCCAGGCCCGGGGGCAGTGGGGCGAGCGGATGGTCGAAGATATCCTCAATTTTATTGGCCTGGTGGAAGGCATCAATTATTCCAAACAATCCATGGAGGGGAGCAACCGGCCTGATTATACTTTTATCCTGCCCCACGACAAGCGGATCAACATGGATGTTAAATTTCCCCTGGTCCACTACGAACGCTACCTCACAGCCGAACAGGACGATCAGCGTGAGAACGCCAAAAAGCAGTTTCTCAACGATGTGCGCGGCCATATCAAGGCGATTGCCAAACGCGATTATATCGATCCTGCCGGGGGGACCGTCAATTACGTCCTGCTGTTTATTCCCAATGAAAGTATTTATTCATTTTTGAACCAGGCCGATACGGAATTGATCGATTTTTCCCTGTCCCAGCGGATCATTCTGTGCTCGCCGATCACCCTGTATGCCGTGCTGTCGCTGATCAGGCAGGCAGTGGACAGTTTCGCCATGGAAGCGCGGGCCGGCGAGATGCAGAAACTGGTCCAGGAATTCAAACAGCAGTGGGGGAAATTCAATGAAAAAATCGATTCACTGGGAAAATCATTGACCGCCACCCGTAACCATTTCGAAGATTTAGCCACGACCCGCACCAACAAGCTGCAAAAACCGATGGACAAGATCGCCGATCTGCAACTGGCGCCGGGTTCCGAACCGGAATTATTGGAGGAATGACGTGAAAATTCAAGGGATTATACTTATTTTGTTTATTAGTCTGATTGTGCTGGTTGGCACCGCCTGCGTCGGCCCGGCCGAGCCGGACGACGGATTACTGGAGAACCTGACAGCCGTCGTCAATACCGCAACCGCCTTTACGCTGCATCTCAAGGCCGATGAATATACCTTTGACGAAGACTATACCCTGTCAATGACTTACACCGATACCAACGCCGTGCTTTCAAAGGTGTTGCTGGTGGAGAACTACACCAAACCAGATTCGGCATACATTTATTTTTACCGGGCCGACAACACCTTGCTGACGGCTTGGGTCATCGGTGGTGCCGAAATGCGTGTTGAGACTGACTCGGTAAAACATTTTGCGCCCAAGAAAATCAAATTCCAGGGTGAAAAATTCACCGGTGTGATTGAATTCATCCTGGCCAAGGATTGACCGGCGGTCGGCCAGCAATGATTATCAAGTCGATTCCGCTGCTGCTGATCCCGGTCCTGATAATGGGAGGAACGATGGATAATTATCAGACCGACCGCCTGCAATCGACGGCCGGCGTCATTGAAATAACCGCCATCGGCCACGCCTCGCTGCAGTTACGGCTGGCCGATAAGGTCATCCACATCGATCCGGTCCTGCGTGAAGGCGATTATGCCACCCGGCCGAAAGCCGACCTGATCCTGGTCACACACGACCATTTTGATCACCTGGATTCCGACGCCATCAACCTGGTCCGGACTACCGCCACCCGCCTGGTTTATACGGCCGGTTGTGCGGCACGGATGCCGGGAGGAACAGTCCTGGCAAATGGCGCCACGATGGATTTGGGCTGGATTCACATCGAAGCCGTGCCGGCCTACAACATCAAACATCTGCGGGCCCCGGGGCAGCCGTTTCATCCCAAAGGTGTGGGCAACGGCTATGTGCTGACACTGGGGGACAAGCTGATCTACATCGCCGGTGACACCGAAGATATACCCGAGATGCGTGAGCTGAAAAATATCACTATCGCCTTTCTGCCGATGAACCTGCCCTACACGATGACCCCGGAAATGGTGGCTGGTGCCGCCCGTGCCTTCCGGCCGGCGATCCTGTATCCCTACCATTTCGGCAACAGCGATCTGCAGCAACTGGTCAAACTGCTGGCAGACCGGCCCGCAATTGAGGTGCGACTGCGGGATTTCTAAGCCGGCGATCCGGCGCCTCGAAAAATTCGTATTGTTAACCGGATACCTTCCGGTGGCCGGTGTAAACCGGAAGGTTGTAAAATAAGGGAGGTCTTATGCCGGGAGCCAACAAAAACGCGATTCCCCGAATGCTCACTTTTTACTTTTTACTGATCACTCTCGTTTTATCCCAGCCGGGACCAGTGGCTACTTTTTCGATCGTGGCCGCCGATACGGCCGCCGGCGAATTGGGCATCGCCGTGGCTTCACGCTTCTTCACCGTCGGCAATGTGGTTCCCTGGGCCAAAGCCGGAGTGGGGGCGGTAGCGACCCAGTCCTTCGCCAATACCAGTTTCGGCTGGCGCGGGTTGGACCTGCTGGAACAGGGGACCGCCCCGGATGAAGTGGTCGCGATCCTCATACGCAACGATGATAATCCCACCCGGCGTCAGTTCGGGGTGGTGGCTGCCGATGGCCGATCGGCGACCTACACCGGCGAAAACTGCCTGGACTGGGCTGGCGGCCGCAGTGGGTCCTGTTATGCCGTGCAGGGCAATATTCTGGCCGGTGAGGCGGTCGTAGCGGCCCTGGAGAAAACCTTTCTATCCACGACGGGGACGCTGGCGGAACGGTTATACGCCGCCCTGATTGCCGGTGAAGCGGCCGGCGGTGATTCCCGCGGGAAACAGTCGGCGGCGCTGCTGGTGGTGAAGGCCGGCGCCGGCTATGGCGGATATACCGACCGGGCCATCGATGTGCGTGTGGACGATCACGCCGAACCGTTCGTGGAACTGGGTCGGATTTTGGCGATTGCCCGGATGAACTACGCCTGGAACGAAGCCTGGACGCTGTTCATGCAGAAACGGCCGCAGGAGGCGCTGCCCCACATCGAACGGGCCGTCGGCCTCGATCCGGACTACCCGGAACTGCTGTACGATCAGGCGGTGATTCGCCTGGCAGCCGGGCAGCCCAAGGCTGCCCTGGAGGCGTTGGAGCAGTGCCTGAAACTGAATCCGAAACTGAAAACCCAGGCCGCCGTCGACAACGACCTGGAACAATTACGTGCCGATTCGGCTTTCCGGAAATTGATCAAATAGCCGGCGCTGACGCTCCCGGTTCAGTCGCGGTCTTCCCAGGCCGGGCAGAGCAGTTCCTTATAGTCGCACCAGTCGCAGTGCATCCCTTTTTCGGGGTCGAAGCGGCGCTGGTTGATACCACCCACGACTTCCCGGATTTTATTCAGGAATTCATCCAGTTCGGCAACGCTGAAACGATGGGAAAATTCCGGTTCTGCCTGGCGCAGGAATAACAGCGAAGCTTTCTCCGGCAGGCCCCCCGGTTCCCGGTCGCTTTGCCGGGCCAGGAACAAGCAGTAGACCGCTAACTGCAGGCTGTCCTTCGGTTCGCTGGGTTTCTTGCTGGTTTTATAGTCGACCACCCCGATACCGGCGCCCTCCCGGTCGATCCGGTCGATCTTGCCGCGGATTGTACAGAAATCCAAGTCGAATTTGAATTTGTATTCCGTTTCCAGAACCTGCGGCGGACTTGCCTGAAAGTAGCGGAAATAATTCTTCAGGATTTCCACGGCCTGTTCGCGGAAACTCAGCTCACGGGACTGGTAGTCGAAGCCTTCCGATTGCCAGAAGCGGTCCAGCAATTCCAGCAGTTGCACTTCGGTGCCGTCGCCCTCGCGGTGGAAATGCTCCAGCACCTGGTGGATGATATTGCCGAAGGTGAGTTGCGGCTTGCTGGCAGTCTCGGGCACGTTGTCGATATAACCGAGGCGGTATTTGAGCGGGCAGGCGGCGTAGGTCTCGATGGCGCTGGCGGAAAGGACCGGATGGGCCGGCACCTCCGGCAGTGGCTGGCCGGCCAGTTTTCCCTGCAACTCACGTTCCCAGTCGGTCGAGCCCCAGGCGATTGATTCGCCGCGGGTCACGGCGGTCAGCTGTTCCAGCGCTGCGATCAGATCCCGGGCCGTGTCAAACTGATCCTGGGACAGGGCGGCGTTCAGCCGTTGTTCATAGGCGACGCGCAATTCATTGTAAACATCCTGGCCGTTGTCGGCAATTACTGGTTCCATCACGATTCTCCGGGTCAACTCGGTTGGGATTTCCTTGATAAACGGTGAGCAGCGTTTTTCCGGGGCCAGCAGGATCAGTCGTTCCCGCGCCCGCGTGATCGCCACGTAGAACAGCCGCCGTTCCTCCTGGCGGTGCAGATCTTTCGACGGCAGATCGACGGTGCCGGCGAACGGCTGCCATTCCGGCGGTGGTTCGGCCGTCAGCCGGTCCGGCCGGTAATTCAGCGGGAAACGCTGGCTCTGGTTGTAGGGCACGATCACTACCGGGTATTCCAGTCCCTTGGCCTTGTGGACGGTCTGCACGGTGATCGCCGCCAGGTGCGCTGGCCGGGGCGGTTCCATTGCCGGGATCGCGTCGGCCCGTTGCAGTGTCGCCATGAAGCGCAGGAAGCGTTCCAGTGAATTGTCATTATAATGACGGCGGCTGAATTCCTGGGCACGGGCGATCAGATCGCCGACGTTGGTCAGGGCGATCTGGTCGGTGTATTCGTAGCGGCGGGCATAGGGGCGCAGCAGGGCCGTCGCCCGGAAGATTTCCCAGACCATTTCGCCGGCGGTTTTACGGCGCTGTTGCAGATGCTGCCGGAGGTCGTCGATCCGGCGGATCAGGTCAATCACTGGTTGCGGCAGCTGTGCCGGGTCGTCGGCTAAATCCCGCAGCAGGCGCAGGCGGCTGGTCAGGTCACGCCGCGAATAGGCGCCGTACAGGCTCCGGGCGGCGGCGGGTCCGATCGTCCGGATCAGCAGGCGATAGAGGGCATTGTCGGCCTGGGGACCGTCGGCGACCACCTGGCACCAGGCCAGCAGGTCACGGATCACCGGCAAGTGGAAATAATCGGTCAGGAAAATGCTCACCGGCAGATGAACCCGCTGCAATTGCCGGGCGGCTTCCCGGGCCTGGGCGCGGGTGCGACAGAGTACGGCGATATCACCGAAGGCCCGGCCCTGGGCGAGTAATTCGTCGATGATCGCCGGCAGATTGCCGTTCTGCGTGGTGGTGTCGCCGATGTACAGCAGCGGCCGGTCACCCGTCGGCCGATGCGGATTGACCAGCGTCTTGGGCTGGCGGCCGTGATTATTGGCGATCACAACGTTGGCGGCGTTCAGGATCGGCTGGACCGAGCGGTAATTCTCTACCAGGGCGATTTCACGGTAATCAGTAAAGGCCCGGTAGCGGGCCTGGAAATCCTGGATATTATAAGCACTAGCCCCCCGGAAGCTGTAAATCACCTGATCGTCGTCGCCCACAACGGTGATGCTGCCCCGGTTTTCAGCCAGTTTGCCAATGACGGCATTCAGGGCGAAATTGTTATCCTGAAATTCATCGATGATCAGATGCCGGTAGCGCTCCTGGAGTTGTACCAGGATGGCGGGATCGTCCAGCAATTGCTGGCAGAGCTGGATCATGTCACCGTAATCCACCAGGCCTTCGGCCCTTTTCCAGTCCTGGAAGATACCATACACCCTGGTCAGGTCCTGTAACTGGGCAGCCGGTTCCTCTGATTCATCGTCACTGCCGCTGGGAACTGATTGCCGGGCGGGATCGATCAGGGCGTCGCGCAGGTGGTTGAAGAACGGCAGGAACGAATTGCTCACGGTCCGTACCGGGTCCTGTGGGAATTCCCGCGACTCGAACGGCGCCAACTCGTCGAAACGATCCAGCAGCATAAATAGGGCGTCGCCTTCCTCCATCAATACCGGCGGCCGCTCCGGTTGGAAAGCGAATTCCCGCACTACGCCGTAGCAGAAAGCATGGAAAGTGCCGACGGTCAGTTTTTCGGCGGCGGCGCCGATCTCGGCAATGATCCGGTTTTTCAGTTCATCGGCCGCTTTTTCAGTGTAGGTAATGACCAGCAGATTTTCAGGCGCCAGCGCGTAATGCTCGATCAGATGGATTATGCGCTGGATCAGGGTCGTGGTTTTACCAGTTCCGGCCCCGGCGATTATCATCAGCGGCGCCGGCGGATGGGTGATCGCCGCGGACTGGGCGGTGTTGGCGGTGAAGTCTCCCCGTGAATATGGCATGGGTGAAATTAAGTCGGCGCGCCGCAAACGGGGAACTGTAAAAGTTGACTGGTTCAGTGCGATGCTTAATATAGGACGGCTGGGAAGGAAGGGACGTCGAAGGTCAGGTTATCCAGAGATTTGGCGTTTCCGCTCTTAGCTCTTTGCTTGGGTAGCCCCCTCAACCAAGCCAGTCCAGGGCGGCCGCTTCTTCCGTGAAGCGCTGGCAGTTGTAGCCGGCATTCAGAAATACCGTCTCGATGAAATTATGGGAAATATCGTCGGGAGCGGTCAGGATTGCTACCCGGGTGGTCTTGTCCAGATCTAAAATCTTCATGTCGGAATAGGCGAAGTTATATAATTCAGCAAAGGAGGCCTGATTAAATACCCGGGTGACATCGACCAGGTATCTGGTCAGATTATTCTGCTGGGCCAGCCGGATCGCTTCCCGGGCGAACTCACGCTGGACTGTGTATGATATTGGTGTCGATACGTCGATCCGGATGATCTTCCCCCTGATAATCCCAATGACATATCCGTCATTTATTTTATCGGGCATCAGGTACGAGTATAACCCGCAGGAGAAATAAAAACAAGCGACTGGTTAAAATAAGCGCGACCGGTGGTTGGCGATTTCGCTCCGATCTTTCATTATCAGAAAAAAATATTTAACCTTTCACAGTTCCATTGGTCTAATTGGACGTAATTGCATGAAAACCGATCATGAAATCATTAAATCATTTCAGGCAGGCAATCGCAGCGCATTCGATGAACTGGTACGCCGTTACTTGTCGCTGGCGTTCGGTTTTTTTGCCGGTATCACCGGCGACCGGATGGCGGCCGACGATCTGGCTCAGGAAGCTTTTCTGCGCATCTACAAAAATCTGGGGAAGTTCCGGTTCGAAGCCGAATTCAGCACTTACCTCTACCGGATCAATCTCAATCTGGCCAGCAGCTATCTCCGCCGGAACCGCTGGAGAAATTTCCTGCACCTGGACCAGGCTCCGGAACCGGTTGCTGCCGGGCCAGAGAGTGAATCCGATTGGAACCGGCGGCAATTATGGAATGCCGTGGCGCGTCTGCCCGGCAAACAGCGGCAGGTCGTGATCATGCGGATTTCGCAAGAATTGCCGTTCCGCGATATTGACCAAATTCTGGATATTGCCGAAGGAACAGCCAAGGTCAATTATCAACATGCCGTCCGCCGGCTGAAACAATTACTGGAAAAAGAAAATGGATTTTGAATCAAAATTAGCAAAACTGTCGGCCGATCCGGTCGCGGTGCCGGACAGTGCTGATTTCATCGCCCGGCTGCATACCCGCCAGATTGAACAGGCCAATATGCGACAGAGTCGGCGCTATGGGGCAATGGCGGCGCTGTTGTTGGTCACCGTTCTCTTGATCGGCCGGTTCCAGCTCAATAACACCCTGGACCGGCTGGTTGGTCTCGACGCCGCCTACCTGACGCAGGAGGAACGGCAGTCGTACGACCGTTTTATCGACGATGCCGCTCTGTATTTAATCAGCGAATCAGAAGATGTCTGGGCTACAGTCGAATTTTTCGGGGAAATCGACTATAAACCGGCCATCGCAACCCTGGAGCAACCATTATGAGGATATTTATTTTGATCATTGCAATGACCATCGCGACCGCGCAGAATGTTCCGGTGGTCGATCCGGAGCCGAATGCCGAAAAAATGGAACTGATGGCCACCTGGCGGATGACGGAATACCTGAAATTGACCAGTGAACAGGCCCAGGTCCTGTTTCCGTTGCTGCGCGAACAACGCGAACGGACCGCCGAACTCAACCGCCAGCGGCGTGAACTGGGCAAGGATCTGTTGGATCGCGCCGAACGCGGCGAGGATATTTCCAATACGGAATTCCGGTCGATGCTGGACAAGATTTCCACGCTGGAAAAGCAGAAAATCGAATACCAGACGGAATACCTGAACAGCCTGCAAGGCAAACTGACCAACCTGCAGCGCGTCCGGCTGATGATGTTTGAGGAACGTTTTCGAAAGGAATTGCAGCAGAACATCAAGCAGCAGCGTGATGTTCTGGATCGTCACCGGCGGTCCATGGGCCCGGATATAAAGTCGCGCCGGAAATAGCGGAAATAAATTATTCGTATTAATTACAGAAAGGTTTTGAAATGAAAAAACTATTGATTCCGGTAGTGGCCATATTCATGCTGCTTCTGGTCGGCTGCGAGGATAGTGATACTAATACTGCCACTACCGAACAGCAGTTGTTGGCTTTACTCGACGGCGATGATATTTTCGGTTTGGATGGCCTGGACGATGGGGAGGCTATCGAAGGCGATTACGAGAGCGGACTGGAATTACCCGGCACCTACAAGACTCTGGGCGATACGATCGACCCGGACAGCGGCCTGCGGATTCGCTTCGGCCGCCGGATAACCAGTGTCGCGCGGGAGGTCGAGTTCCGCGACACCGACGCCGACACCGCCTATGCCACGATCACCCGTGTCGTCAACGGTAATTTTGTTATCTTCACCCGCGACACGGCCAGCGGCGATACCAGTCGCTGGATCAAGCCGTTCACCACAGATTTTATCCGCCAGGTGCGCTTTGTCCGGGTGGCTGATTCCGATACTCTGGACTGGAAAATCGATGCCCTGACCGTTGGTGTCGGAATTACCGGCACGAAAGTCAATATTGCGCGGGTTGACTGGTTCACCGCCGATGGTACGACTGTGCTGTTTTCCTATGGCGGCGATGTAATCAATCAATTCTTTTCCCGGGACGAAATTGCTGCTTTCACGGCTTGGGAAACACTGCGGGTCGAAGTTACCGTAACCAACCAGGGACCGGAATTTCCTTTCAACAGCGGCGAAGGCGTGCTGCTGCATTATGGCAGCGGCCCGGGTGTGAAGGGCCGCAAGGCAATTAATGACAGTGGGCGTAGCGGCGATGCGGTCGCCAGTGATAATATTTTTACCGGTTACTGGCGTGTCCATGGACCCGGTTGGGATAACCGGCAGGGGCGGTGGTACCAGCACCGGGCCTTTCGCAGTTTCGTGGATGTGATTGATTTTGGATCACTATATGCGGAGGACGAAGCAATTCATTCAGTTTTTTGGGCTTTACCCTACCGCAGTATGCGTCCTGATGCTTAAATTGCGGCCACACTGATTTGTAAATCTGGCTGTGGAATATATTAAGGCGCCGCTTCATGCAAGCGGCGCCTTTCATTTTTGGCCGGTCCGGCCCGTATCGACCATACACCTGCGGCAAAAATCCTTTCCCTGTAATAAGCGGATACGCCTAACTTCTTATCTTGTTTTGATTGCATTAATTAGTAATGTAAAAATCGTTAGTCGATAGATAACAGTTCCTGACAACCAAGAGGTTCACGATGTACGAAATTATTGAGGCGCGATTCCTGGCCCGGGACATTAAATTATTTAAAATATATTCTCCCCCGGTCGCGAAAAAACGGAAGGCTGGCCAGTTTGTAATTATCCGCGTGTCCGAAACCGGTGAACGGATTCCGCTGACCATTGCCGATTCCGATGCCGAGCGGGGGACAGTTACCATCATCGTCCAGGGCATCGGCAAAACCACCCGTGAGTTAAACCGCAAGCAGGCCGGCGACTTCATCGCCGACGTGGTTGGTCCGCTGGGCAGACCGTCGGAGATCGAGAATTTCGGCACGGCCGTCAGTATCGGCGGCGGCGTCGGGACGGCGATTGCCTACCCCACTGCCGTGGCCCTGAAACAGGCCGGCAACCACGTGATTACCATTAACGGCGCCCGTTCCAAAGATATGGTCATCCTGGAAGAGGAAATGAAGGCCGTCAGCGATGAAGCCTACATTACCACCGACGATGGCAGTTACGGTTTGCATGGCTTTGTCACCACCCAGTTGCAGCAGCTGATCGATTCCGGTAAAAAAATTGATTTTGTGCTGGCGATCGGCCCGATCCCGATGATGCGGGCGGTGGCCGATGTGACCCGGCCCCACGGTATCCACACCGTCGTCAGTCTGAATCCGATCATGGTGGATGGCACCGGCATGTGCGGCGGCTGCCGGGTGACCGTCAACAATAAGGTCAAATTTGCTTGTGTCGACGGACCCGAATTCGATGCCCACCAGGTCGATTTCACCAATCTGGTGAATCGCAACCGCGTCTACGCCGACAAGGAAAAACAATCGCTGGAAAGCTTCGAGCACCGCTGCAACCTGGATCGACAGGCGGCCGCGCTGGCAACCGAAACCGTTTAATTATTGACAATACGAGATTATAATGGCTGAATTTCTCCCTGTAAAAGAACGGACTAAAATTCCGCGTCAGAATATGCCCGAACAGGATGCGCTGGCACGTAGTCAAAATTTTGAAGAAGTAAACCTGGGCCTGACCCGCGAACAGGCGATCCTGGATGCCCAGCGCTGCCTGCAGTGCAAAAAGCCGACCTGCATGGAAGGCTGCCCGGTGGAAGTGGACATTTTCGAGTTTCTGCAACTGGTGGTTCAGGAGGACTTTCTGGGCGCCGCGAAGAAGATCAAGGAAGACAATGTTTTGCCGGCGATCTGTGGTCGGGTCTGTCCCCAGGAAACCCAGTGCGAAGCCCAGTGCAAGATAGCCAAGAATTTCGGCGCCGTTTCCATCGGCCGGCTGGAACGCTTCGTGGCCGATTATGAAATGGCCCAGGGTGTTTTCCCCGAGCCGCCCAAAGTCGCCAAAACCGGCAAGAAAGTGGCCATTGTCGGCAGCGGTCCCGCGGGGCTGAGCTGCGCCGGCGACCTGGTGAACATGGGTTACGACGTTACCGTTTTCGAGGCGCTGCACGAGCTGGGCGGGGTGCTGGTCTACGGCATCCCCGAATTCCGGCTGCCGAAAGAGATCGTCCGCAAGGAAGTGGACAACATGCGCAAAATGGGCGTCAAATTCGAGACCAATGTGGTCATCGGCGCCACCTATACCATCGATGAATTAATGCAGGAAGAAGGCTTCAGCGCCGTTTTTGTCGGCGTAGGCGCGGGGCTGCCATGGTTCATGAATATTCCCGGCGAAAACCTGGCGGGGGTCTATTCCGCTAATGAATTTTTGACCCGCGTCAATCTGATGAAAGCCTATAAATTCCCGGATTACGATTCGCCGATCCTGGATTGCGCCGGCCGTAATGTGGCCGTATTCGGTGGCGGTAACGTGGCCATGGATGCGGTCCGCACCGCCAAACGGCTGGGCGCCAAATCGGCCTCGATCTATTATCGCCGCTCGGAAGCGGAAATGCCGGCCCGCACCGAAGAAATTCACCACGCCAAGGATGAGGGCGTCATATTCGAAATTTTGACCACACCGATCGAACTGATCGGTGATGACCAGCAGCGCCTGCATTCGATGAAATGCCTGCGGATGGAATTGGGCGAGCCCGATGCTTCCGGCCGCCGCCGCCCGGTACCAATCGAAGGTTCGGAATACGCCGTGCCGGTGGATATTGCCATCGTTTCGATCGGCAACGGCTCCAATCCGCTGATCAGTCAGACCACCCCGGATATCAAGACCAACAAATGGGGCGACATCATCGCTGATGAAGATTCCATGAAGACCACCAAAACAGGCGTATTCGCCGGCGGCGATATCGTCACCGGTGGCGCCACGGTGATCCTGGCCATGGGCGCCGGCCGCAAAGCCGCCCGCGGGATTCATGAATACCTGACCAGCGAGAACTGGTGATCAGAAGTCATTAGTAGTCATTGATTGTTATTTGAAAAAGTCCGTTGGTTGGCGGACTTTTTTGTTTATATAAGTAACCTGGAAGGTTACAGTACTAATTATTCCCCTCTGAAGAGGGGGACCTCACACAGTGAGCAGGGGTGTGTGAAAATACTACAAAACCCACCCCGTCCCTGCGGGACACCCCTCCTGTGAAGGGGGATTATCGGGCTTGCGTTTCGAATTAGAATGTTTTTCATCAGTTTTTGTCATTTGTATAATCTAAACAGTAACACCACAAGCTGGCCTGGGCCTTGTTGCCTTGGTGGAGACGAGGGCGGAAACCTATCCCGGTCACTCGTTCATTTAACTAACGCTTTCCTCTTTCGCAATTGGCGCAAACCAATCCCGGTCGCTAAGAAGAGTAGGATACTGATGAGTCCGTTAACCGGTGAAATCAGCCAGTCCGTACCCGGTATGATCTGAATATGACGTTCCGTAAAAAGCTGGTTGAGAAAGGCATCCTCCACCGTATGCATCAAAACTGCCGGCCAGATTGAATTAGTTAACAGGCGGATCTCTCCATATACAATTCCCCATACAATCATTACTACGATTGATAGGGGAATAAAGATTGCCAGTTTCAATACGGTAAAGTTTTGGAGAATGGCTGGATCCAAATAAAACAAATAGTATGGAATATGCCAGGCTCCCCAAACGAATCCAACGATCAAATGGCCGATATAATCATTCATGCGCAGGGAGTAGACCTTGGGGGCGAGGTATCCACGCCAAGCAGCCTCTTCAAAAATATTCTTAATGAATTGCGAGAGCATGCCCAAAGCGAAAGTCTGCAGGATCAGCCAAAGTGTGTTCTGGGAGAAATTGGGAAATGAAATCAGGCCTGAACCTCGACCGATTATCAGGACAATTATTGTTAGCAGGGGATACACAAGCAGGGCGATGATGTACCACGGCAGATTCCCCTTAAAATTTGGTTTGATTCCAAAGTCTTTCCAGCCATCACCGGCAAACGACCTTAGTAATACTGAGACCAGAAGTGGCGTGATTAGCCACAGGAGCATTCCCAGACTTTCCGAAGAAGGATTACCCATCAGTATATCCAATCCTCGCCCAATCCAGCCAATCGCCAGCACGGCGATAATGAAAATCGCCAGGTTGCGAATCGTAGTCTTATTATTGGGGAAACTCATTATTTATGACTCCTTTAAGATTGAATAATAATTATCTGAGGTAAATTATCTGACCTGGATAGGGTTTTTGTACAAGGAATTAAGGTGATAACATTTGGCATATTAAAATATCGTATCACCCTGGACAGGGAAAATTAAACAGCTGATTTCAGCAATTCAAATGGAATGTTAGCTATGATTGATAATGGTCTACTCTTTGATATTATTTCCGTTAATAATTTTCCACCCAAATATTAAAGCGCCAAATCATCTGGTAACCATCATCGATGGCCGAAAGGATACCTTCCCGGTCACACAATTTCGTTTTCTGATATCAAACCGGGTTTGGTAAGCTACTGCGCTCCTTTTTGCATTTCCCCATTCAATAGTATATATTAACCCCACTGCACGGGGGACGGTAAATGAGAATTATTCGCAAATAGTTTGGAACCGTTGTAACCATGTCCGGTATAAGCCATCAAACAAACAGCAGCTTAAACCAAGGAGCATAAATTTATGTTAACTATCGCAGTCCTGAAGGATACGGCTCCCGGGGAACGTCGTATCGCCCTGGTACCCGAAAGTGTCAAGCGGCTGACCAAACTGGGTGCTCGCATCCTGATCCAGGCTGGCGCCGGGGCCGAAGCCGGCTTCACAAGGGAAGAATTTGAGTCCTCCGGCGCCACCTTTGTCACTGATTACGACCAGTTGTTGAAGGAAGGGAAGGTTTTCCTGAAAGCCCAACTGGTCTGCCTCACCAGCGCCGAAACGCTGAAAATGATCGATCCCCTCCCCAAAGATTCGGTAATTATCGGGTTCATGAATCCCTTTAAATACATCCACAATGTGGAAAAGCTGGCGAACAAGGGAGTCACCAGTTTTGCTATGGAACTGGTACCGCGAATCAGCCGGGCCCAGCGCATGGACGCTCTCAGCGCCATGAGTTCCGCCGCCGGCTACAAGGCCGTGGTCATGGCCGCCGCCTCGCTGAACAAATTTTTCCCCTTGATGATGACCGCCGCCGGAACGATTTCGCCCGCCAAGGTGCTGGTGATCGGCGCCGGGGTGGCTGGTTTGCAGGCCATCGCCACCGCCAAACGCCTGGGCGCCAAGGTCTTCGCCTTCGATACCCGCCCGGTGGTAAAGGAACAGGTCGAAAGCCTGGGTGCCAGCTTCGTATCGCTGGAAACCACCGCCGAAGCGGAAACCGCCGGCGGTTACGCCGCCGAACTGTCCGAGGATTTTTATCGCCACGAGCAGGCGATCATTGCCGCCCATCTGAAAGATAGCGATGTAGTGATCTCCACGGCCCAGATTTTTGGTAAGCGGGCGCCGCTGCTGATTACCGAGGAGATGGTCAAATCGATGCGCTCCGGCACGGTGATCGTTGATCTGGCGGCCGAAGCCGGCGGTAACTGTGAACTGACCGTGGCCGGTAAAACGGTGCAGCGTTATGGTGTCAGCATCCACGGCGAAACCGACCTGCCGGGATCGCTGTCCTACCACGCCAGCGAAATGTACAGCCGCAACGTCACCGCCCTGCTACAGGAAATGATCAAGGACGGCGAGCTGGTGATCGATCCGGAAGACGATGTCATCGGCGGAACGCTGCTGACGCATGCCGGCAAAATTATGAACAAGCACGTCCAGGACCTGCTGGACCGGGAAAAGGAGGAGAAATGAGCTCGGACCTGTTAATCCAGATTTATGTTTTCGTGCTGGCGGTGTTCGTCGGTTTTGAAGTCATCACCAAGGTGCCGCCGACGCTGCACACGCCGCTGATGTCCGGTTCCAATGCCATTTCCGGGATAACGATCGTGGGCGCTTTAATCGCCGCCGGCTTCACCGACCTGCACGTGCAGACGTTTATGGGCGACCTGAATATCAGCGCCGTCCTGGGTTTCATTGCGATCGTGTTCGCCACGATCAACGTGGTGGGCGGTTTCTTGGTGACCAACCGCATGCTGAAGATGTTCAAGGGTAAGTGAGGCCGCCATGAATATGTTACAAGACGTCCTGATCCCCATCGCTTACCTGCTGTCGGCGGTCCTGTTTATCATGGGACTCAAGCAGCTTTCCCATCCCAAGACCGCGCCCGCCGGTAATCGCACCGCCGCCATAGGCATGCTGATCGCGATCGTGGCAACGCTGGTTTACCGCGACGTGATCGATTACACCCTGATCATCGCCGGTATCGTGCTTGGCTCAGCTACTGGCGCTTATGCCGCCAAGAAAGTCGAAATGACCGCGATGCCCCAGATGGTGGCGATTTTCAACGGCTTCGGTGGCGGCGCATCGGTGCTGGTGGCCGCGGCGGAATTTTACCGTCAGGTTTCCGGTGCCGGCGATTTATCCGGATTTACAATGACTACCATCGGGTTGAGTATTATCATCGGTGGGATCACCTTTACCGGCAGCATCGTGGCCTTTGCCAAACTCCAGGGCATCATGCGCGGGGCGCCGATCCTGTTCAAAGGCCAGCAGGTGGTCAATAGTCTGCTGCTGCTGGCGACCCTGGTGCTGGCCGTGCTGGCGGTCCTGGCTGCCGCCACCGCCGGGAATTACATTCTTGGAATCATTGTGGTAGCGCTGATTCTCGGTTACATGTTCGTGATTCCCATCGGCGGGGCCGACATGCCGGTGGTGATTTCGCTGCTGAATTCTTTCTCCGGTATCGCCGCTGCCGCCACCGGATTTGTCCTCTCCAACAACGCCCTGATCATCAGTGGTTCGCTGGTGGGCGCCAGCGGGATCATCCTAACCAATATCATGTGCAAGGGAATGAACCGCACGATCTGGAACGTTTTGTTCGCCGGTTTCGGCGGCGAGGATTTCGCCCCCGGCGCCGGTGCCGTGGTCACGACCAAGCCGGTGAAATCCTATGAACCGGAAGACACGGTAGTTATCTTCGAGAACGCCCGCCAGGTGATCATCGTCCCGGGGTACGGCATGGCCGTAGCCCAGGCTCAGCATGCGGTCCACGAACTGGAAAAAGTGCTCGAAAAGAAGGGCGTCAAGGTCAAGTATGCGATTCACCCGGTGGCCGGGCGCATGCCGGGCCACATGAACGTGCTGCTGGCCGAGGCCAACGTATCGTACGACAACCTGTACGATCTGGACCAGATCAATCCCGAATTCGAACAGACCGAGGTAGCGCTGGTGATCGGTGCCAACGACGTAGTTAATCCTGCCGCCCGTCACGATAAATCCAGTCCGATCTACGGCATGCCGATCCTGGATGTGGACCGGGCCCAGACGGTGTTTGTGCTCAAGCGCAGCATGAATCCGGGCTTCGCCGGTATCGAAAACGAATTGTTCTACAACGATAACACGATCATGCTGTTCGGCGACGCCAAGGATACGGTATCCAAGCTGGTGGCCGAATTAAAATAGGAAAATCAATCAATATCTGGCGGAAAATAAGGGGGTTGGATTCAATCCCCTTATTTAGTTTCTTGCCTTGGGTAGGATATTTATTGTAGTATTCCCAGGGAAATAACCAGCCAGTAAATAAAGTAAGGTAATGAACGAATTATACCCGCCGATCGAACCGTATAACGAATTTTTCCTGGAAGTATCCGATCTTCACACTATCCGGGTGGAACAGGCCGGCAATCCCGCCGGCAAAACGGTGGTTTTCATCCATGGTGGACCGGGCGGCGGCATCGAACCGGTCTATCGTCAGTTCTTCAATCCCGAGAAGTGGCGGATCATTCTGTTCGATCAGCGCGGCTGCGGTAAAAGCACACCGTTTGCCGAGCTGCGGGAAAACACCACCTGGGATTTGGTGGAGGATATGGAGAAAATCCGGCGCCACCTGAAAATCAACCGTTGGGCGGTTTTCGGCGGTAGTTGGGGCAGCACCCTGGCCCTGGCCTACAGCCAGACCCATCCGGACCGCACGGTGGCTTTGATCCTGCGTGGTATCTTCCTGCTGCGCCGGCAGGAACTGGACTGGTTCTACCAGGATGGCGCCAGTCACGTTTACGCCGATGCCTGGGAACAGTACCTGAAGCCGATCCCGGTGGAAGAGCGCGGCGATCTGCTGGCGGCCTATTACCGGCGCCTGACCAGTTCCGACCATGAAACCCGCCTGGAAGCCGCCCGCGCCTGGAGCGTCTGGGAAGGCAGCACCAGCAAGCTGTATCCCAACCCGGAGGCGATCCAACGTTTCGGCGCCAACCAGTTCGCCGAGGCGTTCGCACGGATCGAATGCCATTATTTCACCAACGGCGGATTCCTGCGCAGTGAGGACCAGTTACTGGAGGATATCGGTCTGATCCGGCATATTCCGGCGGTGATTGTCCAGGGGCGCTACGATGTGGTTTGTCCGATGACGACCGCCTGGGATCTGCACAAAGTCTGGCCGGAGGCCGATTTCCACATCATTCCCGATGCCGGGCACTCGATGACCGAGCCGGGCATCCGGTCGAAATTGATCGAGTATACCGACAAGTTTGCCGATTTATAATTGAATTGTCGTTGTCAGCCCGTCCGGGATCGACAACGACACGGATTCAGGGCTGGTTAAAATTTTAGATATATCGAAAAGATATAGGGTTGGAAGTGTATTCCAAAGCGCAACCAGTCTGAGATTGAGTAGATAAATCCCAAGTCATAATGGACCGGGTTGATCCATGATTTTTTCGGTTTTTCGGTCGCTAGTTCCTGTTCAAAATCCAACAGGAAGTCGCCTCGATTCCACCATTCCACATACCAGGGATCATAGAAAATCTCATAATTCATAATCAGGTTTTTCCGGATATCAATACCACCGCCATAATAGACGCGGTACATGATATCGTCGGTGCCATCGTATTTGCTAACAATGGTACCTATTGTGTGGTTGATCCGCCCGGACATATTTGAACGGGCCTTTGAAAATGAATAGGCGAGAAAGGTCTCATAATAACCCCGATAATCGGGATCGACAATATCAACCCAAGCGTCGACTTCGTTGTATTCTGTGTTAAACCGTTTATAACCTTCGGTAAAATTAAGGGCGCTGCCAATTTGGACATATTCGCCATAATACACGGTCGTGTCACGGTCGGATGACACCCATTCGCCGTTTACTCCGCTATACGATCCCACATCGACCAGATAGCTGTTTTCCAGCCATTCAAATTTGTCGGGTACATAACGGCTGTGATAATGAGCACCAATCGCCAGAGTGTGTTCTTTTTCCCAATTCCCAAGTTTAAACAACTGTAGTTTGGGCCGTAGATTGAAGTCACCTGAGAAATAACCAGACCATTTGGAAGTAACCTGGAATTTGTCGGTCACACCAAACCCCCAGCTTAAACCGCTGACGTATAAAACACCGCGATCCAGTGTATATCCGGTGGGATCGTAAAAAATGTCGATTTGCTGTTCCTGGCCAGTGGTAAATTTCTCCAATAGTGGCCGCACTGCTCCGGTCGACTGGCGCAGGCCGTACTCAATACTTTCGATCATGCCCTTGGCAATCGTCAGCCGGCCCATTCCCGAATTGAGAATGATGACGTCGGCGTTTTCCGATTCGATCGTGCCCTTGAGCTGGTCGCCGAATTTCAGGGTGACGATAACGAACTCCTCATTCAGGTTGGCGCGTTCGATGGTCACTTCGCCATAAGCGGTCTTAATGGTGATCCGATTGTCGTCCTCGGCCACGATTGTACCGGTGATTTTTTCCCCGCTCTTGAGATGGTAGGTCCGCTGTTCCTGGGCCAGTCCGGCAGCCAGGAGGACTGTCAGCAGGATCGTTATTGACTTGTGCATGTTGCCTAACCTCCGTTGATTAGTGGGTAACCAAAACCGTCACCGAACCGTCTTCGACGATTTTCCGGGCGGTGGAGCCGTAAAATAACCGGGAAATGCCTTTCTGACCGTAGGCGCCCAGCACTACGGCGCTGGGTATCCGCCGCTTTGCTTCTTCCAGAATCACTTCGTGGGGTTTGCCTTCGCGGATGATTGAAGTCGCCGTGAGGCCGTGGGCCTGCAGGTAATGGTGGGCGCCTTCGTGCAACGGCAGCATTTCTTCCCGGGTACCGGCCGACACCAGGAAGAAATTAATATCGGTGAAAATATCGCGGTCCTCGTACAGATCGACGAATTCGCGCAAACCGCGGGCGGCGGCACGGGAGCCATCCAGGGCGACGATAACGTTTTTCGGGAATTCGGCCTGCTCCGGAACCGCCACTACCGGGCAACTGGCGTATTTCAACAGCCGCATTACCGTTTCACCCGGTTTGGAATTGGTCTCGAAATGGAAAAAAGTCTTGACGCCGACGTAGATCAAATCGGCGAAATTTGCTTCCTTGATAATTTCTTCGAATGGCACGCCTTCGTGGGAGCGGATTTCATAATTAACACCGGATTTTTCACAGAAGGCCTTGAAATCGGCGATGAAACCGGCCATTTTCGTGCAGGCATCCTTGATTTTGGTCTCCTCTGCCCGGTGGGCGTAGTAACTGGCCCCCGCCGGTGCGCCGGCTTCCTGCCGGGTGATTCCCGGAATATCGACCACGCCGACACCGCAAATCAGGGCGCCGGTTTTTTTCGCCCGCGTACAGGCCAGGTTGAGGGCGGTTTTTGCATAATTGGAACCATCGATCGCTACAACAATTCTTTTAACCATTCCAACTCCCATTTCGGTTGTAATTCATAATTTTGACTGTCCCAGTTTACAGACATTCGGGAATATGTTCATTAAAAACGTGTTTTGTCATCAGTAAGGTACCGGTTATGAGCTTAAATTTCAATCCGGGTAAATATAAATATGATCAAGATATATACTATTGCCAATTGTCCTTCCTGCAACGCTGCCAAACGATTCCTGCGGGAACGTAACCAGGAATACGTGGAAATTGACATCACCACCGCCGGCATCAGCCGTTCCGATCTGGAACAACTGACCGGCGGTCGCACGGTGCCCCAGATCGTGATCGACGATAATCCCATCGGTGGTTATGATAATCTACTGGCCCTGGACCAGGCCGGAAAACTGCCATTCTGAGGCGGCCCGTCAGCGGATCAGGGTGATCTTCTCGCGGTAGGTCAACCGGTCGCCACTGACCAAAATAAAATATATTCCCGAAGGCGCCCGGCGCCCGTCGGACAGGTAGCCGTCCCAGACGAATTGATGCATACCGAACTGGACATGACCGTGCTGTAACTCTTCGACCAACTGTCCCGACAGGTTGAATATCCGGATTTGGATCGGCTGGGGAATACGGGCGATCAGATCAAAAGTAACTTTGCCACTTGACGGGAAAAAGGGGTTGGGGCCCGGTCGGCTGACCGAATAATCGTTGGGAATTTCCACCGGGCCGCTGAAACCGTTCTGGAAGGTCAGATTGAAGTCCCAGTCGCGGTCTAACGTGTCCTGGCTGACGATCGCCAGATTAATCTGTTCCCAGTCGTTTTGAATATTCAACATCGACCCGGATTCAACCACGACCGTGCCGTCGCTGGCCTGGAGAATAGCGATCAGGTTCAAATCCGTTTCAGGACCGTCCAGATTGGTGAGCGTCACCAGCACCGGCACCAGCGTGTTTATTTTATAGTACTGGCTGGCGTAGCGGTTCAACTTGGTATTATCGATCGAATGCCAGTCGTCCGGGGCGAAATTGACGGTCGCTTCAATCCGTGGCCCGCTGACCGGGTAGCCGGCGGCTTCGACATATGAATATTCACCGGCCGCCGGTGACGCCGACATTACCAGGTTGGCCACTACCATTCTATTCAGTGCATCCTGAAAATCGGACCCTTCCGGCTCCAGGGCCTCGGTGATCTCCTGGCGGCTGTAATCGCCGTAATAACTGTCGTACTCAATACTGCGCTCAAAAATCCGGTGGATGGTAGCATAGCCGCCCAGATGTTCCTGGATATACTGGAAATAGATAAACGAACCATATTTGTGAGTCGAATTGATAGAATAAAAATCCAGGGCCACATCCGGCGCGTTGAACCAGCCGCGCATGTACTGATAGCAGTCGTTGATATCATCGTAAACTGCTTCTTCCATTAGTACCGCCGTGGCTTCGAGCAGCCAGGATTCCTGATCGGCATCCCAGGCGTCAATGCCGTATTGCACGGCATGGAAATATTCATGGGCGGCGGTTACCCGGATATTTTCCAGCGGTGTGTTGGGAAACCCGCCCCATTCGTTGCGGATGGTAATATAGGTAGACCAGGCGTTCACTTCTTCGACCGGCGAATTTTCATTGTCACCGATCTCCGTTTCCGGAATCGTGTAGGCATAAACGCCGGCTTCCTGCCTGGCGATGTAAATATCATATTTATTCGATCCGCCCTCATTCTGGTCGGATGGCGGCCGGGTGAAATTCAGCTCTTCCATAATGACGGTGTCGGTGTGGGCGAAGGCCTGGGCCACGATTTCCACATAATCAGGCACACCGCTGACGCCGCTGATATCATCCGGCGGCACCGGGCCGGTCCCGTCCAAATCGTAATGAATCCTAAAATTCTGATAGTCATAGTAGTAGGGCAGCACAGGCCGCATGTAGGCCACGTAACTGCGGGAAAAGTCGAATCCGAGCGCTGCCAATTGGATTTTAACATCATCGGGCAGCTCGTGGCCGAAATTGGCGATGTACAACAGGCCGGCGGCCAGGTGGTCCGGCGCCGCGTCACCCTGTAAAATAGCGATTACCTCTTGGGCGGCGCTGACTGCGGTGGCGGTGGACGGCCGGGCCGACAGGGTCAGCGGTACAACCAGCAGCAGCAATTTAGTCAGCTTCCTGATCTGATTGCTCCTTCCGCTGTTTTAATATTTCTTCCAGATTGCGCATTCGTTTTTTACGATAAAAGAACCGGATAAACAGGGCCATGATCACCATGCCGATGACATAATACCAGGCAAAATAGGTCGCCGAATCAGTCATCGATCAGCGGTTTGATATATTTGTCGAATAAATAAGTTCCGCCGATCAACCCGATCCCGGTGCCGAATTCCCAACTCAGGCCGCCGGCATTATCCTGTTGAATCACACCGGCGATGGTCAGGGACGCTCCCGTCAGGTACAGGGCGGTGCGAATTTTGGCATACATCCCGCCGTCGGTTGGGGCAGCCGCGGCCGCCTGCCCGGTCAGTGCTTCCGGTGCTGATTGCGCCTTTTCCTGCTGCAGGGCGACCAGGACATCGGTGATCGGGAAGCGTAGCGATACCAGCAGTTCCGGGGGCTTTTCCGACTGGTACAGGTCGAACGATTCGACTTTCCGGTCCAGTTCGAAGGCAAACTGGGCCGATTCGCCGACCTGGCTGAGTTCGAAATTTTTCACCGGGCGGTTTGGTGCCGTGGTCATGATAGCAGCACTATCAAAAGTGGCATTCATGATTGTGAGATAAAAATAATTGTCCTTGCGGATCCAGCCCGAAGTGTTGCGCAGGTCGATCGGCCGGCTCAGGTCGATCCGCAGAAAAGCGCCGTTTTTTTTACCTTCGATCGTCAGGTTCCGGATCGTTGTCTGTCCGGAGAGGGAAAACACCGTAGTCAGCAGGAGCACAGGGAGAATTCGATAGTGTTTCGTAATCTGCATCGGGTATTTAACTTGGTCTAAACTAAGTAAGTTTCAACAAGCGAATCACGCTAAATATATGCTGGTTGGCGGGTAGTAAAGATCGGGTGAAAATTCAACCATGGTGCGCGCGTCACAAATTTTTGCGGTTGAACGGACCTTGCCGTCACGGTAACTTCCCCGTCTGAAATGGGAGAATTTATGCCAAAGATTTATTCGCGGATTTTTCTGCTCCTGTTGTTGACCTTTGCGGCCGGTTTCGCCCAGGAAGAACGCTCGGTGCAGGGCGCCCTGGGGGCGGTTACGATCGATGGTAAAATCTGGAATCAGATCGCCATCCGGCCGGTACTGCCGATCTGGAAATTCGGTCTGGCCCTGGACTTGGTCTTTTACGTCGATGAGAATGGCAATATCCATAAGGATGAATGGGATTTTTCCGATGGCACCGCCATTAAAAACACCCTGATCGATAAGATTTATTACCTGCGTTTCGGACAGAAATCGGACCCGCTGTATTTCAAGATCGGCGCCCTCGATTATGTCGACCTGGGCTACGGCATCCTGGTCAACGGCTATACCAATACCTGCGAATATCCCAATGTCCGCAAGGTCGGGCTGGATCTGGCACTGAAAACCAAACGGTTTACGGCCCAGGGTTTCGTCAGCGATTTCAAGGAAAACATCGGCCTGTTCGGTATGCGGGTCACCAGCCCGCTGGTGGGCGGCCTGCCGGTGGGCGTTTCGCTGGTCGTGGACCGTAACCAGTACCTGGCCCTCCATGACCGGGACGGCGACGGCGTGCCGGATGAAGTGGACGATTTTCCCGACCGGAAAAAATGGCAGATCGACAGCGATTACGATGGTCTGGCCGACAATCACCCTGACGAATTCGATCGTGACGGTGACGGCCGGCCCGATGTAGATAATATTGCGGCAATCCACGATTTCTGGGACGAATTGGGCAACGACGTTGGATTCGATTTCAGTAACGAAGCCTACTATGATTCGCTGCCGGATAAAAACGCCACCCTGCGTGAGCCGCTGATCAATCTTAACGACGACGCCAATCCGATCGGCGCTTTTGCCCTCGATATCGGCTACCCGATTCTGACCGAAGGTGCGTTCAAATTGTCAATTTACGCCCAACTGGCCAAGATGCTCGGCCAGACCGTCGATCCGGCCAGTGGAATGGAAGTGGACCTGGGACTGGGGCTGATCCCGCTCGGTATATCCGCCGGTTTCGGACCGGCGCGCCTGAACTTGGAGTACCGGATGATTCCTAACGACGGCCGTTTCGATTTCAGTTACTGGAACCGCTCCTACGACCTGGAGCGGGCCGTATTCGCCACGGCGGCCGGCCAACTGGTCGTCCGCACCAAGGAACAGTCCCTGGGACGGTTCGGATCGCAAAACGGCCTGTTCGGCCAGGTACGGATCGACGTCAGCCATCTGCTGGCCGTCTCGGCCCAGTATCAGAATCTGGACGGCACGATGTGGCACGAGGCCGATCAGGCTTTCGTTACCGAGAACAACCAGAGTCTGCTGGGTCAGATCCAGTTGCAGAAATCGATCAGCAAGCTTAAAGTCGCCCAGTTGTTTTACGAGCAACGTAATACACCCAATCCCTTCAAATTTGAGTTGACCGAAAGCACGATCATGGGTTACCGGCTGGGACTGGAAATGGGCGGTGGTATCGTCCTGAATTACATCTTCCAGCGCACTTTCCGTGATATCAACGGCGACGGCCGGATCAAGGGGGAGCGGGAGACGATTAACATAACCTCGATTGAAACATCTTTCGCTTTTTAGAATTAGAACCCAGATGAATTCCAAGACAATCCGCCAGCAGTTTATCAGTTTTTTCAGTGAGCGGGGACACCGCTTCGTCCGCAGCGCCCCGGTGGTGCCGATCGACGACCCGACCCTGCTGTTCACCAACGCCGGGATGAACCAGTTCAAGCCGATTTTTCTCGGGCAGGAATCCCGCGCTTACGTCCGGGCGGTTAACAGCCAGAAATGTATCCGCGTCAGCGGCAAGCACAACGACCTGGAAGAGGTGGGGGTCGATACCTTCCACCACACTTTTTTCGAGATGCTGGGCAACTGGTCCTTCGGCGATTACTACAAGGCCGAGGCGATCCGCTGGGCCTGGGAATTGTTCACCGAAGTCTGGAAGCTGGATAAAAACCGTCTGTGGGTCACGGTATTCGAGACCGACGATGAGGCATTCGAACTGTGGGCCAGTGTTACGGACATCGCCCCGGACCGGATTCTGCGCTGCGGCGCCAAGGATAATTTCTGGGAGATGGGCGAAACCGGTCCCTGCGGACCCTGTTCCGAAATCCATTATTACATCGGCAATGATCCCGCCGGTCAGATCGCCGGGGGCGTAAATAACAGCGACGAATACTGGGAGCTGTGGAACCTGGTGTTCATCCAGAACGAACGCCTGGCGGACGGCAGCCTGATCGACTTGCCGGCCAAGCACGTGGACACCGGCGCCGGTCTGGAACGGATCGTAGCGGCGTTGCAGGGCAAATCCAGCAATTATGAAACCGACCTGTTCCGGCCGATAATCGATCGGACCGCCGCATTAGCGGGTGTTAAATATGCCGATAATCCGATTCCGTTCAGAGTAATTTCCGACCATGTCCGGATGCTGAGTTTCTCGATCGCCGACGGCGCCATGCCATCCAATGATGGGCGGGGCTATGTATTGCGCCGGATTTTACGCCGGGCCTCGCGCTTCGGCCGGATGTTGAATTTGCACGAACCATTCCTGTATCAGCTGGTCGACACGGTCGGTGAAATCATGGGTGAGGATTTCCCGGAAGTGCTGGAGAAGGCCCGGCACATTAAGAATGTGATCAAGGCTGAAGAAACCTCCTTCAACGAAACGCTGGATCGCGGCCTGAATAATTTTGAGAAAGTGGTGCGGAGTTTGTCCGGCACAGAAATTTCCGGTGCCGATGCCTTCCGACTTTACGATACTTTTGGTTTTCCGCTGGACCTGACCCAGTTAATGGCCCGGGAACGGAATCTGACTGTCGATGAAGCGGGCTTTGAAAAAGAAATGAAACAGCAGAAATCCCGCGCTAAGGCGGCTGGCCGGTTTCGAATAGTTGATAAAAAAATAAATTGGATTACCATAAGTGAAGGTAAAGACTCTGAGTTTGTCGGATACGAGACTACCTATGCAATGGTGCAAATCAGGAGTTGGGCAAAAGAAGATGATCATTATTTGATAATTTTAGATCGTACACCGTTCTATGCTGAATCAGGTGGGCAAATTGGAGATACTGGAAATTTAATCAGCAATGGTAAATATCTAACTATATATGATGTTTGGAAAGAAGGAGAATCATTTATTCATCAGGCTATTCCTAATACTGATGATGCAAAAATCGATGATTTCCTTGGTAGAATCACGGCAGTTGTAGACAAAGAACGGCGTGACGACATCCGCCGCAACCATACCGCCACGCACCTGCTGCATGCCGCCCTGAAACAGGTTTTGGGCGAGCACGTTCATCAGGCCGGATCGCTGGTGGCGCCCGATCATTTCAGGTTTGACCTGACCCATTTTGAAAAAATTACCACCGAACAGCTGGCCGGGGTGGAACGGATCGTCAACCGCGAAATCCGCCGGAACACTGTTTTGAATATCGCTCACCGTTCCTACGATGATGCCCGCGCCGCCGGTGCCGAGGCACTTTTCGGTGAGAAATACGGCGATGAAGTGCGGGTAATTACGATCGGGGATTTTTCGATGGAGTTATGCGGCGGCACCCACGTGGAGCGGACCGGCGATATCGGCTTTTTCAAGATTACCGAGGAATCGGCCCTGGCGGCGGGCGTCCGCCGGATCGTGGCCCTGACCGGCGCCGGCGCCGTAGAGCGGGTGCAGGCGCTGACGGATACGATCAGTAAAATTCAAGCACGCTTCAATAGTCCGCCGGGCGAATTGCCCGAACGGATCGACCAGTTACTCGATGTCCGCAAGGAACTGGAACGGGAGCTGAAACGGTTGAAACGGGACGATCAACGCGCCAGCACCGGCGATCTGACCGAGCAGGGAACCGCGGTCGGTGAGCACCTGCTGGTGGTTACCAGAGTCGCTGCCGCCGATGATGAAGATTTGAAGGCCCGAGGCGACAGCCTGCTGGAAAAACTGAAATCAGGCATCGGTCTGCTGGGGGCCGTGATCGACGACAAACCGGTGGTAGTGGTGGTGGTCACCGCGGACCTGATCAAGGCCGGAATCAAGGCCGGCGACCTGGCCCGGGTAATCGGAAAAAGCATGGGTGCCGGCGGCGGCGGTAAACCGCACCTGGCAACAGCCGGGGGCAAAGACGTGGCCCGACTGGATGACGCTCTGGCCCAGGCCAAGGCCGATTTGCTGAACCGACTGGCGGCGCTGAACAAACCGGGCGACGAAATAATACTCTAATGGAACACATCCCAATGGAAAAAATATTGATTATTGACAAGAGCGCGTCGGGCAGAGTGGGGATCAACCTGCCGCCGGTCGATGTGCCCGAGACCGATCCGACCACGATCTTCGCCGATCGCTATTTCCGCCGGAGCGAACCGCGTCTGCCGGAAGTCAGCGAACCGGAAGTGGCCCGCCATTATATCGGTTTATCGACCAAGAACCACCACGTGGACAAGGATTTCTATCCGCTGGGTTCGTGTACGATGAAGTACAATCCCAAGATCAACGATGCGGTGGCGGCGCTGCCGGGTTTTGCCGGCATTCACCCGGCCCAGCCCGAGGAAACCGTCCAGGGTGCCCTGCAACTGCTGTGGGAACTGGAGCAGCAGTTGAAAGCCGTCACCGGCATGAGCCGTTTCACGTTGCAGCCCAGTGCCGGCGCCCAGGGCGAGCTGGTGGGCGTTTTTATTATGAAAAAATATCACGAGAAACGGGGAAATTCCGGCAAGACCCACATCCTGATTCCCGACAGCGCCCACGGCACCAATCCCGCCAGCGTCGCTATCGGCGGCTTTCAGACCCGTCAGGTCAAGTCCGGACCCGACGGCCTGGTGGATATCGAAGATTTGAAAGCCAATCTGGACGATTCGGTGGCCGGGATGATGCTGACCCAGCCCAACACCCTGGGTCTGTTCGAAAGCAATATTTGTGAAATTACCGAATTGATCCATTCCGTGGACGGCCTGATGTACATGGACGGTGCCAACCTGAATGCTCTGATCGGCATCGTCCGGCCGCTGGACATGGGCTTCGATATCGTCCACATCAACCTGCACAAAACTTTTTCGACGCCGCACGGCGGCGGCGGTCCGGGGGCGGGTCCGATCGGCGTCGTGGAACAACTGGTGCCCTACCTGCCCGTGCCGCGGGTGGAAAAATCCGGGGCGGATTACCGGTTGAATTATGACGGTCCGGATTCCCTGGGTCGGATTCACGGTTTTTACGGCAACTTCGGCGTGCTGGTGCGGGCCTACACTTTCATCAAATCGATGGGCGAAAAAGGCCTGCGCGACATGACCCGCAACGCCATCGTCAACGCCAATTATCTGATGCGCTGCCTGAATGGCAAATACGAGGTGGCCTATCCGGGTCATTGCATGCACGAATTCGTGATCACCGCCCGCGGCCAGAAGGAACGCGGCGGCCGGGCGCTGGATATCGCCAAACGGCTTCTGGACCATGGATTTCATGCGCCGACGATCTACTTCCCGATCAGCGTGCCGGAAGCGATGATGATCGAACCGACCGAATCCGAATCGCGGGAAACGCTGGACCGCTTCGCCGCCACCATGCTGGCCATCGATGAGGAAATCGACCGCGATCCCAATATTCTGCTGCAGGCACCGACGAAGACACCGGTCCGCCGCCTGGATGAAACCACCGCCAATCGCAACCCCAACCTGCGCTGGAGCTGAAGATGCAATACCGCAAAGCCGGCGACCGCTATTTCGTCTATATCCGGAAGAATGAACCGGTCCTGGAAACATTGACCGAATTTTGCATAGCCCATAATATCGACAACGGCCAGTTATCCGGCATCGGCGCCCTCAAGGATATTGAAATCGGCGCCTTCGACCCGGACACCAAACAGTACACCCGTAAGCTGTACGCCGGCAACTATGAATTGATCGCCTGCCAGGGCAACATTACTTTACTCGATGGCAAGCCGTTCATCCATGCCCATGTTTCCCTGGGGGATCACGGCTTCAACCTGGTAGGGGGGCATTTGTTCGCCGGCCAGGTGGCGGTAGTGGGTGAATTCATTATCATTCCGCTGGCGGGTGACGCCCACCGTGAATTCGATCCGGAAATCGGTCTGTCGACCTGGCATTTTTGAAATAGTAATAAGTGAGAAGTGATTAGTAATAAGTGAAGAGGGTCAAGCGGACTGTTGGATGATCCGGTGGCCGGTGTTAATATTTCCAGCAATTAAGCCTCAAGGGAGGGCAGAATGGACAGAAAAGTAGTTCATACCGCGTTGGCGCCGGCGGCCATCGGACCTTACAGTCAGGGGATTGTTGCCAACGGATTTATCTTTTCGGCCGGCCAGATACCGCTGGACCCGGTAACCATGAAGCTGATCGACGGTGATTTCAAGCAGCGCGTGCAGCGTGTTTTGAAAAATCTCAATGCCGTGCTGGCGGCTGCCGGCTCCGATTTGTCGCAGGTGGTCAAATTCACTGTCTTTCTCACCGACCTTTCTCAGTTTGCCCAGGTGAATGAAGTATTCAACGAATGCTTTGCCGGCCTTGAACCGCCGGCCCGGTCGGCGGTGCAGGTGGCCGCCCTGCCGCTGGGAACCGATGTTGAAATCGAATGCATAGCTTTAGCGGAGAATTAATATGAGCAAGAAAAAACGTTATCTGCTGATCGTTAATCCCGAAGCCGGCAGCCGCCGGACGATGCAGGCCCTGCCGGATATTGACCGGATCCTGCGGCAAAGAGAAATCGATTTCGAATTCCATTTTACCGATGAACCGGGCCATGCTACCGAGTTGGTCCGGGACTACAAGAACCGATTTGATGTCGTCGTGTCGGTCGGCGGCGACGGCACCATCAATGAAGTCATCAACGGCTTGCCGGACCTGGTGATTCCCTTCGGCATGATCCCGATCGGCACCGGCAATGATTTTGCCCGCAGTTGTTCGATCCCCCATGATTCGGTGGAAAAAGCGATCGATATTCTGCTGCAGCACGATGTAAAAACTATCGATGTGGGCGAGGTTAACGGACGCCGTTTCGTCAACGTTATGGGTCTGGGTTTCGAAGGCCGTGCCAACGAAGTCGGCCGCGCCGTGGAATTCATCAAGGGCGCCCCGCGCTACCTGGTCGCAATCGGCTACACTTATCTTTCCTACCGGCGCCTGCCGATCCGGATCAGCTTCAATAATCTGGTCCTTGATGATGATGTCTTCCTGCTGAGCATCGGCAACGGCTGGAATGTCGGCGGCGGACTGCAACTGACACCCAAGGCCAAACTGGACGACGGCGTTTTTGACATCTGTTATATCAAGAATATTTCCCGGCCGCGGATTCTGGCCGTGTTCGGCCGGCTGTATGACGGTACGATCGACACCGTCACCGAAGTGGACAGCTACCAGACCAGTCACCTGACGATCGAATCCGAAGCCCGGCTGCCGATTCATATCGACGGTGAAAAGCTGGAATACGAAGGCAATAAACTCGAGATTAAGGTTATCCCGGCCTGCCAGCCGGTGATTGGGAACTGGTCCGCCGATAAACGCTTTGATGCGTAAATTCTCGCTGGTTTTACTGATCACCGGATTAATTGCCGTTGCAGCGGCAGCGGATTCAACTTTGGTCAGTTCACCCCGGACGGCGGCCCGCTGGTCGTTTATCTGTCCGGGTGGCGGTCAGATTTACAATCGCAAGTACATCAAGGCGGGGATTCTTGTCGGCGCGGAAGCAGTAGCGCTTTGGCGATTTGCCGAAAACCGGCAAGCCTATGCCGATTACGCCAGCGGCGATTACTCTCTGGTGCGGCACCGCTATCTGGAAAAGCGCAACAAGTACGCCTGGTGGGTCGCGTTCATCTATTTTTACGGTGTCATCGACGCCGTAGTGGATGCGCACCTGGAACCGTTTGATGCCGTCATGCAGGAGAATTTGGAAATTAACGAAACACCAATCAAACCAGACGAGACACCATGATTAATCAGCGGGAACACTGGGGCTCCAGGATCGGCTTCATCCTGGCGGCCACCGGTTCGGCCATCGGCCTGGGCAATATCTGGAAATTTCCATACATCGCCGGTGAAAATGGCGGTGCCGCCTTCATTTTTATTTACCTGATCTGCATTGCCATCATCGGGCTGCCGGTCCTGATCGCCGAGATTCTGCTGGGACGTACCACCCAGCGCAACCCGGTCGGCGCTTTCAAGGCGCTTTCCAGTTCCCGGGGCTGGATGGCAGTCGGCGGTATGGGTGTGGTCGCCGGATTCGTGATCCTGTCATTTTACAGCGTCGTGGCCGGCTGGTCGCTGGGCTACATTATCGAGGCCGGCAGCGGTGTTTTTGCCGGTTTCACCGATGCTACCGTCGCCGGCGCTCATTTTGCAGGACTGGTCGCCAGTCCCGGCTGGACGGTCGGTTTCCATGTGGTTTTTTTCCTGTTGACGATGGGCGTGGTTTACGCCGGCGTTCAGAAAGGTATCGAACGCGGCAGCAAAATCATGATGCCGGTCCTGTTTGTAATTCTGCTGGTTCTGGTCATCCGCGGGCTGACCCTGCCGGGCGCCGAAGCCGGGATGGATTTCCTCTGGAACCCCGACTGGAGCAAGGTCACCGGTTCGGCCGTTCTGATCGCCCTGGGCCACGCTTTTTTCACTCTGAGCCTGGGCATGGGCGCCATGATGACCTATGGTTCCTACATGTCGGACCAAGATAATATACCCGTGGCGGCGGTTCAGATTGTTTTCCTGGATACGCTGATTGCCCTGTTGGCGGGGGTTGCCATCTTTACCGCGGTGTTCGCCACCGGACAGGATCCCGCGGCCGGTCCCGGCCTGATCTTCCAGACCCTGCCGGCGGTCTTCGCCCGCATGCCCGGCGGTACCGGGTTTGCCGTTCTGTTTTTCCTGCTGCTGACGATCGCGGCGCTGACCTCGGCCATTTCGCTGCTGGAAGTGGTGGTGGCCTACTTCGTCGATGAAAAAGGCTGGCGGCGACACCGGGCGGTACTGGTCTTTGGAATCGTGATTCTGCTGGTGGGCGTTCCTTCCGCACTGAGTTTCAATCTGCTGGCGGATTGGAAATTGTTCGGCCTGACATTTTTCGATCTGGCCGACTTTCTGGCCTCGAATGTCCTGTTGCCGGCCGGGGGACTGGCGATCGCCGTATTCGTGGCCTGGATCTGGGGCTTCGATCGCGCCCTGCCCAAGTTGAAAGCGGGGGCGGTGGAACTATTTGAACACTCTCCGGGCCGGGTAAAACTGCTGGCGTTTTTCCTGAAATTTGTATCGCCGATCCTGATTTTCCTGGTGCTGCTAAATTCAACCGGCCTGCTGCCGAAAATAATTTCTTGGTTCAAAGGTTAACTCAAGGATAACTGCCGTGATAATTTCCCGCTTCATTCCGCTCGAATCGGCCCGCTACAAAAAAGCGCAGAGCTGGTCCCGCGGCCTCGATCGCTTCTTCCTGTTCCGCTGGGAGATTTTCTTTGTACTCTGGACAATGCTGCTGGCCGGGTTCAGCGCCGCCCTGATGCAGGAAGTTCGCCATCTGTACTGGGAAACAGCCCTCAGCGGGCGAACGGTCCTGATGTTTTTCGGTTTTACGCTGCTGTTGGCCGGTTTTTTCGGGTTTTGCGGCCTGAAAGCGGCGCCCATCGAAACCGATCGACGGAAAACCGGGCGGATTGTCTGGATTCTGGCGCTCGTCGGTCTGTTGTTGTTGCTGTTTTCCGAGCCGCTGGTCCTGCTGCCGCTGGCGCTGGTACTGGTCCTGCTGGGTCCGGCCACCGGCTACCGGCCTTTCAACCTGGAAGACCGCTCGCCCCTGCGGGCCGGCAGCTACCTGCTGGCCGCCTATTTCCTGTTTTTCAGCGGCTGGATTTACAAGGGCGGCGATTTTATATCCGGTTTAATAGCCGGTCTGCCGTACGTGCTCGGGTTCCTGGCTGTACTGCTGATTTACTGGATACCTCTGACAATCGGGAATTCCCCTAAAAATTTACGCATGTCATTATTGCTGGCGGGATTGGCACTCGATCTGGCTGCCGCCGCAGTGGGTCTGCTTAACAACGATCCGGTGATCAGTACGGCTGCCGCGATTTACGCGCCATTCCTGCTGATCGCGATTGTTTTTCCACCCCACATCCGCCACCTGCAGCGGGCCCGGATTTATCCGATTTTCATACTGGCGCTGCTGGTGGCGGTGCGTCATCCCTGGTTCCTGCTGCCGCTGATCCTGAACTTCTGGCTGCTGCGCAGTTACAGCTACCTGCGCTACGGGCATCCGCAACCGACCTTTGGAGTCGATTTTGATTAATATTGTCGAAGGAAAATGTGATTTTTGCGGTACCTGTGTCGGCGTCTGCCCGGTCGATTGTATCGAGCTGCGTGAGACGGTCATCCGGATCGATCAGGAACTTTGTAGCGACTGTGAATTGTGTGTTTACATCTGTCCGATCGAGGTATTAAAACATGTGGCGGAATAAAAAATTCGATGTGGTGATAGTCGGAGGCGGTCCGGCCGGATCGACCTTTGCCCTGCAGGCCGCCCGCGGCGGTCTGGCGGTTCTGCTACTGGAAAAAGACCGCGATATCGGCATGCCGGTCCGTTGCGGTGAGGCGGTTAGCGATGCCGGGTTGCGGATTTTCCACGAGCCGCAGGCGCGCTGGATCAAAACGACAATCAACCGCATCAAATTGGTGGCGCCGAATGAAACCACGATCGAGTTTGACCTGCAGGACAAGGGTTATATTCTTGACCGCAGGATTTTCGACTACGATCTGGCCCATCTGGCAGCCGCGGCCGGGGCGCAGATTGTCACCAAGGCATATGTTGACGGACTGATCATTGACGATGACCGGGTTGCGGGCGTGACCGGTCAGTATCTCGGCGAACCATTCACGGTTCATTCCAAGTTGGTGGTGGGTGCCGACGGGGTCGAGAGCCGGGTCGGTCGCTGGGCCGGTATCCGCACCCAGTTGAAGCTCAAGGACATGGAATCGGCGATCCAGAAGACCGTTTCCGGCATCGCCGTTCGTGAAAATATGTTTGAATTTCATATGTCGATGAAATGGGCGCCGGGCGGTTATGTGTGGGTATTTCCCAAGGGACCGACTTCCGCCAATATCGGGCTCGGCATTTCCGGTATCTATGCCCGGGACGGCAAGTCCGCCCAGCGTTACCTGGACGAATTTATCGACCGCAACTTCCCAGACTGCTCGGTACTGACGACGGTCGCCGGCGGTGTGCCCGTTGATAAAACGTTGAAACAGTTGACCACCGACGGACTGATGCTGGTGGGCGATGCCGCTCATACCGTCAACCCCATGACCGGCGGCGGAATCATCTCGGGCATGCGCAGCGGATTGCTGGCAGCCGAGGCGGCGGTAGCGACCCTGAACGCCGGAAAGCAGCCGACCCGCGCCAACCTGGCAGCCTATGAAAAGAACTGGCATAAAATCGGCGGTAAAAATCATGAACGTTTTTACCGCATCAAGGAGACGATCTTCAAATTTACCGATGATGAATTGAACCGGATTGCCGACGGTATCGCCGCCGTGCCGGAAGTCGACCGGACTTTACTGAAACTATTTTCCGTGGCCGTCAGGAAGAAACCATCGCTGTTGATCGACGTCGCCCGCCTGTTCGCAGGTATCTGATGGACCGTCTGCAACTGCTCGAGGCGCTCAACCTTTCCACTTTTATCGCCTTCGATTTCGAAACCACCGGTCTGAGCGCCGATGATGATCGCCTGATCGAAATCGCCGCCATCCGTTTCGTAAACGGTCAGGCGCAGGATCGGTTCGTCACGCTGGTCAATCCCGGCATGGAAATTTCCCCCTTGATTGCCGATATTACCGGTATCACCAACGCCATGGTCAAAGATGCGCCGGCAGAGGAGGACGTTGTCGACGAATTCCTGAAATTTCTGGGCTCGGCGCCCCTGGTGGCCCATAATATTCCTTTCGACCTGGCCTTTCTGAAGGCGCTCCGTCAGCGTTACGGAAAACCGGATGTCGCCCACGATCTGTACGACACGCTGCAGCTTAGCCGGGTTTTTCTGTTTTTCCGTCCCGCCCATAACCTGGGCAGCGTAGCCGAATTTTTTAATCTCAATGCCGATGATGCCCACCGGGCCGAGTCCGATACTGAAAACTGCGGCCAGGTTTTTCTCAGCCTGGTCGAAGAGGCCGCCAGCTATCCGCTGGGTGTGGTCACCAAGCTACTGGAAATCCTCAAACATGTCGATGTTCATAACAAGGCCTTTTACGTCAATCTGGCCAATGCCCTGACCCGCACCGGCGACCTGAAGAACGGCCTGGTGAAATCGACGATCGAAAAACCGGTCAACGATAATCTGTATATTCATCGCGGCAGCCGCGATTCGGTCGATTTTTCGGTCCGGGAAGTATTCGGACCGGATGGCGTCCTGAAAAAGACGCTGGCCAATTTCGAGTATCGTTCCCAGCAATTGGAATATGCCGAATTTGTGGATCAGGCCCTGGGCGACAACCGGATTGCCGTAGTCGAGGCCGGGACCGGCCTGGGCAAGACCCAGGCCTACCTCTATCCGTCGATCAAACGCACCTTCAATAAGGAAGACCAGGGTCCGACGATCATCTCCTGCCACACCAAGCATTTGCAGGACCAGCTTTTTTATAAGGACCTGCCGATGCTGGCCGAGGCGCTGGATCTGTCACTGCAGGCGGTGATGCTGAAGGGCCGTAACAATTATATCTGCCGGACCCGGCTGGGCTGGGTGATCGCTGACGCCGGCAGGAATCTGAATCCGCTGGAGGCGGAAAGCCTGTTGCCGCTGGTGATCTGGCTGGAATGGACCCAAACCGGCGATCTGTCGGAATGCACCGGCTTCTGGAGTTTTCGCCAGAACCGGATCGCCGCCATGATCCGCAGTGAACCGGGTTTCTGTACGTCACCGCTATGTGCCCGCCACCAGGGTTGCTTTTTCGGGCCCCTGCGCCGCAATACTTTCAACGCGCGGGTGATTGTCGTTAATCACGCCCTGCTGCTGGCGGAAACCAGAAATCCCGGCGTTCTGCCGCCATTCAGTTCGGTCGTGATCGATGAGGCGCACAACCTGGTCAGCGCCGCCTATGGCCAGTTCACGCTGGCCGTGGATCAAAACCTGATCACCGGTTTGATCCAGCGCATCGACCTGGATTCAGCCGGGGCGGTACGGCTGAAAAACAGACTGACCGAGCTGGCCAAGCTTCATTCAGGACTGGAACGGCCGCTGGCGGACCTGCTCCACGATACGGCTCGCGCCCATTCCGCCAACCGCTCCTTTTTCGACGAATATACCGCCCAGGTCGGCAGCCGCTTCCGGGTCGATTCGCCCTATACCGAGAAACACCTGATCGAATCGCTGGCAGAGGAATTTTCCGCCGTCGATCAGGAATTAAAGGCCCTCGAACTGACGCTCAAAGAACTGGTTCTGACGTTGCAGAAAATCGAGCGGGAACTGAATAAAATCGACTCCGACCAGAATGATTACACCGACCTGATCCAGGTATTCGAACAGGCGCGCCAGCAATTCGGCGAGTTGCTGGAAAACCTGGCCAGCCTTACCCGCCGGCAGCAGGACGACTGGGTCTACTGGCAGGAAGGCTACTACCGCACTTTCGGTCGCAAGCAACCGGAACTGACCCTGAATCTCTGCGCCGCGCCGGTGGATGTTTCCGGAGCCCTGGTCGATTCGCTGTTTGCCGCTCTGGACAGTGCCGTCCTGACCTCGGCCACCCTGCGCATCGACGATTCCTTCGAATATTTTCTCCACCGCACCGGCCTGGACCGGCCGGAGCTGACCAATGTGGTGACCACCGATATCGCCAGCCCGTTTTACTATCAGGACCAGGTAAAATATTTTCAGTTGGGCGGCGCCCAGAACGGCAGCAAAGATCCGGTATTTATCGCCGAACTGATATATCAGTGCCATAAACATTACGGCAAGCGGATGATGGTACTGTTCACTTCCTGGGCGATGCTGAACGGCTGCTACAATGCCCTGCGCCAGAAACCGGAGGGGCGCAGCCTGCCGATTTACGCTCAGCGCGCCACCACTTCGCGCTATGCCCTGATCAAGGGCATGTCCGAGACGCCCAACGGCATCCTACTGGGGACTGACGCCTTCTGGGAGGGCATCGATCTGCCGGGCGAGCTGCTGGAAATCCTGATCATCACCAAACTGCCTTTCGCCGTACCCAGCGAACCGCTGATCAAAGCCTATTCGGACCTGTTGAACCGGCAGGGACGCAATTCCTTTCTGGAATTCTCGGTCCCGGAGGCGGTGATCAAATTCCGCCAGGGCTTCGGCCGCCTGATCCGTTCCACCACCGACGAAGGTATTTTCATTGTCCTGGACGAACGGATTGTCGCCAAACGCTACGGCAGCTATTTCCGCGATGTCATCCCGACCCCGATGTCGGTGTTCCAGTCGATTCACGAACTGCTGTTCTGATTAACCACGCCATTATCCTTGAAGGGATAATCTGGAATCAATCACTGGGATTCCGGTGATTTTGACCTGTCAGTGACCTGTCGGTGTCTGAATTTTGTACCAATAATTATACCCAATCCCTCTGCTTTGGACCGCTTGAATTATTGGATGGTCGTTGCGGCAGTTCTAAATTCTTGACCGATAACTCGAGATTTTATATCGGAATGAGACTGCCCGTGGGGGTTACTGCTGATCTAAATTTAGTGATACCAACCAACTAAGGAGACAGGCATGGCTATCGTATTGGAAGGTTCCGGATTAACCATTGATCAACTGGTAAGGGTGGCGCGCTTCGGGGAAAAAGTGGAACTGCACCCGCAGGCGCTGGAGCGGATTAAAATCTGCCGCAAGATGTTGGAAGAGAAGGTCGTCGCGCATGAAATCATGTATGGCGTCAATACCGGCATCGGTGAATTTTCCGAGGTGGTTCTCAACGACGACCAGGTCAAGGATTTCCAGAAATACCTGATTTATAACCACGCCGCCGGCATCGGCGACCCGGCCCCGATCGAATATATCCGCGGTGCGATGGTGGGTCGGATCAATGTCCATGCCCACGGCAACTCCGGTTGCCGGCCGGAGATCACCCAGACCCTGGTGGATATGCTCAACAAGGGCGTGACGCCGGTGGTCTGTCAGAAAGGTTCGGTGGGGGCCTGCGGCGACCTGGCGCCCATGTCGCAGATCGCCCTGCTGATGATGGGCGAGGGTGAGGCCTACTACCAAGGCGAAAGATTACCGGGGCAGGTCGCCCTGGAAAAAGCTGGTATCCCGATTCCCGGCCTGCAGGCCCGGGACGGGCTGGCCACCATCAACGGTTCTAATCTGCTGACGGCCATGAGCGCAATCCAACTCTACGACATCAACCGCTGGCTGAAACAGGCCGAGATTGGTGCCGCCATGACGATCGAAGCGCTGATGGGTAACCTGAAGCCCTATGATGTGCGCCTGCATCAGGTGCGCGGATTCGCCGGGGCGGTCCGCACCGCCAATGCGATTAATAAATGCATCGCCGGCAGCGATCTCCAGACCGGCAAATTGAAAGTCAAGGTACAGGACGCCTATTCGATGCGCTCGACACCGCAGGTGATCGGTGCCGCCCACGATGCGGTGCGCTATGCCCGCCAGCAGGTGGAAATCGAATTGAACGGAGTCGGCGACAACCCGATTTTCCTGCCCGAATTCAGACTGACCCTCACCGGCGCCAATTTTCAGGGAACGCCGGTCTGCCTGCCGATGGATATGATCGGGGCGGCCGTGACAATGGTCAGCGTATTGTCGGAACGGCGTCTGAACCGGTTGACCAATCCGGCGCTCAGCGTCGGTCTGCCGTCATTTTTGACCAAAGGCGCCGGCATGTTTTCGGGCATGATGCTGAGCCAGTACACCGCCGACACACTGATCGTCGAACAGCGGATCTTGTCCGCGCCGGCTTCGATCCAGTCGATTCCGGCCGCCGCCGATCAGGAGGATTTCGTATCGATGGGAATGAACACGGCCATTAAAACCGGACAGATTCTTGAAAATGCCTACGGCGTGCTGGGGATCGAATTCATGGCCGCCGCCCAGGGACTGGATTTCCGTGAATTCCAGCCCGGCATGGGTGTGCAGACTGCCCGCGAAGTAGTCCGGCGGCATGTTAAATTCCTGGATGTGGACCGGCCGCTCTATCCCGATCACACGAACATGATGGCAGTGGTGAAATCGGGCGAAATCCTGGAAGCCGTCGAAGCAGCGGTCGGCAGCCTGGAGTAAGGGACGAACATTTTCCATAATAATTTGAAAAAACCGGAGTGCGGTAATGAAAAACCGACCACCATTTAAACTGGCACTTACTTTCGATGACGTATTGCTGGTGCCCCAGGCATCGCAGGTGCTGCCGCGGGATGTGGACCTCACAACGAAACTTACCGACTCGATCAGGTTGAATATTCCCATAATATCCGCCGCCATGGATACGGTCACCGAAATTGCCATGGCCAAGGCCCTGGCACGGGAGGGGGGAATGGGGATCATCCACAAGAACCTGTCGATCGAGCAGCAGGCTGGCATGGTGGATCAGGTCAAGCGCTCCGAAAGTGGCATGATCATGAATCCGATCACCCTGACGGCCGACAAGACAATTCGCGAGGCCCGGGAACTGATGAGCCGTTACCGGATATCGGGGCTGCCGGTTGTGGAAGACAACCGGCTGGTGGGAATCCTGACCAACCGTGATATCCGTTTCGAGACCGATCTCAGTCTGCTGGTCAGCGACCGGATGACGGCCGATAATCTGGTGACGGTACCGTTGGGTACGACTCTGGACAAGGCCAAGGAAATCCTCCAGAAGCACCGGATCGAGAAACTGCTGGTGGTGGACGGCAACGGCGCACTGGCGGGATTGATAACGGTCAAGGATATTCAGAAAAAAGAACAATTTCCCAATGCCAGCAAGGATGAAAACGGCCGCTTGCGGGTCGGCGCCGCCGTCGGTGTTGCCGGCGATACGCTGGAACGGGCCCAGGCTTTGGCCGCGGCCCATGTGGATGTGATCGTGATCGACACCGCCCACGGCCACTCCGCCGGAGTGCTCAAAATGGTCAGAACAATCAAGCAGTCCGTCTCCGGCATCAACCTGATTGCCGGCAATGTCGCCACCGCCGCCGGGACCAAGGCGCTGATCGATGCCGGTGTGGATTGCGTGAAAGTCGGCATCGGTGCCGGTGCCAGTTGCACGACCCGGATTATTGCCGGTATCGGTGTTCCGCAATTAACCGCCATCATGGAATGTGTCGATGAGGCGCAACGCCATAATATGCCGATCATCGCCGACGGCGGCATTCGTTACAGCGGCGATATCGCCAAATCACTGGCCGCCGGCGCCAATACGGTCATGCTGGGCAGTCTGCTGGCCGGCATGGATGAGAGTCCGGGCGAGACTATTCTATACGAGGGACGTCAGTATAAATCATATCGCGGCATGGGATCGCTGGGAGCAATGAAACAGGGCAGCGGCGACCGTTATTTCCAGGAAGGCGCCGAAGCCGCCAAACTGGTGCCGGAAGGAATCGAGGGCATGGTACCCTACCGGGGGTCGGTTCGGAATACGATTCACCAGATGCTGGGTGGTATTCGGGCGGCGATGGGTTACAGCGGAGTGCGGACGATCGAGGAATTTCACCGCGGCAGCGAATTTGTGCAGATCACCACTGCCGGTATAAAAGAAAGCCACCCCCACGAAGTACGGATCGTGAAGGAGGCTCCTAATTATCAGATTTCGGAAAGTTAGGCTTTCTGTAAACCGTTCAAATGCCGCGTGATCTGCGACTTGCGCCGGGCTGCGGTATTTTTGTGGATCAAGCCGCTGACGGCCATTTTATCGATTGTTGAAACGGCCTGACCGTAAAATTTTTCGGCATCGGCGATAACTGTCGTATCCAATACCTTTTTTACAGCTGAACGTAACTTTGACATATTGCGCACATTGACTGCGCGACGTTTCAGGTCCTGTCGTTGACGCTTGATCTGCGATGCGTGTCTGTCTACCATATTGAAATTATTCCTTAATCATAAATATAGAGCCCGCAAAATTATCGCCGTCAGGACTTGATGTCAATCAATGGAATTATAATAACCGGATTAATGTAAGATGCAATTCCAGCAGTTAGGTAGTGGACCGAATCAGGATGTCTATTATAATTCGGTATCCGCCTTGACTCTGCTCGGCCGGACGGCCTAAATTCGTCTTCCTATGGGCGTCATACGATTAAAAAATATGCAGTTTTACGGTTATCACGGTGTTCACGATTCGGAGCGGGGACTGGGTGGAAAATTCGAGGTCGATTTGGAATTATACGTTTCTTTGAAGAAATCGATCGCCAGCGACGACCTGCGGGATACGATCGATTACCAGGCGGTTTATGATACCGTTGAACACAGCCTGCAGAAACATAAATTTTACCTGCTGGAAGCGCTGGCCGGTCATATCGCCCAGGCTCTACTGAAAAATTTTCATATTGACAGTCTGCTGATTCGTGTACGCAAACCGCATGCCCCGGTGCGTGGTGTTCTGGATACGGTCGAAGTGGAAATCGAACGCCACCGGTCCGATTATGAGTGAATTGGTCTTCCTGTCACTCGGCTCCAACCAGGGTGACCGGGAAACATTCATCCGGAACGCCGTAGCCGAATTGCGGCAACATCCCGCGATCGAGTTTGAAAATTCATCGCCGATTTTCGAGACCGAGCCGTTATATAACCGCGAACAACCGGCTTTCCTGAATGCGGTCGTGGCGATCCGGACCATCCTGAAACCGTTGGAGCTGCTGGATTACATCAGCCGGCTGGAAGCCGCCGCCGGCCGCCCAGCCCTGCGGTCGAAAAACCAGCCCCGGTCGCTTGATATCGATATTCTGAGTTACAGCGATCATGTACATCAGGATGAAAGATTAACCATTCCCCATCCGGACCTGCACCGGCGCCGCTTCGTGCTGGCGCCGTGGAATGAAATCGCACCGGAGCATACCATTGCCGGGGAGCGCAGGAGCGTTCGGGAATTATTACAAACCTGCCCGGATAGCTCGCAGGTCAAAATCGCTGAAATGGAACGTATAGCATGAGAAACCTGTATTATATCGCGATCGAAGGTCCGATCGGTGTCGGTAAAACCAGCCTGTCCCGGTTGCTGGCGGAGCGGCTGGGCGCCCGGCATGTAACCGAGGAATTCGAAGACAATCCTTTTTTACCGGATTTCTACCGCAACCCCGAGCAGTATGCTTTCCAGACCCAATTGTTTTTTCTCCTGCAACGCTATCAGCAGCAGCAGGAACTGCGCCAGGTGGATATGTTCCACAACCTGCTGGTGACCGATTACATGTTTGTGAAAGATCGGCTGTTCGCTTCATTGAATCTCAATGAAAAAGAGATGAGCCTGTACGATACGGTGGCCAATCTGCTGGAAAAAAACATCATCAATCCTGACCTGGTGATCTACCTCCAGGCCGATACCGATTCGCTGATGAGGCGGATCTCGCAGCGCGGCCGCAGCTACGAATCGGATATGGACCGCAATTATATCGATGCCCTGAATCAGGTTTATAACGAATATTTTTTCCGCTATAAGGATACGCCGCTGATCATTATTAATACTAACAATATCGATTTCGTCCACAATCCGAACGATCTGGAAGAGGTCATCAAATGTATCCGCCAGCCGGTGACCGGCACTAAATTTTTCAATCCCGCCACCGCCTTCTGATGATTAAATTCCTGTTATACGGCGTCATCGTCTATCTGGGCTACCGGATTTTCAAATATATGTCGAATCTGCAGATATCAGCATCGGTTAAATCCAAGTCCAAAAAAAACGGAGACAAGAAACCGTATTCGAAATTTGATATTCAGGATGCCGAATTCAAAGATATCGATGAATAGGGGGCGGTGGTAGGATGCAGGCGATCCGGATTGAGCAACATGGCGGACCTGAAGTACTGCGAATAGTAACACTTCCCGATCCGGTGCCGGCGACCGATCAGGTGCTGGTGAAAATCCGGGCGGCCGCTCTGAATCATCTGGATATCTGGGTCCGGCGCGGCTTTCCCGGCATACCGCTGCCGCTTATTCCCGGCAGTGATGGCGCCGGCGAAGTGGTCGCGACCGGTTCCGCGGTAACTGCCTATAAACCGGGCGACCAGGTACTGATACAGCCGGTGGTTTATTGCGGACAGTGCCGATTTTGCCGTCGCGGCCGGGAAAATTTTTGCCGGGAATTCGGTATCTTTGGCGAGACTCGCGACGGAACTAACTGTGAATATTTGCTGGCGGGGGAACGGAACCTGCGACCGATGCCCTCTGGACTTAGCCATATTGAAGCAGCGGCCCTGCCGCTGGCCGCCATGACGGCCTATACCATGCTGATCCGCCGGGCTCGGCTGGAGGTCGAAGATACGGTGCTGATCTGGGGCGCCGGGTCGGGTATCGGTCATCTGGCGGTACAGATCGCCAAATGGAAGGGCTGCCGCGTCATCGCCACCGCCGGCGGTCCGGCGAAGCTGGAAAAGACCCGCCAACTGGGGGCGGATGTTGTCATCGACCATTACCAGGAAGATGTGGCGGCGATCGTCCGACGGGAAACCGACCGGCAGGGAGTCGACGTCGTATTCGAACACGTAGGGGCCGCCACTTGGGACACCAGCCTGAAAGTGCTGGCCAAAGGAGGTCGGCTCGTGATCTGCGGCGCTACCACGGGAGCACGCGTCAGCCTCGACCTGCGGCACCTGTTTTACAAGCAGCAATCGCTGTTAGGGTCGACCATGGGCGATGCGGCCGGATTCGATGAAATCCTTTCGCTGGCGCAAGCCGGCACGATCCGGGCCGTGGTCGACCGGGTATTCCCCTGGACGGAAACAGCGGAGGCCCATGCCTATTTGGAAGCGGGCGGGCAGTTTGGTAAAATCGTATTGGAATTTTAAACGCTTTCGATCAGATTATTTGAAACAAATCAGCGAAATACGGATTTTCAATAGCATTATGAGAAAATTACTAATTATCCTGACCTTTTCCACTCTTGCCTGGGCGGCTGACCCGGTGTCCGAAACCGGCGCCGGATTCAGCTCCGGCATGCGCGGCAGCGGCTTCCACGGCCAGTTCGCACGAATTCAGAGCGATGCTTTTCACTGGTTGCTGGAAACGCGCTTTTTCGATTTGAAAGGGAAAAACGAAGTCATTACCTATGACTATTATTATCAACCGACCACGACCGGCGGCATCAGCCTGATAATGCTGACCGCTGAGGCCGGTGCCCGTTATTTTCCGTTTGCCGGTAAGATAGCCAATAATTTTGCGCCCTTTGTGACCATCATGGCGGGGCCGAACCTGGTGCTCGACGCACCGGAAAGCGGTGCCTTTCTACAGCGCTGGCAGGCGGCGCAACCCACCCTGGCGCTGGCCGGTTACATCGGCGTCGGCTTGTCTTTTTATCCGTCGCCCCGCACCGTTTTCGGGATCGGCGCCGGTTATGATTTTCTGCTGTTACCGAAGGTAGTCGACGGCACCGACAATTACAGCGGTCTGGTGCTGAAGTTCAGTTACAGCCGCCAAAAATAATGGGCGACCACCACTATTTTCTGGTGGACCCGCAGAGCGTCCGGCAGGGAGCTTTTACGCTGGACCAGGCCGAAACCCGGCATTTGCGACAGGTTCTGCGCCTCCAAACGGGCGCGGAAATCTGGTTGACTGACGGCCAGGGGATGATGTATTCGGCGATCGTCGAACGGTTTGCCGGTTCCGTCGCCCAGGGGCGGATAACCGGTATTTTTCCCGCGGCCGGTGAGCTGTCGCTGCCGATTGAACTGGCGGCCGGCCTGATCCGCCGCGAGAAATTCGAGCTGCTGGTCGAGAAGGCGGTCGAACTGGGCATAGCGGCGATCCGGCCGCTGATCCTGGACCGCTGCATCAAGCGGTCACTGAACCAGGAACGAATCCGCAAGTTGATCATCGCCGCCGCCAAACAGTGCGGCCGCAGCCGGGTTGCGACACTGCACGAACCACAACCATTTGAAAACTGGCTGGCGGAGACCGCCGACAACGTCCGGTTGATCTGTCACCCTTCCGGTGATCGAACCATTTCCGACTGGTTCGCCGCCGATGGACTGACCGCTGGGCGCATCATGGTTTTAATCGGCCCCGAAGGCGATTTTTCGGAGCGGGAATTGACGACGGCAATAGCAGGGGGCTGCATTCCGGTGACTTTAGGCGACCGGCGGCTGCGCTCGGAAACGGCTGCCCTGACGGCCCTGGCGATACTGAGTGAATGTATTCAGAGGAAAGGAATCGGTAATGAGTAATTGTCTGTTCTGCAAAATCCGCGATCATGAAATTCCAGCGGAAATCATTTATGAAAATGAATACGTAATGGCCTTCAATGATATCAACCCGCAGGCTCCGGTCCATATCCTGATCATTCCCAAGGAACACCTGCCGACTGTCAACGATATCACCGCCGCTAATATGGATCTGCTCGGTGAAATGTATCTGGCGGCCCAGGCGCTGGCCGCAAAGAAAGGTATCGCAGAAAGCGGTTACCGGACGGTAATCAACTGCAACGACGATGCAGGCCAAGTCGTGTTCCATCTGCACATGCACCTGATCGGTGGCCGCGGTCTGGGCTGGCCGCCGGGATAATTCAAACAGGCGCATATTAAAAATTAACCTAAAAGGATTCGTTGCACCGCACAAACGCATAAAACGACTATTCACCTAAGATGTATATATCCGAATTGAAAATCCAGGGATTCAAGACATTTGTTAAAAAGACTTCGCTGACCTTTGGTGAGGGCATCACCACGGTGGTCGGACCAAATGGTTGCGGCAAGACCAATATCGTTGATGCGATCCGCTGGGTGCTTGGTGAACAGAAGACCAGCGTGTTGCGGGGCGGGAAATTGGAAGATGTGATTTTTAACGGGGCGGAAGGCCTGAAGCCGCTGAGTATGTGCGAGGTTTCTTTGACCGTGCATAACAACAAGGGCAAACTGCCGATTGAATATAACGACGTGGAAATCACCCGTCGCGCCTTCCGTGACGGCGAAAGCGAATATTTCATTAACCGCACCTTATGCCGGCTCAAGGATATTCATGACCTGTTCATGGATACCGGCATGGGCGCCGACGCTTACTCAGTAATCGAACTGGGGATGATCGAAAGCATCCTGTCCGAAACCCGCGACGACCGTAAACACATGTTCGAAGAGGCGGCCGGGATCAACAAGTACAAACTGGAACGGCGCTCGGCACTGCGCAAATTCGATGCCGTGCGGGCGGACCTGGAACGGATCAACGATATTGTCGGCGAGGTCGAATCCAAGGTTCATAATCTGGCATTGCAGTTGAAGCGGTTTAAGCGGCACGCCGGCCTGGTCGAAAAATTGCGGGAAAAGGACCTGGCGTTGGCCTTTCTGCGCATCGATTATTACAAAGGACAGGCTTTACCGCTGGAACAGCGGATCGCCGAATTAAAGCATTTGCGGGAATCCACCGTGACCAGCGGTAACCGGCAGGATCAGGAGCTGCAGCGGTTAAAGGAAATGTACCGGACCCAGCGCGAAGAGCTGGATGGAATTAAAGGCCGCCTGGCCGAGGCCGAAAGCGAGCGCGAGGAAACCCGCAACGGTATTCTGGTACGCACGGAACAGCAGCGTGCCGCGGGCGACAGTATTACCCGGCTGGAAAACGAGACGACCAATATCATCGCCAAACAGGATGAGCTGCGCCGATCAGTCGCGAACTTCACGGAAAACGTCCTGGAAATCGATCCGCAGATTGAAGAAAAACTGGAATTGTACCAGCAGAAGAAGGCGGAATTCGAACAGGCCGAAGACCAGTATAAAAATTCCCGGGAAAAAGTACGGGAGTTGCAGGCGGAACGCTGGCAGCACCAGCAAAAAGCCAGTGAACAGAATTCCCTGCTACAGCGTACCGAACAGATGCTGGCCGATTTCAGCCAGCGCCGGCAAAAAATCACCGACCGCCGGGAAGAACTGCTTCACCTGCAAACCGCCGACAAGGATGTCCGGAATGGCCTGGAGGCCAGCCAGCACGACCTGCAGGCGCAACTGGCTCGGAGACAGGCTGCTTTTGAGCAAGAGGAACTGGCCTTAAACCAGTACCGTGAGCGCCGGCAGGAACTGGAACAAAATCGCCAGTCGGCCCGCAACCGGTTGGAGACATCGGATTCGCAACTGCGCTTCTACCAGGAACTGATTGAAAAGAGTGAGGGCTATCCGGCCGGCGTTCGGCAGGTGCTGGCTCGGCGTCAGGATTATCCCGGTGTGCTGGGCAGTCTGAGCGAACTGATTTCCGTCCCCGATGAATATGGTTCCGCGCTGGAAAATGCCCTGGGTCCCCTGGCCTATTGCCTGGTGGCCGAGGATCGTGCCAGCGCCTTGGAAGTATTAAACCTGGCCGGGAAAAACAAGGCCGGACATCTGACGATTCTGCCGTTGCAGGAAATTGCCGCGCTGCCGGCCCGCGACCGAGCTACACCGGCAGCTGGTCAGCCGCTGGTACGGGCGCTTGACCTGGTGATGGCCACCGAGCAAATCCAGCCGCTGGTCCGCTACCTGTTGGGCGACCTGTTGCTGGTTACCGATCTGGCGGCAGCCCTCCAGGATCGTGCCCTGGCCGGTTGGGACCTGCTGGATCGTGAAGGGCGTTTTGCCGGATCGAATCAGATTTTGAAAAATTCGACCTCCGCGGCTGGTTCCGGTGTAATCGGCCGCCGGCAGAAAATCACCGATTTGGAGCAGCAAATTGCCCAGACCAACGAGGATCTGGAGCGTCAGACCAGAGAACTGCAGGAACTGGACACGCTGCTGGAAAAACATCAGCGATCGGTTGGGATCATCCGGGCCAATATCGTCAGTCTGTCTGAACAGGCATCGACTGCTGAAAACCAGTTGATCCGTAACCAGTACCGCCAGTCCCAGACCGATGAGGCGCTGACCGGTATCAAGCAGGAAATCGATGAACTGACGGCGCAAATCCTCGCGTCCGAGGCAGCCCTGACCGGCTTACAACCAGCGGTGGCGGCTTTCACCGGCGAACTGGCGGATATCGACCAGAAGATTACCGCCGCCAACGAGCAATCGGACCGGGGTCGTCTGAACCGTGACAACCTGAGCCGGCAGGTTCAGGATCTGCGGATTGAAACCATGGGTCTGGAGAACCAGCGCGAGAAGCTTCTCTTCCAGAAACGCACGGCCGACGAGACAATCGCCGAATTGGACAATCGTCAGGTCGCAATAAAGGCCGAAATCGAATCGCTGCAGCAGCAGCGGGAAACGTTGTCCGCCGAGATGGCCAGCGCCGAAAAGGCACTGGAATCGATCAATTCCAGGATCAAGCAGCAGCGCTCGGTGCTGGATCTGAAACAGACTGTTTTTGACGAAACCTACCAGTCGATTGACGACCTGGAAGCGCGGATGCGGGCGGAGCAGAAGGACCGTGAAGCATTATTGGAGGAACTGCGCGATTGTGAAGTCCGGGGAGCGCGTTATCGGGAGCAGATTCGTACGATCCGGGAACGGATCGAAGAAAAATACCGCACCGTTGTTCCGGATGGCTTAATTGTGGATGAAAGTGAAGAGGAACTGGTCCGGGAAATCGACCGGTTGCAACATGGGATCGATGCCATCGGACCGATCAATATGGCGGTTCAGGCCGAGCACACCGAAGAAGAAGAACGGCTGCAGATTATCTGCGCGCAACGCGCTGACCTGATCGCATCGGAAGAAAATCTGCGCGAAACGATTAAGAAAATCGACCGCGTCGCCCGCAAGCGCTTTCTGGACACCTTTACCCAGATCAAGTCCAATTTTGAGCGGATGTTTGCCATGTTTTTCGAAGGTGGTGAAGGCACACTATCGCTGGCTGGTGATCCCGATCCGCTGGAAGCCGATATCGCCATCTTCGCCCAGCCGCCGGGCAAGCGCAACCAGTCGCTGCGGGTTTTATCGGCGGGTGAAAAAGCGCTCACGGCGATCGCCCTGTTGTTCTCGATCTACCAGGTCAAGCCCAGCCCCTATTGCATCCTGGATGAAGTCGATGCACCGCTGGACGATGTGAATATCCGTAAATTCACGCGGGTGCTGCACAAATTCAGCGATGAGACCCAGTTCATCGTTGTGACCCATAATAAGCTGACGATGGAGGCGGCTAATTACCTGTATGGGGTGACGATGGAGCGCAAAGGCGTTTCGAAACTGGTGTCGGTGAAATTCGAAGACTGATTAACTATAGATCGCTAAATCTGCCGTTTTTGCTGGCAAATTACTGCACTATACGCGTGAAAACGGAATTGAACTTATCCGTTAAGATGGTGATTTCGACACCAGGGAAAACGATTTTGGATAAAATCAAAAGATAAAGGAACAGGCGGGAGTGTATAACTATAAGTTATTAATCTTGCTATCTTTTGAGGCATTAGCTATATTCACGCACAACTGCTGCGACATATCGTACATACTGTTATTATTCACCAATCCTGCTGTTCAATTCCGCGTAACTTGTTTATCCGGCCCGCTTGGTGTTACTGAGGGGGCGGAGCTATGATAAAAAAGTAATAATGTTATGGCAATAACCATCGGATGCGTGCGGTGTTGCGAACAAAAACGGGAGTTACAGTCTCGTGTTCAGGAATTTTATCCGTCAGAGTTTGTCAACTAAAAGCTCATATCCAAGTCGGATATGCATATAATAGACCGACCGAGATACATGTAGCATTTGGAAAGGTTAGAGGGGCAAAGTACTGATAGGTGAATGGCAGAGGAGAATATGAACAATAAGACCAGCAATTTCATAAAAATAATCATCATTTTAGCTGTCGTAGTGATGATGATTAACTGTAGTTCGGAAAAGTCACAAAATATAGATCTTGTGAATCAGTACTATTTTGCGATGATGAATGGTGATTCGAGCATTGCAGAATCGATACTCAGTAGTAGTTTCACTAAAATCAATAATGGGAATCGTGAGAAAGTTATTGGGCCCGAAGTTCTTCACAAATCAATCCGGGATCATCAGAGTCGAAATTCTGAATATGCTTATATCTTAGAAGAGATTTTCTCAGATAAGCAATTTGTTGCTGTACGCTGGCGATGGAAGTCTATTAACATCAAAACAGGGACCCCCAGAGAAATGGATATCCCCGGCTTGGCTATTTTCCGAATTGACTCCGGAAAAATTGCTACTCAATGGCAAAGTTTTGATATGGTGATGTTCGAAAAGCAACTTGCTGGTGATGACAAATAATCAGTGTTGTGTAGTTTTCGGATATTGAATTATCGATTTGATAATGAGATAAATTTGATGTTAAAAAGCGGTCTAACAAATGCTTAGAGCTGATCCACACGAGGGGTAGTGCAAAACGAAAATTATGTGGATGGATTCAATTATCGAATATGGCGAATCTGTATTGGGATGCAGCTCAAGCCTATAGCGTTAGCCAGCAAATATTTTTAATTGAAATTAAAGATTTATCAAAAATGAGATGAGAAATGTTAAATTATAAAAACAGATTCATTTTAATTATTTCAGCATTGATTTTTTCTTTATCATGCAGTGATGATCCTACATCTTCAACGAATATGACTCATGAAACCGGTACTTTTACTGATATAGACGGCAATGCTTACCAAACTATAAAGATTGGCAATCAGTGGTGGATGGCTGAAAATTGGAAAACAACTCATGCAACAGATGGATTAATTTTGACAGGGATTTTCGCTTATAATGATAATGAAAATAACGTAGGTGAATATGGCCGACTTTATACTTGGCAAGCAGCATTAGATGCTGAACCAGAAGGCTGGCATCTTCCAAGTACAGAAGAGTGGAATATTTTAGAAGCTTCACTGGGATCAGATGCCGGTGCAAAATTAAAGGTAGATGGAAACAGCGGATTTAGTGCCAAATTAGGAGGAAGTAGAAACTATGATGGCGGATATGCTGGTATTGATTATTGGGGGATGTATTGGACTTCCACAGTCTATACTAACGATCATTCATATATTATAAATTTGTTTTCTGACAGGCCTGATATAGTCCAATCAGGATTAGGTATTATCGCGGCTATTTCTGTTCGATATGTTAAAGATTAATAAGAACAACAGGCTAACACGCGTATGGAGCCAACCGGATCAGCTGTCCGGGTCTCCGAGAAGTGTGTTGGTAAATGTTAATAAAATGGCCGGCGGCTCATACGCCAGCCGTTAGGCATTTTAAGAAAACAACAATTATTAGTTACTCAAATGAAATACAACCACTTCGGTATCCCAACAAGCTCTTGTTTTGAGGATGAAATCGATTTGCCTAATCTCAAGATGACTGTGTCTGATCATGAGAATAATCCATACGGGATTCAATGGCAAAGATATTGGGAAAATGCCCCCTATCCTGATCTTGTCAAGTCTGTTCCACATGTTGCGTTTGAAGTTGATGATTTACAAAAAGAATTGAGTGGTAAAAAGATCATTATCAAACCTAATAGTCCGAGCGATGGTTTGTTGGTCGCATTCATAGAAGTTAATGGTGTGCCAATTGAACTAATGCAATATACAAAATGATTTGAGTAAACTGTGGTCTTTCGCGAAAAATGCTTAACAACCACTGCATCGGACGCAAATAGCGGGCTTTTAATTTGCCAAAATGAAGATTTTTAAACAGGAATTGATAATAGACCAACTAACGCCTGGCCAAGTTGCGCCCGGTGAGTTAGATCGTTATACCCACGAAATAGTCAAATTTAAAATGATGAAAAATAACCTAAAGAGGAAATTAACGATGTATTATTCAAGAATAACAATGATCATTTTATTATCAGTATTTATGGGATGTTCGGATAATTCTGTAAATAGTGACAATCAAAGTGACAATCAAATTGATGTCATTGGGGATGAAACGTTTGAAAATGGAATTTTAACCGATGTGGAAGGTAATACGTATTCAACTATTCAAATCGGGGACCAGCTATGGACTGCTGAAAACTGGGAATGCACACACTCTACTGATGGCAATATTCTTGATGGTGTTCACCCATATGATCGTAACGATACCTACATTGAAGAGTATGGAAGATTATACACATGGGAAGCTGCTAATGATGCTTGTCCCTCCGGATGGCATTTACCGAGTAATAATGAATGGCAGGTGCTGATTAATGCGGTCGGTTCAAGTCCCGCCGATAAATTAAGAGAGGGAGGGAGTTCGGGATTAGACATTAAATTGGGTGGTCGCCGAACAGAAAGCGGCAGTTATGGCTACGTGGGACAAGTCGGAATATATTGGACGGCCGATCAATCAGATGCAACTCATGTTACAGTAAAATTGTTTGCTTTAGGCGAGATAAATGTTATAACAGATAACACGCCAAGGGCTGGTGAATTATCTGTAAGATACATCAAAGATAGTAATTAGGTTTTTTAGAATGACAGCAGTATGTAAGGAAAGTCAAACAAGTTTTAAGGCATGTATCTTAATTAAGTAAGGGTAGGTATAACAATAGTATCAAACCGACAAAAAACGCGTGCGTTTTTTGTCAGGGAATTGAAACTCGGTGAAGTTCGGTGGTTGGTAAAAGTGACTTGCCGTCACCTTTTTGCAGGTTATACTCACCGTTATATGTGAGGTTTTTATTCAATATTTGAAAGGATAAGTTGTAATGACCAGTAAAACAAAAATCAGAATGGGCTTCACTAAAGCTCTTCTTTATTTTAGGCAGTGTAATGTTGAGTTATTGGCGATGCCATACTAATGAGTAGTGCTCAGCAGATAGAAATGATGTTATATTATAATGCTAAATTAATAAGGAATTGAGAGGTCAAATATGGGAACACAAGTGAACCATTTTTGGACAAATATAGCAGTTGGTGTGCTTGGTCTGTTTGTGGGGATTGATAATCTCTTGGGATGGATGAGTGATAGTTCTTTAACACAAGAACTAGTAATTGGCAGCATATGTACAATACTTGCTACTACTTGGCTTGTTTATGTATTCGTTAAAAGAAACAAAGAGAGTTAATAATATACTGGATCAACTATTAGTTATTGGGAAAACTACGCATAACAAAAGTATTAACCTGACAAAAAACGCGTAAGATTTTTGTCAGGGATTTTAAACCCGGTGAAGTTCAGTGGCAGGTTAAAGTTACTGGCCATCGCCTGTTTTTGCAGGTTATACTCACCGTCAGGTTTACTTAATCATTCTTGGTTACGGTTGAATAAAATCATCCACAATTAACTTAGGAGACAAATGAAAGCAGTCATCTGTACAAAATATGGACCTCCTGAGGTCCTTGAGATTCGGGACATTGAAAAACCTACTCCCAAAGACAATGAGGTGCTGATAAAAATTCATGCAACAACGGTGCACATTGGGGATACTAAAATTCGGGGCTTTAAACCCGGACTAGGTAAGTATCAGGATATTCTTTTTAAGCCCATCATGCGTTTTATGATTGGTTTCAGGGGACCACGTAAAAAGGTATTGGGGATGGAATTAGCAGGGAAAATCGAAGCAATCGGAAAGGATGTTAGACTTTTCAAACCAGGAGATCAAGTTTTTGCGGCGACCGAGATGACTTTTGGTGCATATGCTGAGTATAAATGCATGTCAGAAAACGGCGTGTTGGCAAAAATACCAGCCAATATGTCCTATGAAGAGGCTGCACCTATTCCCAACGGTGGTATTACAGCATTGCGTTTTCTAAGAAGAGCCAATCTTCAGAAGAACCAAAGAATTCTTATTTATGGTGCCTCAGGAAGTGTAGGAACCTTTGCTGTTCAGCTCGCTAAAAGTTTCGGAGCGGAGGTCGTTGGGGTTTGCAGTACAAAAAACATAGACATGGTACAATCACTAGGCGCGGACAAGGTTATTGATTATACGAAAGAAGATTTTACTAAGGGTCCTGAAACTTATGATGTTATTTTTGATGCAGTAGGCAAGACTTCCCATTCTTTTTGTAAAAATTCATTGAAGCAAAGGGGTGTCTATCTAAACGTACTCAAGTCCTCGGGAGGATTGAAGTTGAAAATTGAAGAGTTAATGTTTCTTCAGATGCTTTTTGAGAAGGGTGAAATTAAATCGGTCATAGATAAACGATTTTCGCTTGATCAAATTGTTGAAGCTCACAGATACGTCGATAAAGGGCATAAAAAAGGCAATGTGATTATCACCGTAGGAACAAAAACCTAACAAAGGCTTAGAGCTGACTCATTCGAGGGGAAGTACAAGACGAAATTGATGTGGATGGATACAGTGAACATACAAAGCGATGCTTTCTTGGGAAGCAGCTCAAGCCTAAAGCGTCAGGCGCAACAAATAATTCAAATTCATGTGAGGAAATCATGTCTGATTATCTGCCTCCGTTACCAAAAATTCTCATCATCATTCTTATTCAAGTAGCCATTGCCTTGGTTCATGTTTTTAGGCTGGGGCAAATTTTTCAAGGTCAAGCCTATAATCTCTACTATAGTTATTTTTCAGACGTCATATTGCCATTTGGAATGTATTTTCTCCTTTCATTGAACGATGTAATAATTTCAGTTTTCCAAAAAAATATCTGCCTTCCGCCTGGAGAGTGGTATGTTAAAGCCGGTCTCATTTTCACCTTGACAACATTTGCTGAAATTTGTCAATTCTTTGGAATCGAAGTTTTAGGAGTTACTTTCGATCCTTTTGATATACTGATGTATGGAATTGGTGTTTCAGTTGCCGCATTAATCGATGTAAAGGTTTTTACCAAATATCTTGGATTTTGGACAATTCCAAAGAATGGGAACAAAGATCAAGCTGATTTGCGCCTGACATAACGTGCGGCGGCGGCGGGGATTCGGCGGCTTCGACAGGCAGGTTCCTACGCCCGAACATTTTTCTACATACTGGCTTTTATCCACACACACCCGTCCGCCGCTAAAGCAAACCGTTATGAGGTATCAGTACTTTACAGTCAACCATTAAGGAGGTATAAAATATGAATTCGAAAATTCAACTACGCTGTTTTCTGTTGGTCATATCATTTTTCATTGCATTTCCAAAAAGCGCAATCTCTCAAGCGAATACCAGTGTTCCACTTACAAGCCAAAAACGATCAGCAATTATCAAAAAAACCGCAGAAATATTTGCTGAATTTTATCCGATTCCTGAAGTTTCAACAGAAATGATAGGTTATATCGATAAGAGACAAAGAGAAGGCGCCTATGATAAATTCAATAATGTAGATGATTTCACATCGCAGTTAACGAAAGATATGCGTTCAAAATCAAACGACGACCATATAAGAGTTTACCCCTATGAAAAAATACCCGATGACCTGGCGGCTGAAAAGAAATTAGGCTCACCTGAAAATAATTACGGCTTCCAAAGGGTTGAAATTTTACCGGGCAACATCGGATATATCAATCTTACAACATTTATCAATCCAAAGACAGCGGGATCGACGGCTGTTGCCGCTATGAATTTTGTTGCTCACTGTGATGCATTGATCATTGACCTAAGATTCAACGGAGGAGGCGATGAAGCAATGGCTCAATTCCTGAGTAGTTATTTTTTTGATCAAAGTACGCATATGACAGATGTAATCACTCCCAAGGACAATTTAACAGAACAAATATGGACGCAAGAATGGGTACCCGGATTACGCATAACAGTAGCTCCGATTTATATTCTTATGAATACGTATTCTTACTCTTCAGCTGAAGTACTGGCCTATCAATTGCAACAGATCCGCAGAGCAAAAATAGTCGGCGAAAAAACGAAAGGCGGGGTACACGGCGTCAGATTTATGAGTTTCCCTGATTTATCAATTAATCTAAAAGTACCGTATAAAACAGAAATAAATCCTTATTCAAAAACGAACTATATTAACGGTGTTATGCCCGATATTACCGCATCATCGCGAGAGGCATTAATAGTTGCTCATTCAGAGCTTGCCAAGCTTTTATTGACAACTGAGACAAACATTAAAAAGAAATACCTGCTTGAGTGGATAATTGCCGGTTATGAAATAGACCGGAATCCAATCATTCGTAATGATAAAAAACTGGCCGAATACGTCGGTACCTATGCAAATGTAGTCATCACCCTTGATTGCAGTACATTAATGCTTCAGAGAAATGATTTTAAAAAACAGGCAATGATCCCGATGGGGGACGACCTGTTTAAGTTTAAGGACATAAATGAACAGAAATACCGAGTGCAATTTATACGTGATGATAAAGGCAAGATAACCGGCTTGTCCGATCTTGACAGTGATGGTGATACATATCCTGTAAAAGAACGTGAACGAAAATAATTGTGCCAAATAACAAGCGCTGGCTGCTGACCAAACAAAGATTGAATCTTAACGTATTTGAATAAACTCTGGTGAAATACCTGTATTAGAAGTCCAATTACCATTTTTATTGTGTCATAAAAGGCCGGTAAACCAACCGGCCTTTTCTTTTTATCAGTAATCTTTATACGAAGGATACGGATTGTCCCTCTGGTATAACGGCTGTTTATGAAGCACATACATCAAGCCAGTGTCTATTTAATTGGCCCGACAGGATACTCAAGCCGTTTTTAAAGATTAAAAAATGGTTTTCCCGCTTAAAAAAAGCATTTACCAGACAGTATTGACCATTTTACAGCTTTAACAAACGGGCTTTTAGTTTATATAAATGGTTTTATATAGCCTGGTAATGAGGTACATAATTTGACAAATGATTTTACCGTCAGGCTAAATTGGTTTTATGTTTACTAAACTAATCAATATGAATTGAAAAACCGGTTATCAGGAAAAGACAATTGGTTGTGTAAACTGTAGAATCGTTATTTCTTCGATTCTTACAGGACGGATATCGTCCCAATAGCGGACTATGGATTATCGGCAGGCAAATCCACAAATTATTTTCCGAATTCTCTTGTGTTGTATGTTTACGATACTGTAATATGTATACGAAATAAGTCATGAATAACGCATTTCGTAAATTCGTAAGTTAATGTCACCGGCAGAAAAAACCAGTTCACCAAAGTATGCCCAACTGCTAGATACCGCACAGGATTTATTCATGCGCTTTGGCGTGAAGCGGGTTACCGTTGAAGAAATCTGCCAAACCGCCGCCGTCAGCAAAATGACGTTCTATAAATATTTCAAAAATAAGAATGACCTGGTAATGCGGATAATGGAAAAATTACTGGATGAAGGACAGGGGAAATTTGACCAAATTATGGCTGGTGAGTTGTCGTTTGCAGCAAAAATGGAGCAGTTCATTAAAATGAAAACTGATTACGGCAGTAAGATCAGCAAGGAATTTTATATTGATTTCATGAATTACTCACCGGAAGTGCGTGATTTTATCATGGCCCGGTCGCAGCGCAGTATGCAGATTTTGATAGGGGCTTTTCAGAATGCTCAAGAGAACGGGGAAATTCGAGCTGACATGGATCTAAAATTTCTGACTTTCATGCTGAACAAACTGATGGATATTGGCGAAGATCCGCAATTACTGGCGCTGTTTTCCGATACCGGTGAATTGACACGGCAGTGGATAAATTTTTTCATGTATGGTATAATTGGTGACAATCCGAAATAAAATGACCAGGTATTTACTGGTTTTGGTTTTGAGTCCCGTATTGCTGACGCCCCAGTCTGATTTGAAAGGTGAAGTTACATTTTCCGGAATTCAAGCCTGGGGACAAGACAACAATCCCGGATCACATATTAGTTTTCGCTATATACCGACCTGGAGTGCCGGTCAACCGGAAACCAGGGAAATCCGCGTGGATTTGGAAATAGCCGGGAAATTTTATTTGAATAATAATCCCGCTGGTACGGAGTTTACTCTGGCGGGTGATTGGGCTGCATTTCACCGCTGCTGGGTCAGGGTGACCAGCGATCGCTTCGAAGCCCGTCTGGGACTGCAAAAAATCACTTTTGGTTCGGCCCGTCTATTTCGAACGTTAATGTGGTTTGATACGATCGATCCGCGCGACCCCCTGCAGTACACTGCCGGTGTATCTGGTTTGCGATTACGTTATGATTGCGCAAGCAATGCCGGAATCTGGTTGTGGGGTGTCTACGATAAGTTCGAGTTTGACCAATTAATCGACGATGTAGAACAACATCCCCAGTACGGGGGC
>JBDRBK010000061.1:0-7803 GCA_043822705.1 Fidelibacterota bacterium
CAATGTAAAAACGCTGGGGTTGGAGTTAAATCCCCGTGATAAACAGGAATATCTCGATCAGGAAGGTCGCCAGACGGTGGAATTGCGCAGCCCCGATGGCAGTGCGATTGTATACCTGCTGCTGGCCGGAATCACCATGGCCGCCCAGTGGGGGTTGACCAATGATGAATCACTGGTACTGGCCGAAAAGTTAAAGGTCAGCGGTAATATTTTTGAAAATAAAGAGCTGCTGAAACGTTTACCACAGCTGCCCCACAGTTGCGTGGAATCATCGCGGGTCATCCTGAAAAAACGGGAGTTGTATGAACGGGAGGGGATCTTCCCGCCCAGTATTATCGATTATACGGCCCGACTGCTGACCGCCGAAAATGATGAATTCATCAACCAGACCCTGATCGACCTGCCGGCTGACGACCGGCTCCACGCCACCCGCAAAATAATGCATAAGGACCTCCACCGGCATTAATCACATCCGCCGGATAGGGCACGGTCTCAACCGGTTCGGTTGCCTGCGCGTAGCCTACCGTCGGTACTGGCAGACCAATCTGTTTTTATAGTTGACCCTTTACGATGATTACCGTTTGGATTATTTATAATATTGAGATTCATTCTCAAATAATTCTTTTTCTGCTTGGTTTTTTATCGTAATATCGCTCAGGATGAGAGAGGCTTAAAACCCTATCAGTTACCAACCAAGCAGGGGAGAAAGTGATGACCGCGTGTCCATAAAAATACATCGACTGACTGCACAATTCCGCTGTGCAGTGATACTGGCAGCGGCAGTACTGCTTTATTTTCTGGCTATGAATGTAACCGCCAACCATGTAATTGCGGCATATCGGCTGAACAGTCAGACCTTGGACCGGCATTTCAATCACCGGCAGGAATCAAAGCACGCCACCTCCGATGCCAGCGGTTTGATGCAATTGCTGCTGCTGGATAATTATACCCAATTCAAAACCAGCGCCGATCGAACCCCGAGTTGTTGCAGCAGTCATCTCCCGGTTACAACCATCGAAAAAGCCCTGTATGAACGTAGTCAATCTCCGGTCAGACACAAGTCGACGCGCACCGGATCCGGGCAACCGGTACGGTTGGAACGTTCCGGTTCCTGAGCCGGCATAATTTTTCCGAAGTGACGGGTTGAGCGGGGTTACATCGTATACCGATAACCACAATTTTTCCTGTCCCAATTATTTATATAATCCTGAAAGACAGCATATTAAATCATCATAGGTGACAATAAATTCACCGCCATGTTCAGGACGTTCCAATTATTTCGTAACCAGGCTTTCGCCCGGTTTTTTATTGGTAACTCAATCTCGCTGATTGGTTGGGGTTTCAATTATATCGCCGTCAGTTGGCTGGTCCTGGAAATAACCGGGTCCAAGCTGGCATTGGGCAAAATGGTGGCGGTGTCGACCCTGCCGGGACTGGTAATAGCGCTGTATGCCGGCACTATTGTCGACCGGATGAACCGCAAGCACCTGCTGGTGCTGCTGGATATCTATCGCGGGATTCTGACCTTAGCGGTGCCAATGCTGTTTCTGCTGGGCCATTTCAGCCTCTGGCAGCTCTATGCGCTCAGCTTCCTGAGCGGAATTGCTTTCGGGATTTTCTGGCCCTGCGCCAGCGCTTTCGTCCAGGAACTGGTGCCGGAAAAGGATTACCTGTCAGCCAACGCCCTGCTCTCCGCCAGTTACCAGTCCGGGGCGCTACTGGGCTCGGCCCTGGGTGGTTTTGTCGTTTCCTGGTGGGGCGCGCAGTTTGCCCTGGCCCTGGATGGCGTTACCTACCTGATCTCCGCCCTCCTGATCGGCTCGGCCGTCTACCGGCCGGCAGCCCACCTGATGAAGACGGAACCGGTCTGGCAGACTTTTATCTACGGTCTGCGGTTCATGGCGCGCCGGCGCATGATCATGTTCTATGGACTGGTATCGGTCCTGTCCGATGTGGCCATCTGGGGCGCCCTGGCGGTGTTGACGATCGCCCTGTCACTGGATATTTTACAGGCCGGCCCCGAGGGTTTCGGTCTCATGGAAGGCGCCTACGGGGTGGGGGCATTACTGGCCACCTTTTATGCGATCTGGGCCACCGGTCTATTCCGGCGGCGCAATTTTTTGCTGGCCGCCTATGCGGTGGCCGGCGCCACCTGCTTTTTCCTGCCGCTGATGCCGGGCCTGACCTGGGCCATGCTGCTGTTTTTAATCATGGGACTGCATAACAATTCGGCCCGGATCGTCAGCCGCACGATAATGATGGAATTGATTCCCAATGAGGTGATGGGGCGGGCGCAGACAATTCTGAGCGTTTCGACCCGGCTGCTGGTCATCGCCAGTACGCTGGCGGCGGGCTTGGTGGCGGAACGGACCAGCGTTGGGTTCAGTCTACAGGTGACGTCCGGACTGTTTTGGCTGAGCCTGATCGGCGTCCTGGTCACCGCTCGGTTGCGACCGCACTTTTTCGACCGGCCACAGTCTGTAAATTTCTGATCCCGATAGCCGGGAACTTACCGGTCGCCCGGTGCTTTAGATAGAACATAAGTAAATGAGGATTGATTATGCGATTGATATCTTTTCTGACGCTGTTCATACTGGGTAGCCTGTGGGCCAAATCCGCCGGACTGACCGTTGGAATGCTGGCGCCTGATTTCAGAATGGCCGATCAGGACAGCACCCTGTGTTCGCTGACCGATTACCGCGGTCACTGGGTGGTGGTTTATTTTTATCCCAAGGATGATACGCCCGGTTGCACCAAAGAGGCTTGCGGTATTCGTGACGATTACACCAAGTTCGCCCAGGCCGGACTGACGGTGCTGGGCATCAGCTACGACAGTCCTGAAAGCCATACCACCTTTAAAACCAAATATGCTTTGCCGTTTACGTTGTTATCCGACAGCGACAAGTCTGTGGCCGCTGCCTACGGGGCCAAGGGTGTGCTGTTTGCGGATCGCAAGACATTTCTGATCGACCCCGCTGGGATCGTGCGTAAAATCTATGAAAAAGTGGATGTCACCGGCCATTCCACTGAGATTCTGGCCGACCACGGCAGACTGCGGACCGGCAATTAAATTTTAAGCAGTTTCACGACTTTACGGGCCAGCGAACGGAAGGTCGTCAGCTTGCCGCCGAATACATGCAGCAGGATCGTACCATCGATGCGCTGCAGGTCCAGAGCATATTCCCGCGAAAGATTGGTCGGATTATCACGATGGGCGATCAGGGGCCGGATGCCGATCCAGACATCCTGCACATCGCTGATCGTGAGTTGTCGTTCCGCCACCAGGTAGCTGTTGATATTCTCCAGCAGGTATTCGATATCGCTGTCGCTGTAGGTCACTTCATCACAGGGCACGGTTTCTTCCCGCTCGGTTGTGCCGATGATGGTCCGGTCGTATTCGGGTTCGGGAATGATGAAAAAGATCCGCTGGTTTTTGGTCTGCATGAACATCATATCCGGCACCAGCAGACCATCGATGACGATATGAATGCCGCTGATTTTACGGATATTGAAATCCGCCGGCAGGCTGTAGCGGGCATTGACTTCATCAATCCAGGGACCGGTGGCGTTGATTAGAATCGGCGCCGTGAAAATTCCCCGGTTGGTCCGAACCTGGTAGGAATCGGTCTGGCGGGTGATTGATTCCAGTTTGATATGTTCATGGAACCGGCAGCCCAGCCGGTGAGCCGCCGCGGCGATCTGCCGGGTCAGTTCCAGATCGTCGGTTTTGCCGTCGTAATAACGGAAAGCGGCTTTCAGTCCTTCCGCACGCAGATTAGGGGCGTGGCTTAATAATTCCTCGGTCGTGATCCGTTCCGAACGCCGGTCCGCGTATTTTCCCGATAGCAGATCGTAGAGGCCGAGTCCGGCCCGGATCATCCAGGCCGGCCGCGGACTGCTGGCATAGACCGGCAGGTAAAACGGCTTCAGTTCCACCAGTTCCGGGTATTCCTCCAATAGTTCCCGGCGATCCTGCAGCGCTTCCCGGACCAGCCCGAATTGCGCGGTTTCCAGGTAGCGCAACCCGCCGTGGATCAACCGCGATGACTTGGAGGAAGTGCCGCTGCCGATGGCATTGCGCTCCAGTACCAGTACGCGTTTGCCGAAGCGCGCCAGTTCGGCGGCGATGCCGCAGCCGTTAATCCCGGCGCCCAGGATTAAAATGTCATAATTTGCTGCCGGTAATTGCATTGCGCATCCTATTCCAGTATTTTCAGCAGGTTGGTGAGAATTCCATTCAGGCCGCGGATTTCCCGGATGGCTTCGGCGATTGTGCTGCGGGCGGCCTTGTTATGGGCGTACAGGCGCATGATATACAGGCAGACCGTTTTCCCGTGCTTTTTCAGATCATCGGCAAATTCCAGGGCCTGGGTATAGGGAACCATGTCGTCGCGGATGCCATGGACTACAAACACGGGCGCCTTCACATTGGCGATCAAGGTGTGGGGCGAAATTGCATCCAGCTGCTCCCGGAGTCGCGGTTCGGCGGCTTCCAGATAGGGCAGCGCCCGGGGATCGGCCGGTTCGAAGGCGGCGGTCAGGAATTCCTGTTGGGCGGCAGAGCAGGCCCGGTAAATTTCATCGGCAGCGGCTTTATCATCGCGGATGAACAGTCCGATGCATTGGCGCACCCGGTCGGTTTCGAATGGCAGGTCCAGGTATTCCAGATAATTCCAGAACCAGACCGCTTTGGTATAATCGTGGGGTTCAATCCGGATTTCCAGATCGCCGTAGCGGGCCTGACCGGTGAAGAAAAAACGTAGCACGGTAGCCAGATTGTAGTAGCTGCCGAAGGACAGGATCGCCGCCGGTCGGATATCCGGGTCGGTGCCGGCTTTCACCACCAGTCCGCCGGAAAAGCTGATGCCGGTGATAATGATTTTATCCGACAGCACCTCGGGCCGGGCGGCCACCTGCCGATAAATGTTTTTGATGCGCTGATAGGTATCCGGGTGAAAGCGCATATCCCGCAGGTGGGGCAGTGCCGGGTAATAGACCCTCAGTCCCAGGCGCACCAGGTTGCGGGCCAGCAGGTTTATAGCCGGGTGATCGATACCTTTGGCGGTGATGCCGTGGTAGAGAATCACCGCCGGCAGCGGCCGGGTGACTTCCAGTGGCTGATAAATTTTGATCGGTAAATCGCCGGCGGCATCGGGATAGGTGGTTTCGATGAATTCGATCGGGCCGGTGAACCAGCGGACAATCCGGGATTTGCCGTCGCTGAGAATGCTGAGGCCGAACATGATCATCCGCCAGAGTCGCGCCAGCGGTTTACGCCAGATAATTAGGGTAATTAGCAGGATCGCTAACAGCAGAGCAGTAATCAGCATGATGGATTGTAACCTGTTTCTATTCGATATCCAAATTTAATCAGTGATTGGTGGAAGGAGAAGCTACGTTATGTAGAATTGCAAAAGTCTGCTTTCTGGGCTGACATTCTAATTGAATGGTTCGGAAACTTAAGCTGCCAAACTGGCAGCTTAAGTTGGGGTGGGGTTCACTATCGTCCAGTTTTGCGTCAATGTGCAATGGGGTAATCTTCCGGGTCTTAAGAATTTGACCTGGAAGGTTGCTTCTTTCGCAAAAGTCAAAAATGTATTGAATATATCGGCGTGACGTATTAATATAGAATAGTATGACGTACAAGGAGTTGCAATGCAGACCAAATTGACCTTGCGAATTGAAAATGACCTGATCAATCTGGCCAAATCCGTGGCCGCGAAGAACGGGAAATCGCTTTCGAAAATGGTTGCTGATTATTTTCGCGCACTGGCTAAAACTGAAATCGATGGAAATATCGAATTGCCGCCCAACGTCAAAGCGCTCTATGGCGCACTGGCCGGCACAGCTATCGATGAAGCGGATTATAAAGCGTACCTCGAAAGTAAATATTTATGAAAATCCTGTTCGATACCAATGTATTGCTGGATATACTACTGTTGCGAAAACCATATCACAATGCAGCGGCGTTTTTATTGTCCCAGGTTGAAAACGGCAAGCTTGAAGGATTTCTCTGTCCGACAACGATAACGACGATTGGATATTTAATCATGAAAGTGAAAGGAGCGGCGGAAGCTAAGCGACTGATTAAAAACCTGCTGAATATTTTCGGCTTAACCGAGTTGAAAAAAGCGGTATTTGAGTCGGCCTGCGGTCATAAAATCAGTGATTTCGAAGATGCGGTGTTGCATGAGTCAGCCCGTCTGAGTCAACTGGAAGGGATTGTGACGCGCAACGGCAAAGATTTTAAACAGGCTACGCAGAAGATCTACGATCCCGAAGAACTGATTGCGATTATGAATTCATTTTGATTTATGGGCAAAGGATGCCATCCCTCACCTGGGATGGCATCCATAATCCGTTGTTGATCGTAGTGCCTAAAAATGAAAGTCTTCCAGGTCTTAAAATTTGACCTGGAAGGTTGCTCATTTCCCGGATTGCAGTAGTGACGACTCTCAAGAGTTGTCACTAAACACTGATTGGGCGGAATGTCCCGTCAAGGATAATACCTGTACCATATGTAATTTCACCATCCATGTTTGGATAAATAATCTGTTTATAATTAACTGGCCTTAAAAATGAAAATAATTGCCCGCAATTTGCCCCGCAGCTTCACCGAAATTGAGCTGCGTCAACTGTTTCAGCCCTTCGGTAAAATCAAATCCTGCGACCTGGTAATGGATGAAAAGACCGGTAAAACCAAAGGCTTCGGTTTCGTCGAAATGCCTGACATGGTGGAGGCCCAGGCCGCCATCAAAGAGCTCAACAAAAAGGATCTGCTTGGTTCGATTATCCGGGTCAAAACGACCCGCTCCGTGCACCACAAACACTGATAACAGCGGTTGTGGTAAAGCCTTTCCACGCTACCCAAAGACAACACAGCTGATGGCCGACATTCCCTGTATAACCACCCTTTCGATCTCCAAGTCCTTCGGCTCCCGGCCGTTGTTTACCGACATCTCATTCAGTGTATCACCCAATGAAAAAATGGGCTTGATCGGTCCCAACGGTTCCGGAAAATCGACGCTGCTGAAAATACTGGCGGGAACGGAATACCCCGATTCCGGTGAAGTGGCCCGCAAGCGTGACACACGCCTGATCTACCTGTCGCAGGAAGATGTTTTCGATCCGGGCCGGACCGTCGGCGAATTGCTGCTGGCCGACCTACCCGGCGATCTTCAGGATTGGGAACGCAGCAAACGGTTAGATGAAATCCGTACCCTGGTGGGTTTCGCTGATTTGAACCAGCCGGTCGCTACCTTGTCCGGCGGCTGGCGCAAACGACTGGCGATCGGTCAGGCCCTGCTGCGCAATCCCGATGTCCTGCTGATGGATGAGCCCACCAATCACCTGGACCTGGAGGGCATCCTGTGGCTGGAAAAATTACTGCAATCGGCGCACTTCGCCTTCCTGCTGGTCAGCCACGACCGCTATTTCCTGGAAAATGTCACCAACCGGATCGTGGAGCTGGACAAGCGCTACGCCAATGGTTATCTCAAAGTGGAAGGAAATTACAGTAGCTTTATCGAGCGCCGTGCCCGTTATATCGCGCAACAAACCCGCCAGGAACTGACACTGTCCAATACGGTCCGCCGGGAAATCGAATGGCTGCGCCGGGGACCGAAAGCCCGTACCACCAAAGCCCGCTCCCGGATCGACACCGCCAACCAGTTGATCGACGACCTGGCGGAAGTTCAATACCGCAACACACTGAAAAGGTCGGCCCGGATCGACTTCGAGGCCACCGAACGGAAAACCAAGATTCTGTTGGCCGGGAAAAAGCTCAGCAAGTCCCGCTCCGGC
>JBDRBK010000062.1:0-3828 GCA_043822705.1 Fidelibacterota bacterium
GCCGGAGCGGGACTTGCTGAGCTTTTTCCCGGCCAACAGAATCTTGGTTTTCCGTTCGGTGGCCTCGAAGTCGATCCGGGCCGACCTTTTCAGTGTGTTGCGGTATTGAACTTCCGCCAGGTCGTCGATCAACTGGTTGGCCGAGTCGATCCGGGAGCGGGCTTTAGTGGTACGGGCTTTCGGCCCCCGACGCAGCCATTCGATTTCCCGGCGGACCGTATTGGACAGTGTCAGTTCCTGGCGGGTTTGTTGCGCGATAAAACGGGCACGGCGCTCGATAAAGCTGCTGTAATTCCCTTCCACTTTGAGATAACCATTGGCGTAGCGCTTGTCTAACTCCACGATCCGGTTGGTGACATTTTCCAGGAAATAGCGGTCGTGGCTGACCAGCAGGAAGGCGAAGGACGCCGATTGCAGTAATTTTTCCAGCCACAGGATGCCCTCCAGATCCAGATGATTAGTGGGCTCATCCATCAACAAAACATCCGGGTTTCTCAGCAGGGCCTGACCGATCGCCAGCCGTTTGCGCCAGCCGCCGGACAGCGTGGCGACCGACTGGTTCAAATCAGCGAAACCCACCAGGTTACGGATTTCATCCAATCGTTTGCTGCGTTCCCAATCCTGAAGATCGCCGGGCAGGTCGGCCAGCAGCAGTTCGCCGACGGTCCGGCCCGGATCGAAAACATCTTCCTGCGACAGGTAGATCAGGCGTGTGCCGCGCTTGCGGGCCACTTCACCGGAATCGGGGTATTCCGTCCCCGCCAGTATTTTCAGCAGCGTCGATTTTCCGGAACCGTTGGGACCAATCAAGCCCATTTTTTCATCGGGTGATACACTGAATGAGATGTCGGTAAACAACGGCCGGGAGCCGAAGGACTTGGAAATTGAAATTGTGGTTATGCAGGGAATGTCGACCATCTAATGGGTTGTCTTTGAGTAGCGTGGAAAGGCGTTGCCACAACCGCTGTAATCAGTGTTTGTGGTGCACTGAGCGGGTCGTTTTAACCCGGATAATCGAACCAAGCAGATCTTTTTTATTGAGCTCTTTGATGGCGGCCTGGGCCTCCACCATATCGGGCATTTCGATGAAACCGAAGCCTTTGGTCTTACCGGTCTTTTCATCCATCACCAGGTCGCAGGATTTGATTTTTCCGAAGGGCTGGAACAGTTGGCGCAGCTCAATTTCGCTGAAGCTGCGGGGTAAATTGCGGGCAATTATTTTCATTTTTGAAGCCAGTTAATTATCAACAGATTATTTATCCAAACATGGGGTGGTGAAATTACACAAGGTACGGGTATTATCCTTGACGGGACATCCCGCCCAATCAGTGCATAGTGACAATTCTCAAGAGTTGTCACTACTGCAAACCGGGAAATGAAACAATGTCAGACGATCGTAAAACCAAAGCAAACTCAGGCTAACAGATTTTCAACACAAATAACCGTACCATTCAATCAGAACGTCAGCCCAAAAAGCAGAATTTTGCTATTTTACCTAACGTAACTTCTCCTTCCACGATTCGCTGATTAAATTTGGATATCGAATAAAAACAGGTTACAATCCATCATGCAGATTACTGCTCTCCTGTTAGCGATCCTGCTAATTACCCTAATTATCTGGCGTAAAGCGCTGGCGCGGTTCGGGCGGATGATCATGTTCGGCCTCAGTATTATCAATGACGGCAAATCCCGGATTGTCGGCTGGTTCACCGGCCCGATTGAATTTATCGAAACCACCTACCCTGATGATGCCGGCGACCTACCAATCAAAATTTATCAGCCACTGAAAGTCACCCGGCCGCTGCCGGCGGTGATTCTCTACCACGGCATCACCGCCAAAGGTATCGATCACCCGGCCATAAACCTGCTGGCGCGCAATCTGGTGCGCCTGGGGTTACGAGTATATTATCCGGAATTGCCACATCTGCGGGAAATGCGGTTTCATCCTGATACATATCAGCGCATCAAAAATATTTATCAGCAGGTGGCCGCCCGGCCCGAAGTGCTGGCGGACAAAATCGTTATCACCGGTATCAGTTTTTCCGGTGGTCTGGTAGTGAAGGTGGGTACAGATCCGGAGATCAACCCGGCAGCGATCCTTTCTTTTGGCAGCTACTATAATCTGTCTACAGTACTGCGCTTCTTCTTCACCGGTCAGGCCAGCTACGGAGATCTGGAAATCCGGGTCAAACCCCACGATTATACCAAAGCGGTCTGGTTCTGGAATTACCTGGACTATCTGGACCTGCCGTTCGAAACCGACCGGGTGCGCCACTGCATCGGACTTTTCATCCGCGATGATAAGACCGCCGCCGATGAAATTTACCGGGCCTGCTCTGTAGCCGAACAGGAATTCCTGACCGCCGCCTTCGAACCCGCCGATCCCCGGGCGCTTGTTTATCTGGAAGCCGCCGAACCGCGACTCCGGGAGCAACTGGATGCAATTTCACCCCATACGCTCATCGCCAACGTGAAGACGCCCGTGTTTGTAGTCCATGGCATCCGCGACGACATGGTTCCCTATACCCAGGCCCTGGAATTTGCCGACGATCTGAAAAAGCACGGGAAAACGGTCTACCTGTATATCATGCGCCTGTACGCCCATAACAAGGCCGCCCGCAGCACGCTCACCGAAGCCATCCGGGAAATCCGCGGCCTGAATGGAATTCTCACCAACCTGCTGAAAATATTGGAATAGGATGCGCCATGCAATTACCGGCAGCGAATTATGACATTTTAATCCTGGGCGCCGGGATCAACGGCTGCGGCATTGCCGCCGAACTGACCCGGTTTGGCAAACGCGTGCTGGTGCTGGAGCGCAACGCCATCGGCAGCGGCACTTCCTCCAAATCATCACGGTTGATCCACGGCGGATTGCGCTACCTGGAAACGGCCCAGTTCGGGCTGGTCCGGGAAGCGCTGCAGGATCGCCGGGAACTATTGGAGGAATACCCGGAACTGGTGGAGCTCAAACCGTTTTACCTGCCGGTCTATGCCAGCAGTCCCCGGCCGGCCTGGATGATCCGGACCGGACTCGGCCTCTACGATCTGCTATCGGGAAAATACGCGGACCGGCGTTCGGAACGAATCACGGTCGACGAATTTTTAAGCCACGCCCCCAATCTGCGTGCGGAAGAACTGAAAGCCGCTTTCCGCTATTACGACGGTAAAACCGACGATCTAGAACTGACGAGGCAGATCGCCGCGGCGGCTCACCGGCTGGGTTGCCGGTTCCATGAACATATCAAACTGGAAACGATCACACGCCAGAGCGATTCCCATCAGATTCGGACCAACCGGGGAATTTTTACAGCACCGATTTTAATCAATGCCACCGGTCCCTGGATTGATGAAGTCAATGCCCGCTACAGCCTGCCGGCTGATTTCCATATCCGCAAAATCAGCGGCATTCACATCGTCATCGACGGCCTGCTGGTACCGGACCTGATGTTCATGCAGACTAAAAACCAGCGGATCTTTTTCATCATTCCCGAACCCGAGTACGACCGAACCATAATCGGCACCACCGAACGGGAAGAAACCGTACCCTGTGATGAAGTGACCTACAGCGACAGCGATATCGAATATCTGCTGGAGAATATCAACAGCTACCTGATGGTGGAACGACAACTCACGATCAGCGATGTGCAGGATGTCTGGATCGGCATCCGGCCCCTGATCGCCCATCGCGATAATCCGACCAATCTTTCGCGCGAATATGCCTTGGACCTGCATCGCATCGATGGTACGATCCTGCTGCATGTATTCGGCGGCAAGCTGACGACCTTCCGTTCGCTGGCCCGTAAAGTCGTGAAACTGCTTAAAATT
>JBDRBK010000063.1:0-24249 GCA_043822705.1 Fidelibacterota bacterium
GCCAGTGCCGCGATCGCCAGTTTCGACTCGGCCATCACGACCCTCTCCACCGCGATCCAGAAGGTTGGTGAATATCAAACCCGGTTTGCCGCCAAGGAAGAAAACCTGGCGGTGGCCATCTCGAACACCGAGTCCGCCCGCAGCGTGATCGAAGACGCCGATTTCGCTTCCGAGCAGATGGAAATCATGAAACTGCAGATTCTGCAGCAGACATCGCTTTCATCGCTGGCACAGGCGAACTCGCAACCGCAGGTAGTGCTCTCCCTGTTTGGTTAACGGGAAAAATAAGTTAGAGGTGGGAATAACTTTCCCACCTCTACTTTTCCTGATGAGCAACGATCAATGATAAATGCATTAAATAATACCATTTACTCGATAAAACCACCCGGAGCACCGCGCTGCGCGGTTCTGGCATGAAAATTGAGCTTGGCTAAGGAGACAGGATAAATGTACCCACAGACGATGGCACAAAACCGCAATAATATCAATCCCTATGTAATGCAACGGGTGCTGACGGCCAGTCCCGAACAGTTGATCTCCTATGTCTATGACGTCGCGATTTCTTCCTGCGCCAATGAGGATCGTTACAAGGCCACCAAGGCGGTTCAGGAACTGATCAACGCCCTGAATTTCGACTACAAGGAGCAGTCGTTGACCTTTTTCCGGATATACCGCTATATCCTGAATAATATCCACAAAGGGAATTTTTCCGAAGCGCAAAAATTGTTAACCGACATCAAGAGGGCCTGGGTCCAGGCGATGCAAGTCGAATAAATACCATGGCTGTCGATCTTACTTCCATATATAACTCTTCCGACCAGATCGAGTACCTGGTACAGATCTATATGAAGAGTGCCGCAAAGCCCAAAGCGGCCATGGAAGCACGGAAGACAAATCTGGAAGAGCGCAAGACCGTTCTGACCAAACTCGATAGCAAATTGACAACGTTGAGGACTAAATCGGAATCGCTGACAGATGAATTCAGCAACAGTTTCGCCACCAAAACCGCCAGTACCAGCGATAGTGACAAGTTCACCGCCAGCGCCGGTTCTTCCGCTGAACTGGGCAACCATTCGATTTCAGTGGAACGCCTGGCAATTTCCGACACCCGGGTTTCGAAACAATTCACCGATTCCAGTTCCAGTTTCGCGGCAATTACCGCCGACCAGACCTTCAGCATCGAAGTCGGACACACCGACCAGGATACCGATACTTATTCCCGGGAAGCGATTCAGGTTACGGTTGCCGCCGATGTTTTTTCGCAGACGGATGAAGAAGTCCTGCTGGCGATCGCCGATGCCATCAATACCGCCATGTCCGATGCCGTTTCCACCGAAACAATCAACAGCAGCGAAGTCATTCATGCCAGTGTGGTGACCGAGGAAACCGGCAAATCACGTCTGATTTTCCGTAGCGAATTATCCGGCTATACCAACCGTATGGATTTTTCCGACAGCGCCGATTTATTGTTGACGACCCTGGAAGTCAATAACGCTGCCCAAAGCAGCGGTAGTTCCGGTGGCTGGATCACCCAGGTCGGCACCAGTGCCACCGACAGCCTGCTGAATGCCAAAATGAATATCGACGGCCTGACATTTTACCGGGACTCGAATAATGTCACCGATGCCATCAGCGGCGTCACCCTGCAACTGCTGGACACTTTTGCCACCACCGAAACCATTACGATTAATGCCGATGTCGCCGCCGTCACGGAAGAAGTCAATTCCTTTATCACGGCCTATAACGAGAGCCTGGAATATCTGGAGGATCAGACCCGGAACTCGACTTCCGAAGATCTGGGACTGCTGTCACGCGATCTGATCTACAAAAATATGATCAATGATTTGCGGAATATCGCCCGTCAGGAAGTCACCGGTGCCGCATCGCTGAACTACACGACGCTTTTCAATCTGGGGATCGAGTCCGATGACAGCGGCCAATTATCGATCAAAGATATGGAAAAATTCACTACGGCGTTGGAATCGAATTCGAACAATATTTCCGACATCTTCCGGGCCAGCGACGGCGTCGCCACCAGGATCGAAGATTACCTGGCCGAATTTGTCAAGACCGGCGGCACGATCGACGACAGCAAGAAAAACATTGATAATCAATTGATTTACATGAATGATCGTATCAAGGTGATGGAGGAGCAATTGGTCAAGAAGGAAGCCGCCCTCCGTAATGAATTTGCCCGGCTCCAGCAGATGATGGCCGCCCTGGCCGATCAGCAGTCATTTTTCAACACTTTCATGAGCAGCAGATAATGATGAGCGGCGCCCTGGATAATACCGAATCCGTCCGGATAACGGGCTCACAGTGGAGCGAGAAGGATCTCAGCCCCAAGCCGGCGGGACCATCCCGGGCCACTGAGAAAAAAGCGGAAGAAGCCGAGAATGAGCGGATCGCCCAGACCATTGACATTGAAAAAGTGGTGCAAAATATCAACGAATTCGTACAGAATATCAGTACTGATATTTCCTTCTCGGTCGATCCCGGCAGCGACCGGCCGATAATCCTGGTGAAGGATAAGACCACCGGGAAAATAATCCGCCAGATACCGTCGGAGGAAATGATACGTCTGACCAAATCAATGAAAGCATTAGCGGGGATCATTTTTCACCAGGAGGCCTGAAATGGTACTTACACAGACACGACACAACCTGACCCAGTTATTGAACCAGGAACGGGATTGTTTTCGTACGATTCTGGCAGAATCGCAGAAGATACTGGACTGCTCCAGCGGCTCCACCACCGATTCGATCTACGATCTGCTGACCTACCGCCAGCAGAAAATCGCCGAGCTGCGGGAACTGGAATCGCACGTCCAGGGATTATATGAGGGTGATCCCTATTCATATGTCCAACCGGATACGATCGATGAAGAGATCGCCACCATGGCAAAAATCCTGATCGGAGTCGATGCGAAAATCATGGATATTCTCCAGTCCCTGAAAGTAAAATGTGTCAGTGAAATCAGTAATCTTAAGGAACGTCAGAAGAATATGTCCAATCTGGCCAGCCGCAAACAGGTGTCCAGTAAATTGATCAACATTCTTCAGGAGTAACAACGGTGACACCGATTAAAAACATAACCGGTTTTCAGTCCGATCAGAAACGACTGGAACGGGACGAGAAAGTCAAGCGGGTCGATACCGTCCGCAAGGATCAACCGGCGGAAGCAGCGAAAATCGCTCAGTCCAAGGTCATCAAGGACAGTGTCGAAATTTCATCGCAGGGCCGTAAAATCTCGGATGAGCAATCGGAAATAACCCGCTACCTGCAGGAACTGACCAGTAATCGCACCCTGGATGACGACACCGTTCGGATCGTGCGTGAAAAAATCAGCGCCGGCTTCTATTCCCGGCCGGAAGTCATCGACAAAGTAGCCAGCGCGCTGTCCGAGCTGCCCGGCCTGGCCCAGGCGGCTATCGGTACGGACCGCGACAGCGCTGAATCAGGTTCGACCCGCCTGGAGTCGATCAGCCGGAAAATCCAGGACGGCAGTTATGAAACCGACGATATTCTCAGCGAAGTCGTGGAAAGATTATTGGATGATCTGAGAAAACTCGAGCCCTGATCCCAGTATTGATTCTGCAAGTTATCTTTATCCGGTTCGTACCAGAAATAATGAACCGGGATTTTTTTTCCGACCACCAGTAAAACTTTCCAGTTCTATATACTCCTTGATAAATACCAGTTTTTGATATAATTGCTCCGTCATTCAGTTCCTCTGACATAATCCATTTTAAATAATATTCCGGCCGTGGAATCCGGCCCCGGACTCTGGCACATGATTTGTAAATAAAAGGATATAATGGATACCCAGATTAAAAGACCGGTAGTTTTAAAATTGGCGGCCAACTAGTACAGAAGGTCGCAATACTACCAATGAGCGCTATACGCCTGAACTCCGGAAGCAGTCATTTGCCGCGGCAACGAACTTTTGCCCGATCCCACCGCACTCTCCTGCTCCAATCCATCCTACCCCAACCAGGGCACTGGTTCCCCGACCCGGCAATAATGACGTTAGCAACAACTGGCCACGCCCCGCGATGAAAAAGCATGGCCAAATCCGGAGTTCAGGCGATTCTTTCGGAGGGAAAATCGTCACGGCAACCGAAACCAAGACCGGATCGACAACCGTCGATACCGAATCCGGACGGAAATACTGTCGCGATCAATATTGAGGAGGAGTTATTACATGTTACTGTCGAAGCATAAAGTCAGACGCTTGATCCTTTTGGGTGGATTGTTAGGCATTGTCCTTGCCCAGGACGGCACCAGTTTGTTGCCCCGGGCCCTGGACAGTATCAAACGCCATAATTTTGTAGTATTGTCGGTGGGCATAATCAGTGACCGGGTTCCGGCCGATTTGATAACCCGGCTCAATTCGATCCAGACCCAACCGCCGCGCCAGATGCGCATTTTTCTCACTCAATCGGATTTTATTGGGGATATGTACAGGGATTTCAACTTCCTGGTGAATGACAAGCAGGTCAATGCCATTATCATCTGGCCCTGCCCGGCCACCCAGGACCTGACCATGATCAAAAAGATCTGCCGGATGAGTAAAATGAAACAGATTCCGGTGATTGCCTTTTCCGAGGACTGGCTGGTCAACGGGGCGTTGATGTACATCAAGGATTCGGACAATCTCACAATTGTAGTGAACGAGGCGGTACGCGAGCAGATGAATTATCCGATCAGTGAGAACGAATTATACACGTTGATATATCAGTAAGATATGCAATTGATTATTATCATTAAAGCGAACGGGGGTAAATGAAATGCGAATCGCACAATTTTTTTCCGGTCAGTATTGGACCGGGTTCAAGGGGAAATTTGTACTGACCGCGACAATCGGCGTTCTGGTTTGCATGGGTAGCCTGCGAATAGTATTGCCGGAACGGATTTACCGGATCAGCATGAATTCTTTTCTGCAGCAGAGCGCGACCATGAACCGCATGCTGATGGAATCAATCAGCCTGTCGCTGGAATTTCAGGATTATGAGCTGGTGCAACAGGTGTTCGATAAAATCGGGCAATCCGCTGAAATCCTGTATATGGAAGTGAGGAATTCCGCCGGCGAAGCTCCGGCACGACTGGGCCGGCAGGTTTATTCCGATTGGGCCGTGATGAATTTTGACGATGCCGGATTCTTCCTGAACGACGAGATTGTGATCAACCGTCGTGAATACGATCTCGAGGGTGAACCATACCTGCTGGCGGTCGGTGTAAATGTGGCCGCTCTGGTCGCCGCCAAAGTCCAGTTGGGTACCCTGATCACCCGCTTTGCCGGTTTTTTGACTTTGACCATGGTATTAATGCTGATCGTGCTGACTGAATACTTAACCCGGCCGTTGACGCTGGTGATCGACCGGATGCGCGATGTCGCCGCCGGTGAAGGCGATCTGCGCCAGCGGCTCGACATTGTCACCAAGGATGAATTCGGCGCACTGGCGCACTGGTTCAATCAATTTGCCGACAAACTGCAGGCCATGATAATCCGGATCAAGGAAGGCGTGGACAAGCTCACCGATTCGGTCCAGATCATCACTGCCGCCAGCGAGGAATTGGCCGCCGGCTCGGATGAACAGCAGAGTCAGGCAGCCGATGCGGCGGCCTCGATCGAGGAGATGACTTCGACAATCCAGAGTACCGCCGAAAGTGCCAATCACGCCCGGGATGCCGCCCGCCGGGCGACCGAGGTCGCTTCGCAGGGTGGAGAAGCAGTAACCCAGACTGTCGCCGGGATCGATAATATTTCGAATTCGGTGCAATCATCGGCTGAATCGGTACGCAAGCTTGGCGAGCAGTCCAGCCAGATCGGTAAGATCATATCGGTGATAGATGATATCGCCGACCAGACCAATCTGCTGGCCTTGAATGCCAACATTGAAGCCGCCCGTGCCGGTGAGCACGGACGCGGATTTGCCGTGGTTGCCGATGAAGTACGGGTCCTGGCCGAGCGTACGACCCGGGCCACAGCCGAGATATCGGAAATGATCAAATCGATTCAACAGGGCACCGGTCAGGCCGTCGACACGATGGGCAAGGGTTTGCAGGAGGTCGACGTCGGGGTGAAACTAGCCCGATCCGCAGGTAAATCGTTGAACGATATCCTGGCGGTAGTGCAGAGTGTCGATGACGCCATCGAGCAGATTGCCAGTGCCGCCGAACAGCAGAGCGCCGGTGCCGGGCAGATATCGGTCACGCTGCAGGATATTTCCAAAGTGACGAAGGAATCGGCCGCGGCCGCCAAGGAATTGGCCAAGGAAGCGGAAGGATTGAATAATGAGACAGGGGTACTGAAACAACTGGTAAACCAATTCAAACTCTGATAACCGGATGAGGCACAAGTTGCCGCCGCGCTACGGAATGCAGACGCACTAATACGGAACGACCACCAAAGAACGAACTTATGAATATTGTGAAAAAAATGTTGGCTTTCAGGAACCTGTCGCTGGGGATAAAAATACCAATCTTACTATTTCTGGCGCTCACCACCCTGATTGTACCGGTCTTTTACCTGATTTATTTAAATGAGACCAATACCGCCGTGGCTGGCAAAAAAAGTAATCTGGTGCAGGTGTCGGCTCTGATCAACAAAAGCATCGAATATCCGATGATCAACGGTGAAATGGAAGTGGTCGATATATTATTGCAGAATATCGCCCGTGAAGCCACTGTTACCAGCATCGATCTGCTGGATCCCGAATTTACCGTGTACCTTACGACCCGCACCGAAAACCAGTCCATTTCACACGGAGCGTCAATCAAATCCCAGGTGATCGACAGCAAAGCCGCCGCATTTGATGAATCACGGTTCGCGGACGGATTGATCACGCTGTATGACCCGATTCTGTTCGAAGCCAGTTGCCTTGATTGTCACACCGGAGCCAGTGGTGATATTGGCGGCGTGCTGGTGACAACCTTGGCGACGACCGACATACTGACGCGGGCCCGATCCAGCCGGGTGCTGTTTTTGTCGGTCTGTCTGGTGCTGCTGATCGTGAGTGCCGGGGTACTTTTCCTGGTGATTCGGGTCCAGATATTAAAACCGTTGATAGCAGTGATTTTGTCAGTTAAAGATATTGCTCAGGGCGAAGGCGATCTGACCCGGCGCCTGCTGGTGGAGAACCGGGACGAGCTGGGCGTACTATCCAAGTGGTTCAATACTTTTATCGAAAAAATCCAACAGATAATTCTGCAGGTACGCAACGGTGTTGGAGAGATTGCGGAAGTGGCCCAGAATGTTTCCGCTTCCAGCAATCAACTGGCGTCCGGTGCGGAAGAGCAGCAGACTCAGACGGCGGAGGTGGCCGCTTCGGTGGAGGAAATGGCGGCGGCGATATTACAGTCTTCCAACAATTCCGGTCAGGTACTGGATTCAGCGCGGCAGGCTGCCGACGTGTCCGGCACCGGCGGCAAAGTGGTCCGAAAAGCAGTCCGGGGAATGAGCCGCATTTCGGAGGCCGTTCAGACTTCTTCCCGGCGGATCGAGGATCTCGGCCGGAAATCGGAGGAGATCGGACAGATTGTCAAAGTGATCGAAGATATTGCCGACCAGACCAACCTGCTGGCGCTGAATGCCAATATCGAGGCCGCCCGTGCCGGTGATCAGGGACGTGGGTTTGCCGTTGTCGCCGACGAGGTCAGGATTCTGGCTGAACGCACGACCCGGGCCACGTCCGAGATTGACGGGGTGATCAAGGGCATTCAGAATGGAATCGGGTCGGTGGTCAAGGCCATGGACGACAGTATAGCCCAGGTCAACCAGGGCGTGGCCCTGGTTGAGGAAACCGGGCAATCACTGGAACGGATTAACACGATGGTGGAGAGTGTTGAAAAATCGGTCAATCAGATTGCTATTTCCGCCCAGGAACAAAGCAGCGGTGCCGAGCAGATTTCCGCCAATGTGGAAGGGATCAGTACGATTACCGGACAGTCGGCCGACGCCGCCCGGCAAATGACGATTGCAGCTGAAAAATTAAACTTCACGACGGGGGAATTGAACGAGTTGATGCGTCAATTCAAACTATGAATACAACTAGGAGATTACGAATATGAAGATGTTTCAAAATCTGAGTGTACAGAAAAAACTGTTTGTATCATTATTGCCGCCGCTGGCGCTGGTGATCGTGATCGCGACAGTTTTGCTCTACAACAGCCAGGCCAAGGAAACCACGGCAACACAAAACGACGGACTGGTTCGGATATTGGAAAAGACGGAGACGGAGCTGCAAATCTGGGTTGATGAAAAATTCAATGATGCTGTTCGCTTCAGCAAATTGCCGGTATTTGTCGATGCCTGCCTCGGCAATCGCCGTGAGGAAGCACAAACAGCCTTGACCAACATGCTGGCGGTTTCCAAGGAATATGAGAACCTTTTCCTGGCGGATAAAACCGGGAAAATATTTCTGCTGGGCGCCGGAAATGCCGCCGCTTTGAATATTGATATCAGTCAAATTCCGGTTTACCAGGAGAACGCCCGCAAAGCCACCCGTGGCGAACGCTATATCGGTAATGCCGGTGTTTCCCCCGTTTCCGGACGTCCCGTGGCATTAATGACCGTCCCGATCTTCAGTAACGGTGAGGTTGTGGGAATCATTGGCACGCCGGTGGAACTGATGGAATTTTCCTCGCAGTATATATCGAATTTCAGTCTCGGTGAATCGGGCTATATGTATATGATGGACTACCAGGGAATCGTACTGGCTTATCCTGATGAGACCCAGATCATGAAACTGGACTTGTCCAAATACAGTTTCGGCCCCAAGATGCTGGAAATGAAAAATGGTTATTTCAATTATGACTGGCAGGGCAAGGACGTGGTAGTTCATTTTCGCACCAACGCCAGCACCAACTGGATGATTGCCATTCGCCAGAATACGGAAGAATTCATGACGGCGGTCAAAAAAATGGCGGTATCGCTGGCGATCATGGGCGTGGTGTTGATCCTGATTGCAGCGCTGGTCGTCTGGCTGTCTGCACGCCTGATCGTGACCACCTTGGTTAAGGTTGTCGATATGTTGAAGGATATCGCTCAAGGCGAAGGCGACCTGACCCGCCGGCTTGATCTTGATTCCAAGGATGAGCTGGGTCAACTGGCGCGCTGGTTCAATATTTTTGTCGATAAACTGCATTCGGTCATCAGTCAGGTAAAAATCAGTTCCGAACAGGTGACCACCGCCTCGCAGGAAATATCAGCCAGCAGTGAAGAATTAGCCTCGGGTGCCGAAGAGCAGCAGTCCCAGACCTCGGAAGTAGCCACTTCGGTGGAAGAGATGGCCGCTACGATCCTGCAGTCGTCGAACAATACAAATACCGCTTCCGCCTCCGCCAAGAAAGCTGCCAATGTGGCCACTAACGGCGGTGGTATCGTGCAGCAGACGATCGCCGGCATGCAGCGGATCAGTGACGCCGTACGCAGTTCCGCCCAACGGATCGAGGAATTGGGGCGTCAGTCCGAGGAGATCGGCCAGATCATCAAGGTGATCGATGATATTGCCGATCAAACCAACCTGCTGGCGTTGAATGCCAATATCGAAGCCGCCCGTGCCGGTGAACAGGGACGCGGCTTCGCCGTTGTGGCCGATGAAGTCCGGGTGCTGGCCGAACGGACCACTAAGGCCACAGCGGAAATTGCCGAAATGATTAAAGGCATCCAGGGCAGTACCGGCACCGCCGTCAGCGCCATGGATGATGGTATCAAAGAGGTGAACTCCGGTGTCGAATTGGCCGGAAAGGCTGGCTCGGCGCTGGAAGAGATTATCGCCGTAGTCAATGAGGTCGACAACGTGATCAGTCAGGTGGCGGCCGCGGCGGAACAACAAAGCGCCGGTGCCGAAGAAATATCGGCCAACGTCGAAGGTATCAGCACCGTTACCAAGCAATCTGCTACCTCCGCCCAGCAGATGGCCTCGGCGGCGCAGCAACTGAGCGAGGAATCGGAAGCGTTGAACGCACTGATAAAACAGTTCAAGTTATAGACGGGAGATGAAAATGAATACAACCAAGGTTAATTCCGCTGAGACCGGCAACGGTAAAATCAGCCGTTACAGCGATCAGTTGTTGCAACTAGTCGGCTTCCGGTTGGGCGCGGAACTTTTCGGTGTTGATATTCTGAAAGTACAGGATATCAACCGCATGATGGCCGTGACCAAGATACCCCATTCGCCGGAATTTGTGGAAGGTGTGATCAATCTGCGTGGAACGATCCTGCCTGTGATCGACCTGCGCAAACGCTTCGGTCTGGAAGAAGGCGACTATACCAAATCCAGCCGGATTGTGGTGGTCGACGTCAGTGGACAGAAAGTCGGTTTCGTAGTGGATGCCGTCGAGGAAGTGCTTCGTGTTCCCGGCAACACCATCGAACCGCCGCCACCGATTGTCTCCGGTGTCGATTCGGATTACATCGAAGGCGTCGGCAAATTGAATGACGCTAAAAACGGCAACGCCGAGCGACTGCTGATCCTGCTCAATCTGGACCAGGTCCTGAACAACGAGGAACAGGAAAAGATGAAACAGACGGTCGCGATCGAACAGGACGTAATCGAGGTCTGATCCGGCAGGCAGGAAAGTTGAAGTTAAGTCGGTGCCGGCGTGGCGGTGCCGGTGCCGGCTTAATTCTGATCCAACAAGGCTCTGACTTTTACGGCAATATCGATCTTGCGAAATGGTTTCTGCAACAGTTCGATGATTGGATTATCGACAAAATTTTTAAAAGCAGTCCCTGGCGCGTAACCACTGATAAACAGGAATTTTACTTTTGCATCCAGATGGTTGATTTTTTCGAATAATTCGATACCGCCCATTTCGGGCATCACTACATCCGACACGATCAGTTTGATTACATCCTGATTATCGATGTAGGCATTGTAGGCCTCCAGGCCGTTGCCGGCGGAAATGATTGTATAGCCGCAGTTTTCCAGGATTGATTTAGTGATGCCCAGCAGATCGGGATCATCTTCCACCAACAGCAAGGTCTCGCTGCCGCCGGGTACATTCTCGTCGGTCCACAGTTCTTCCTGTATTATCTGAGCACCCAATGCCGGGAAATACAACTGAAAACTGGATCCGATACCGACTTCACTGATGCATTCCAGAAATCCGCCGTGCTGCTTGACCAGTCCGTAGACCATGGCCAGGCCAAGCCCGGTTCCCCTACCCGTGCCCTTGGTGGTGAAGAATGGTTCGAAGATCCGGCTGAGAGTGATTTCATCCATCCCGGTACCGTTATCGGTGACCGTCAGACAGATATACTGTCCCGGTTCGAGCTCGGAGCGGGAATGGCAGAATTCCTGATCAAGGTAGACATTGCCGGTGGTCAGCTTCAGTTCGCCACCATTGGGCATGGCATCCCGAGCATTGATGCACAGGTTGGTAATTATCTGATCGATTGCCGTTGGATCGGCATTGATCGTATGCAGGTTGGCGGCCAGATCGACACTGACGATAATATTCTCGCCGATGACCCGTTGCAGAAATCGGATCGAATCTTCAATATTCGAATTCAGACTGAGATAGCGCATATGCAGAACCTGCCGGCGACTGAAGGCCAGTAACTGGCGCACGAGAACAGCGGCGCTGTCACATTTTTCGACTATATATTTGAGATACTTGGACACGATCTCGTCGTCGCTCACACGACTGAGAGCCAGTTCAGTGTAGCCCATGATACCGCCCAGCATGTTGTTGAAATCGTGGGCGACACCGCCGGCCAGTTGGCCGATGGCCTCCATCTTCTGCGCCTGTTGTAACTGCGCTTCCAGATTCAGTTTTTCCGAAACGTCACGCATTACCCCCTGGATCGCCGGTCGGCCCTGATAGGTAATCAGGCTTCCCAGTGTTTCCACGTCGAATTCGGTCAGGTCGATCCGTCGGGCTTTATAGGTGAAACTGGTCGCGTTATCGATTCCAGATTCGCGGAGCTGTATAATGCGCGCGACCGTTTCCAAATCCTCGGCGGCGATCAATTCCAGCAGATCGTGGCCGCTGGCTGCGCCGGGATCACCGAAACCGAACATATCGGCAAAACGCTGGTTGCAGAATTGAATTTTCTGATCCTGGATGATGTACATCCCTTCCATGGTGTTTTCGATGATCGTGCGATATTTGGCTTCACTCTCGCGCACCGCCTGTTCGGTACGGCGTTGTTCGGTGATGTCAAGAATGTATCCCAGATAGTTCACAACTTCGCCGGTGGTATTTTTTATCACCGTGGTATAATCGTTGACCCAGATCAGACTACCGTCTTTTTTTCTGAGTCGGTATGGTTTATGTTCGAAGCTGGGCTGATCATTCGCTGTGTACGTATGGACTTCACGGGCCAGAATTCTCCAATCTTCTTCAGGCACCAGATCTTTGTAAATTACTTTACCAGAGATGAACTCCTCGACGGTGTAGCCCAGCACGCGTTTAACATTAGCCGAAACATACTCGACCGGTTGCGCGCCGCTTATATTCCACTTGAAGATCACCGCGGGACCGCTGACGAACATATTCTGCTGCTGGATCAGAGTGCGGTTGAGCTGGGTCAGGGCCTCTTCCACCTGGACCCGGTCGGTGATATCCACTACGATTCCCCGGACGCCGACCGGCTGGCCATCGCGAAGCACCGGTGAAGAATAAATGATCACCGGAAAGACCGAGCCGTTCTTACGCCTGGCCATATATTGGACCGGCTCCCGTTTCCATCCCGTCAGGACAGCGGCAAAATTCAGCCGGGCCTTTTCGCGGTCTTCCGGGATCAGCATATCAAAAGCGCTGAAGCCTGGTTCAAGATCATCTTCCGTATAACCGAATTTTTTGTAGGCGATCCGGTTGGTGAAAGTCAGGGTACCGTCGATATCGGTCTCATAGATCGTTTCCGGCAGCAATTCGGCAATATCGCGGAATTTGCGTTCGCTCACCTGGAGTGATTTTTCCGTCAGCTTCCGGTCGGTGATGTCATAAGAGATTATTAAGACCGTCTCGATCGACTCGTCAATATTTTTCAGCGGATGGATGTCGGAAGCCAGCCAGCTTTCGCCGGTGGGGAATACAACCAGACTTTCGACATGCTGTTTATCTCCGCTGACAATCACCTGCTGAATTTGTTTGAGTAATTGATCGGCCTCTTTAGGATAAATCTGTCTTATATTCTTTCCGATAAAATCTTCCTGGGCACCGCCAAGGTGATGAGCGACAATCTTATTCATCAGGACACAGGTACCGGTACGGTCATAGATTGAGACGAATATATCGGCATCATCGTAAAGCTGACGGTATTTGGCCTCACTTGCCCGCAGGGCATCGTCGGCCAGTTTTCTTTCAGTGATGTCGATTCCGACACCGAAGAAATATTCAAACTCACCATTATTGCCGTAAACCGATCTTCCATGCCATTCGACCATCAATTCCCGTCCGTCTTTGGTCAGAACCTGGTTCTCGTTTACCGTCGGTTCGGAGAAGCTGGCCAATCGTTGGAAAATCGGTACCAGATCCGCCCGGTTTTTTTCCGGAATGATTTTAGTCAGGTAGTCCGTTCCGACGACTTCATCCAGACTGTACCCCAGAGCCTTGAGCATGGACCGGTTCATCATGATCGTTTTGTGTTCGGCATTAATGGCTACAAAAAAGGCGGGATTGGTTTCGATCAGGGCGCTGTTGAAATTCTTTTCCCGCTGCAATAAATCGGTCGCCAGGCGGCTTTCGGTGATATCGCGACCGACACCAATGATTTCCCGGACTTTATTATGTTCATCCAGCACCGCTTTATCGGACCAGGCCAGCCAGCGCCAGCCGGTTTTAGTAAAAGCCCGTTGTTCCACGTAACAGGTGTATGGTGGCTGGTACAATTTTTCCATTTCCCGGGCGGTTAACTCACGATCTTCTTCGTGTACCAGTGGCAGGTAGCGCTGGCCGATCAATTCGGATTCGGACTTCCCGAATAATTCGCAATAGGTCGGGCTGACAAACAGAAATCGACCTTCCAAATCAACCTTGACCACCAGATCGGTCTGTCCCTCGATCAGCAGCCGGTATTTTTCTTCGCTTTCCTTCAGGGCAAATTCGGCCTGTTTGCGATCGGTTATATCGCGAATCGTCTCAATAGCGCCATAGCGCTTGCCTTCACTGTCCAATAGTGACGATGCCTTGATCCAGACATGGGCGCCTTTTCCATCATACATTTTGGAGAGAAATGCTTCGGTGTAGATATAGTTATCGCTGCGCAGCACCAGGTTATAATGCTTTTCTAACTCCGGATTCTCTTCATCCAGGAGATCGATCGTAACTGGCCGCCGCTCCTGGTAGAACGGCAGCGCATATTCATAATTCCCCTTTCCCAGCATATTCACCGCCGGCACGCCGGTCATTTCCTGCAGAGCCCGGTTCCAGGCGACGATACGTTTTTCGCTGTCAATTACGAAGGTCGCGTCCGGTAAAAATTCGACAATGTCAATCATCTGCTGCAAAGCGATCCGTAATTTTTCCTCGGCTGTTTTACGATCGGTGACGTCGATGACCGCCACCTGTACCGCCGGTTCACCACCGTATTCGATTTGATTGGAAAAAATTTCGAACCAACGCAGGGAACCGTTCCGGTGATATGCCCGTATCTCATAATTCGATTCGACATTTTTATGGGCCAGCCGGTTGTGATAATTGTCGAGCAAAAGTTGTCGATCGTCGGGATGGAACCGATCGATCAGGATATTGGTCGGCGCGGACTGAAGCTCGGCCTGCGAGAAGCCGATCATTTCCAAAAACGCCGCATTCATATAGCGGATGTCCAAATCCGGTCCCTGGAAGATTACAATCCCCTGTAGCGACTGTTCCGCCAGCATCCGGTATTTATATTCGCTTTCCCGTAGCGCCTCTTCCGCCAACCGCCGCTCGGTCACATCACGGGTAACCGAAAGCACACTGGTAATTATTCCTGTGTTGTCCCGCAGGGGAGTGACATGCGATTCCAGCCAGCGATGGGTGCCGCGCAGACCGGTAATACCGAATTCAAAGATTCCGTCGCGGCCGGTAAAAGCAGCCCGCGCGGTCTGTTTATAGGTTTCCAGGTCCTTGGAATCGATATAGGGATAGAGCGGCCGATTGACAATATTTTCAAGCGATTCCGCTTCCATCATCACCAGTCCGGCGGGATTCATATATTTGATTCGGTCCGCCGGGTCGATGATTTTGACACATTCCGGTTCGTGATCGAGAATGGCCCGTAGTCGCTGCTCGCTATCGCGCAGGGCGTTTTCCGCCTGTTTGCTATCGCTGATGTCACGTTTAATTCCAACATGACAGAGCGGTGCGCCGTTGTCATCATAGACGGTAAAGGCTGATAATTCGACCGGGAATTCCACTCCTGATTTAGACGTGCAGATTACTTCATCCCGGTATTCGCCCTTCTCTGCCAGATGCCGGGCAATATCTTTGAAACAGTCTTCACCCAGATGAATCGCCGGCGTTTTCCCGACCAGTTCCTGATCGGAATAGCCGATCATTCTCCGGTGAGCATCGTTCTGTTCGAGGTATTTCCCCTCCAGATCGATGATCGCCACGCCATCTTTGGAATTGTTAAATATATTCTTATATAATTTGGAAATCTTGTGGGTTGTTGTGAATTTGGTAATATCACGGATTATTCCGGTGATTCCCGGTGCACCTTTCCTGAATTGCGCTGATATTTCCAGAATTTTACCCCGGAATTCGATTTCCAGATAATCATGGGATTTACCGGACAGGACTTGTTTTACTATCGCCAGCAGGCTTTTCACACTACCAGCATCGACATTTTTTCTGACCAGACTGACCGCGGTCTGCCCGACTAGTTGATCGGCCGGGATGCCGGTAATTTCCGTTATCGCCGGATTGACCTCAAGCACTTTGCCGCGCTTGTCAACATATACGATACCGTCGCTGGCTTGATCGATAATGGTGTGGAAGCGCTTGGTTTTTCCCGACAGCTCGGCGTTTATATCCTGCTGGGCTTTTAAAGATAATTCCAAATCTTGAATTCGGCGGTTGAGGTCGACAGTATTCGTTTTGTTCATATATCTTTATTCCTCACGGCAGTTTTGGGCAAAGATATGGTGTTGTTCAAGCGGTTGGTCAATCATTGAGAAATTACTAAAAAAAATGCTAAATCTTACTATCGGTAAGAAAGAATAATAACAGACCGTCGAAGATTGCCGGATTACTGTCACCGGGTTAATTCGCCGTAACTATTTTTTATCAAGGATTTCCCGCACTTTATCGGCCAGTATTACCCCGCGTATCGGTTTTTGAATGATTTCTTGTTGTTCCGTGCTGATTTTCTTGTAAAAGGCCGTATCCGGGGCATAACCGGTCATGAACAGGAATCGGACTTCCGAATTCAGGGCACGGATTTTCTCGAACAGATGCACACCGCTTATTTCAGGCATGATCACGTCGGTTATTACCAGTCGGATCTCTGCCTGATGTTCCAGAAATTTGCCGTAGGCTGTATTACCGTCGGTGGCGATGAATACTTTGTAACCGTAGTTTTTTAACAGTGCTTCGGTAATCACCAGCAGATCGCAATCGTCCTCGACCACCAGAATCGTTTCCCGGCCCCCCGGAACCTTACTGGTGGCTTTTTGCTCATGGCTGTTGGATTCCGCCTGGTGAGCGGGAAAATACAATTCGATCGTGCTGCCCTGTCCGGGCGAACTGATAATATTGATAAATCCGTCATGCTGCTTAGTCAGGCCGTAGACCATGGACATCCCCAATCCGGTGCCCTTGCCGACATCTTTGGTCGTGAAGAATGGTTCGAAAATCCGTTGCTGGACGAGTTCGTCCATTCCACAACCGGTGTCGGAAATTTTCAGACAGACAAACCGGCCCGCTACGACTACGGGGTTGTTGGGAATTGAGGCATTGTCGACGGTAATATTATCCGTCTGAATCGACAGGGTACCACCGTCCGGCATCGCATCGCGGGCGTTGAGACAGATGTTGGTGATAATCTGATCCAGTGCGGTCAAATCGGCCTTTATCAGATCGATATCAGGATTGAGATTACGGATAATTCTGATGTTTTCGCCGATGACGCGTTGCAAAAATTTGATTGATCCTTTGATTACCGTATTCAGATTCAGGACTTGCCGATTCAGCACCTGCTGGCGACTGAAAGCCAACAATTGCTGGACCAATGTGGCGGCATTACTGCATTTTTCAATGATATTGTCAAGATATTCACCGGTGGCGGCATGATCGTTGATATGTGACTGTGCCAGTTCGGCAAAACCCAGGATGCCGCCCAGCATATTGTTGAAATCATGGGCGACGCCCCCGGCCAGATGTCCGATCGCTTCCATTTTCTGAGATTGCTGTAGCTGGTTTTCCAGGTCCTTCTGCTGGGATATATCTTCCACCGTACCTTCAATATAGCACAAGCCACCGGAGTCATCGAAAATCGCCCGGGCGTTTTCACGCAGATACAGAATCGTACCGTCAGGCCGGGTCCACTCGGCTTCCCACCCGGCAACTTTGCCTTCTGAATTGATCTGAGCCAGGAGATCTTCGCGATTATAATTGTGCCCGGAAAAACTGCCCTGAATCAAACTATTCCGGGACAATTCCTGGATCGAAGTGAAACCGAGCATGTCCAGTAGCGCCGGATTGGCCATCAAAAGTTCGCCATCCGGTGTAGTGCGGTAGAATCCAAGGGGCGAATTGTCAAATAATTCCCGATAGCGGGTCTGACTCTGTCGCAGTGCTTCTTCGGTTCGTTTTTTTGCGATTGTCTCGGAAATCTGGTTTGCCAGAAATTCGAGAATCTCCAGATCGCGACAGGTGTAGGCATCCTGTTTGTCGTAGTGGTAAATCGCCATTACGCCGATCAGTTTATTTTCGAAGCTAAGTGGTACGCCCAGCCAGATTTTCGGAACGCTACCGATGACTGACAACTCGCCTTTTTCGGTTAATGAGTTGATCTCCGCAATGGTAAGTAATTGCGGTCGCCCGCTATTCAACACATAAGCTATGGTACCTTTACCTGGTGCCAGTACCCCGGGATGGGGATCTTTCTGGTCCATGAAAAACGGAAATTCAAGCAGCTCCTTTTCCTCATCCCAGAGCGCGACATAAAAATTACCGGCATCCAGGACTGCCCCGAGTTCTTTATGCGTGACTTCACAAAGTGTTTTTACATCCGGCACCAGGCTGCTGGCCCGGGCGATCTGAAACAGGGCGGTTTCCAGTTTCAACGATTGCTGCAGTTCCGCCTCGGCTAATTTTCTTTCGTGAATATCGGTCATAAAATTCAATGTTGCCGGCCGGCCATCAATCTGAATCAGAACCACATTGACTTCGACCCAGCGAATTTGACTGCTGGAACAGACAATCCGAAATTCATATTTATTGGGTACATTTTCTCCACTGAACCGGCGGATATGGTAATTCAGTGTCATTGCTCGGTCATCGGGATGAACGTAACGGAATATATCGCCCTGGAGAAAGTCCGCTTTTTCGTATCCGGTTATCTCCAGTAGTTTGGGATTAACGAAGACGAAACGTCCGTCCTGGTTGATGAAAATAGCCTCATTGGCATTTTCAATGACCAGCCGGTAATTTTCCTCGGCCTTTTTCAGTCGAGTGATATCCAGATACATGGTTTTGGTGCCAATGGTCCGTCCGGTGCTGTCGAGATCCGGAATCGAACGAATCAGGGCGTTGATTATTTTTCCCTCCCGGGAGATGAAGTCACGTTCTTCCAGATCGAATTTGCCCTCAATGGCTCGTTTATATCCGCCACCGCCATATAATTGTTGCTGGGATTCTTCGGTATAAAAATGGTGGATCGATTTGCCGATAATCACCTCACGGGGATAGCCAAGGTTGCTAACGAACAAATTATTACAATCGGTTATTATCGGTTGTCCGGCCTGATTTCGAGTCGTCAGGTACATTATTGGCGCATCATCGAATAATTTCCGGTAATACAGTTCGGTTTTCAGTCGCGACTCTTCGTTCTGTTTCCGCCGTGTTATATTCCGAGCGATGATCAATAAACCATTTATCGGCGGACTGAATACCAGATCATGGATGACCAGTTCAACATCGATCCAGCCACCGTTTTTATGTCGCAGTTTTATCTCGGCCGGCGTGATCATCGACCCGGCGTTCAATGTTTTGTACCGCTGCTTATCGAGCTCGACCCGGTCTTCGGAACGGACCAATTCGGTGGCGGTGCGGCCGATCAGTTCCTGTGGTTGAAAACCAAGATTTTTTTCGACCGCCGGAGTCGCATGAAGAATGCGGAAATCGGTGTCGGTAATCCAGACGATATCGTTGAGATATTGGATAATTGTCTGAAAAAATGTCGGGTCTGATTCATTAATCGCAATACTCATATTGTGGTCCCATATTCGGAGAATCTGAATTAGACGTTTGCGGCAAATAGCTTGCGGGTCAATGCTACTTTAGCATTATCGGCAATTTTTGCTATCCCAAATGAAGCGGCTGATACTTAAACGCAACCTGCAATATTAATACCGCCGGGTGTCCTGATTCTGCTTAATTGACAATTGCGGGCAATTTAATCTGAAAATCTTTTAAACTGGCGACCCAAGTACATAATAATATTATAATAATATGGATTTGCCAGGCGTGCATCAATTCAAAATATTAAAACAGGTCGAAACTAATAATTAGTGTTTTAAGGAAAGTTTTTCCTTCTTGGATAATTGGATTGGGTCACCGGCGACAGCCGCTGGTATGGATATTCTTTTTATATGGATATGATTATATTGTATTAATGCCATATTAAATATACAACTCGATGGTTTGTCTGGTAATGTGGCAGCCGGTCCTGATTGGGGCTGGCATGATTATTGGTCATTTTTATTCACCCGATTGAATTAGGGGGCCCTGATTTGGTCCAGCAGCCGGGACGAGTCAGTGCTGAGTATCGGGTAAAACGCAATCGAGGAGCAGCAAAAGCATGTCAACCAATAACATGTCGATTAAACTTAAACTGATTACCGGCATCTGTCTGGTGCTGGCGATGATGGTTTTAGTTGGGGCAATCGCCTACATCAAGAGTTCACAATACAGTGAACTGGCGGAAATGACACAATTCATGATCGAAAAGGAAGTTGATCATTTCAAATGGTCAGCCGCCGTCAAGGATTTATTTATCGATAATGGCGAACAATTAAAAGTTGAGACCGACTGTCATAAGTGTGGTCTTGGAAAATGGTATTACGCGTTTATTAAATCAGATGAGTTTCGCAAACTACCGGACCAGCAGCAGAGACAATTGCTGGCTATCGAAGAACCGCATAAGCGGTTGCATGAAACGGCAATTACGATCGGTGCCGCCTATAAACAACGACACCAGGGACTCGAGCGACAATTACAGTTGCGCCTGATCGATCATTACAAGTGGGCCACGACTGTTTCCGAGCAACTGCTGGCGAATAGCGCTATCACCGTTCAGACGGATCCGCAAAAATGCGGCTTCGGTCAGTGGCTGGGTAGCAGCGACTGCAAAAAAATCCGCGCGGAGTGGAGCGAATTCGACCGCCTGATAACTGAACTATTACCCCATCATGAAGCAATTCACGAATCGGTAATCGATATTAACCAGGCGGCGAATAATACGCGCAAGATACAGATTTTTAATACTGTGACCTTGCCGGAACTTGGTCTGGTGGACAATATTTTCAGCAGGATAATTGAGCTGGAAATTCAGAATGAAAATGCCTTCGAAAAAGCGGCGGAAATCGTCCGTACCGAAACCGAGCCGGCCTTGACTGCCGTGCTGGAGGTATTCAATGTGGCCTTGTCAGGCCTGCAAGCCGAGGCCCGGCAGGCCAACCGCAGCATGTACACAGGTATCATTGTCAGTCTGCTGGTCAGTGTCTGTCTGGCGATGCTGATTAATACGCTGTTGATCCGGGCTACCATTAATCCGATCGAGAAATTGATCGTCATGATCAGGGATATTGCCGAAGGTGAAGGTGATTTGACCAGGCGTCTGGAAATTAATTCCCGCGATGAATTGGGTGTGCTTTCCAAGTGGTTCAATGTTTTTGTCGAAAAAGTTCACAATATTGTAAAACAGGTTAGGGAAAGTGCTGCCCAGGTCGCTAGTGCTTCCCAAGAAATTTCGGCTTCCAGCGAACAACTGGCCTCGGGTGCCGAGGAGCAGCAATCGCAGACTTCCGAAGTCGCTACCTCAGTGGAAGAAATGGCGGCTACGATCATGGAATCATCCAACAATTCCAACCGGGCACTGGATTCCGCCCGGCAGGCTGCTCAGGACGCCGATCAAGGCGGATCGGTAGTTCAACAGACTATTGCCGGCATGGGGCGTATCTCGACGGCGGTACGGACATCGGCCGCCAAGATCGAGGAACTGGGGCAGCACTCGGAAGCGATCGGTAAAATTGTCTCGGTCATTGATGACATTGCCGACCAGACCAACCTATTGGCTTTAAACGCAAATATTGAAGCCGCCCGTGCCGGTGAACAAGGTCGCGGATTTGCCGTAGTAGCCGATGAAGTCCGGGTGCTGGCGGAACGGACCACCAAGGCCACGGCTGAGATTGCCGAGATGATCAAGGGGATTCAGTCTGGCACGCACAATGCAGTGCAAGCGATGAATGAAGGAATTGAGGAAGTTGATCAGGGGGTCGACCTGGTAGGAAAAGCCGGCCAATCACTGGAACAGATCATTGCAGTCGTGAATTTGGTTCAGGAAGCCATAAACCAGATCGCCGTATCAGCGGAAGAACAGAGTGCCGGGGCGGAAGAAATTTCCGCCAATGTGGAGGGAATCAGTACGGTGACAAAGCAATCCGCCAATTCAGCCCAGCAGGTGGCTAGTGCCGCGGAACAACTCAGCCGGGAAACGGAAACCCTGAATACCTTAGTCAATCAATTCAAAATCTAAACATCAATGGTAGCGGACAAAATTCCACCGGTCCCTGCATTCATCTATCAAATGGTGTATTGTATTTGCACTGAGATTGAGGAAGCTACTCTGCAAATAAAAATACTAAAACTAAAAAATTCAATGTTAAACACAGGTAATAACAAATAGGGGGAAGTCCGATGAAGTTAAACGATCTAAAAATCAATGTTAAGATAACTGCCGGCTTTGTATTGATGTTGATTCTTTTAACTATAGTTGGTTACACCGGTTACACCAATATAGATCTGGTTGTCGATCGAGTTGACAAGGGTGACGATGCCAACCGTTTGGTAAAATATGTTCTGGAGGCCAGACAGCAGGAAAAGAACTTTATCTTACGGGAAGACTATACCGCTGTTGCTAAGTGGGCTGAAATCATGGATCAGACTGCAGCTCAAATAGTCGATACAAAAGCCAAATTCAAGCAAGCCGGCAATCGTTCCATGATGGATAATCTGAACAATGAGTATAAAGCCTATCGAGCCGCATTTGAAGGATATGTAGACTTACAGAAGCAGTTGCAGGAAACCCGCGATGCGATGGTTACCGCTGCCAGAACAGCGGATAACAAGGCGCATGATCTGCGTGCATCTCAGAAGAATCAGATGAACAAGGAGTTTGCCGATAAGATCGAATACGACAAATTAAAGGTACGGGTCAATAAGGCTGATGATGCTAACCGGCTTGTGAAATTCGTCAGTGATGCACGAATCATTGAAAAGAATTACATGTTGAGACATACCGATAATTATATTGAGGAAATGCATTCTCTACTGGGGGATATGCTGGATCAAGTATCCGCCACAAGATTCAAAATGGTACAACAGGTCAATCTTGATCAGATGGATGCAATCAAAACGGCCATAGAGGACTATCGCAAAGAATTTGAAAAAAATGTTGCGGTCAATAAGCTGAAAGATGATAAAACTACTGTAATGATTGATGCAGCCAGAAAATTTAACGAAGTGGCGACTGAACTGAGATCCATACAGAAAGATCAAATGCTTTCAGCCCGGTCCTTCGCAAAATTAATGATTCTCGTTTTTCAAGTAGGGTCAATAATAGTCGGATTGTTTTCAGCCTGGTTCTTAATCAGAATAATAACCAAGCCGATCGCCAAAATGGTAACGGTTATGGAACGCCTGGGTAAGAATGATTTGACGGCCACCGCGGATATTGACAGCAATGATGAATTGGGTATCATGGCCAAATCTTATAATTCAGCCGTGAAGAATGTGTCGGTAATGCTCAACCAAGTCAAAAAAAGTGTGCAACAGGTATCCAGTGCTTCAGAGGAGATATCAGCTTCCAGCGAAGAATTGGCTTCCGGCGCCGAAGAGCAGCAATCCCAGGCATCGGAAGTAGCAACATCGGTGGAAGAAATGGCGGCTACGATTCTGCAGTCATCCAATAATACCAACAGCGCTTCCCAATCCGCTAAGAAAGCCAATGACGTTGCAACCACCGGCGGCCGGATCGTACAACAGACGATCGGCGGCATGGAGCGAATCAGTCAGGCGGTGCGTGCTTCTTCCGAAAGGATCGAGGCACTGGGGCGGCAATCGGAAGAAATCGGTAAAATTGTCTCGGTCATCGATGACATCGCCGACCAGACCAACCTGCTGGCCCTGAATGCCAACATCGAAGCCGCCCGTGCCGGTGAACAGGGCCGCGGTTTTGCCGTCGTGGCCGATGAAGTCCGGGTGTTGGCGGAGCGTACCACCAAAGCGACGGCTGAAATCGCCGAAATGATCAAGGGCATCCAGGGCAGTACCGGTAATGCCGTCACCGCGATGAACGAAGGTATCAAAGAAGTGGATTCCGGTGTCAAGCTGGTCGGAGAAGCCGGCGAAGCATTATCGGAAATCATACAGGTGGTCAACGATGTTGATGCCATCATCAGTCAAGTTGCGGCTGCCGCTGAGGAACAGAGCAGTGGCGCGGAAGAAATTTCAGCCAACGTGGAAGGCATCAGTACAGTGACCAAACAGTCGGCTACTTCGGCCCAGCAAATGGCTGCCGCCGCCCAGCAATTGAGCTCCGAAGCGGAAGCGCTCAATAGCCTGGTAAACCAGTTCAAGCTTTAGTCCGGTGATAATATGAACAGTCAAATGCACGTATCACAACCTGACCGGAACCAGCATTCGACAGGATTCAGGTCCGATGGAATCCTGCAATTGGTGGGCTTTCGTCTGGGACAGGAATTGTTCGGCGTTGATATTTTGAAAGTCCAGGATATCAACCGGCTGATGAAGGTAACAAAAATACCGCATGCACCTGAATTTGTCGAAGGTGTAATCAATCTGCGCGGT
>JBDRBK010000064.1:0-12756 GCA_043822705.1 Fidelibacterota bacterium
TGCTGGCCGGTTCCTGAGCAGTGGTTCAAACACCTGAAAATAATTTGCAATAGAGTAAGACTGATGAAAAAATTGTTGATACTGGGAGCCGGCACCGCCGGCACGATGATGTTGAATAAACTGGCTCCGGCACTGGACCGGGACGAGTGGCAGATAACAATTGTAGATCAGTATGAAACGCATTACTACCAGCCGGGTTTCTTGTTCATTCCGTTCGGTATTTACGGACCGCAGGATGTCGTCAAACCCAAGCGCGATTTTTTCCCCACGGGAACCGAAGTGCTGTTCTCCGGAATCGAGCGCATCGAACCGGACGCGAACAGGGTTCTCCTTGAAGACGGCAAAGTTCTGACTTATGATTATTTGATTATCGCTACTGGATCCAAAATCGCACCCGGCGAGATCGAAGGCCTGCAGGTCCCCGGTTGGCACAAGGACATTTTTGATTTTTATACCATCGAAGGTGCCACCGCCCTGGCCCGCTTCTTTAAATACTGGGAAGGCGGGAAACTGGTGTTGAATATTGCCGAAATGCCGATCAAATGTCCGGTGGCGCCACTGGAATTTGTATTTTTGGCGGACTGGTGGTTTACCGAGCAAGGTTTGCGGGATAAAGTAGATATTCATTTCGTCACGCCCCTGCCGGGAGCCTTTACCAAGCCGAAAGCATCGATAGTATTCGGTGATTTTCTGGACAAGAAAAACATTCGCCTGACTTCCGAATTCAACATCGCTCGGGTCGACAATGCCGCAAAAAAAATAATTTCCTGGGACGAACAGGAAATCGAATATGATGTTCTGGTTACAATCCCGACCAACATGGGCGATGCGTTGATCGAGCGCTCCGGCATGGGTGATGAATTGAATTTCATTCCCACCGATAAACATACCCTGCGCTCGAAAAGCCACGAGAATATTTTTGTTATCGGCGATGCCACCGACCTGCCCAGCTCTAAAGCCGGTTCGGTTGCCCATTTCGAAGCCGACATACTGTATGAAAATTTCCTCAGTGCGATTGAGGGCCGGCCGTTGCGGGCCGCCTTCGATGGTCACGCCAACTGTTACATTGAATCGGGCTTTGGCAAAGGTATCCTGATCGACTTTAACTACGACACCGAGCCGTTACCCGGTAAATTTCCCCTGCCGGGCGTGGGGCCGTTTTCCCTGCTGGAAGAAACCCGGATGAACCATTACGGCAAGATGCTATTTCGCTGGATGTACTGGAACCTGCTGTTGAAAGGGGCCGAATTGCCAATCGAATCCCAGATGCTGATGGCGGGAAAAAGGCGCTGAAATGGTTGATTCAGCTTTACAGCGGCAACTGGCTGAAATAAATGCCAAGCTCGATGGTATCGCCGCGGAATTGGCGGTCACTCGGCGACAACGCGCAGAACTGGAAGATCTGAAAAACGACCTGACGATTGTAGCCAAAGATGTCCTCGATTCGGCTATTGTCGAACTGGAGGATGTGGCTCCGTTCGTGAAGACCGGTGATTTTCTCCATCTATTGAAAAAAATCCTGCGCAATACCAACACTATTACCGGCGCCATTGAGCAATTAGAGAGTGCACTGGATTTTTACCATGACGCCCGACCGATCGGCAAAAGCCTGTTCAATGATGTTTTGGATCATCTGGATGAGTTGGACCGTCAGGGGTATTTCGCTTTCTTCCGAGAACTGACGGCTGTCGCCAAAAATATTGTCGCCCATTTCAGTCCGGATGACGTGCGTCTGCTGTCGGAAAACATTGTTACCATTATGGAGACGGTTAAAAACCTGACCCAGCCGGAGATGCTCAAGGCCCTCAACAATGCCAGCACAGTGTTCAGGAACCTTGACCCGGATGCAGTCGAGGAATATTCGGCCTGGAAACTGCTGCGCGAGGTGAATTCTCCGGAAATCAAGCGGGGGCTTGGATTCCTGATCACATTTCTGAAAAATGTCAGTAATCCGTCCACAAACACAGATAATTAAACCAAAGTAATAAGGAGACTGAAATGCCAACACGTGAAATAGCCGGGGCGACCATTGAATTTGATGAAGAAAATTTTATGGTCGACCATACCCGCTGGAATACTGATATTGCCAAAATTCTTGGCAAGGAGGAAGGCATCGAAAATCTGACGGACCGCCATTTTGTCGTTTTGAATTTCATGCGAAAGGAATTTGAAGAAAATGGTACCGGCCCCTCGATTCGGAAGCTGACTAAACAAAGCGGTGTGCCGACCAAGGAATTGTACGAACTATTTCCTGGCGGACCAGCCAAGAAAGCTGCCCGTATCGCCGGTATAAAAAAGCCTCAAGGCTGCATTTGACAGGGAGATAACATGAGCGAATTTGAACCGATAAAAAAAGTATCGATCATCTGTTCCAAGGGTGGTCTGGACGAGGTTTATCCGGCGTTGATAATGGCAAATGGCGCCCGGATGGACGGCATCGAAGCGTCGATTTTCTTCACATTTTTCGGCCTTAATGCCGTGATGAAGAAAATGGTCGACCATCTCAAAGTAGCTACTGTTGGCAACGCTGCTCTGAATATGGCAATGCCGATGATGAAATTCCCGATCACGACACCGTTTCCGACTTTGCTCGGCGCTTTGCCGGGTGTCTCGGCAATGGCTTCGTGGATGATGAAAAATGAAATGGAGAAGCTGGATGTTCCTCCGGTAGCGGAGTTTCTGGAAATGATTTCCGATGCCGGCGGCAAGTTGTACGCCTGCAAACTGGCTATGGATATGTTCAAATTAACTCGGGATGATCTGGTAGATCAGATTCAGGGCGTGTTAACCGTAGGCGAATTCTATGAAAAATCCGCCGGTGCTCAAATAATTTTTACCTGATAAAACATGCTACTGAGGGGGCGGGCCGCCCGCAGCGGTATGTCACCTGTCGGTTGAGGTGCCCGCTCCATTTATTCATTTTTTGATGTGGTTTGCAAGGCAGCATTTGTGATTGAACGCATAGTGGAACTATTTTATTGGATTTACATTAAGATTAGTCTTTAATATCAAAGCTGATAATTTTTGGAGATGCAGTGAAGATAACAAAAATAATTATATCAATTGCGGCACTACTCGTTTTTGCGGGCCTTTTTGGCATGCGTGAGTATACTTTGCTGGAAATGAAGAAGAATATGGATTACATCGCAACCCACCTTGAAGATCGGGAGCGCTATCAGAAGGTTTGGTTTGATGCACTATCCCGGTCAGTGGAAATAACCGCGTACAACCCGATTCGTAACCAGACTGACGACAATCCCCGCGAAACTGCCAGTGGACGGACCGTCTCGTTGCAGTCGATAGCCGTTTCCCGCGACCTGCTGCAGAGTAATGGTGGTCCCTTCAATTACGGTGATACAGTTTACGTAGTCGTGCCATTTATCGTCGATGATACCATGAATAAACGCTATACCAACCGCGTCGATGTCTTTATGGAGCGTCAGTGGGCGGCCCGAATCTGGGGTGAAAAAACCGGTTGGCTGGCCAACTGACAGCCGAAGTTTAATTTAAAAGCCGATATTGATTATCGGCAGATTAGCAGTTCCCCCACCATCTCTGATTTGATTTAACACTCCGATCTGTACACCGATCAGATCATCGCTGTTGTTAATCAAGCCTAGTTGCAGACCGCGGGTTTTCCCGCTTTCATTTAACAGCCCGGCCTGCATCCCGTATAATTTTTCCGTGGAATTAAGCAGCCCGTATTGAAGGCCGAATACTTTATTAGCATTATTTTTAAGCCCGACCTGGACCCCGATTAAGTCAAATCGCACCTCGTTAATCAACCCGGCATCAACGCCATAAACCGAATGGTTGACCCCGTAAACCGCATTGAAACTGAAACCATAAACCATGAAAGTGGCCGGAACCAGTTGCAGCGGATAGGCGAAAGAAAATTGAAACGGTGTCCAGCCGGTGGAACCGACGCCAACAACCGCCGGAGTAGCCGTACCGGACAGATCTTGCGTGACCTTTCCGATACTATTATCAATGATTTCCGCCAGGCTCTGTGCCGGACGCGTCGTTTGCTCGGAGGTCAGATTCCGATCTTCACCGGCCAGGGCAGTGGCGATTTCCATCATTAACGGTAACAAATCATCGATTTCACCCCGATAGTTGCGGGTCACCGCCCGGATGATTTCAGCCGTTTCGGTATCGAACAGGCGAACATCGATGGTATAGCTGGCTCCCAGTTTGCCGACCGTGCCGCCGACCATGTATTTGACGCCCAACAGCAAGCCGACTTCGACAATACATTCGTTGGATACGCAACCGGTTTGCTGGAAACCCTGCTCGATCAAAATTTCTTCCATCCGGGACCGTTCGATGACCTGGTATTGACCATCCTGAACCAGGGCCGAGCGCAAGCGTTCGGTCAGAATATCGCTCTCCTGCGGGGATACGCCCTTGCCTTCCAGTGGTAGTACGGCAATCGGGACAGGAACTTCCGGTTTTACCGGCGGGGCGATGCCCGCTGCTGTCGTGGTGAACAGAACGATGATCGGAATTATTATGGTAATCAGTTTCTTCATATTAGTAATCAATGGTTTGGCTTGAAAAATGATATTCAACGTTATCGTTTAATTTTTACATTACCAGCGATAAATCTAACGTGGGCCAGCGGATTTTTACATAAAAAGCCCCCAGGGGATGGGGGCATCAGGGGTAGAGAGAGAGGCTTTTTTAGGAGGATAACAGTTTTACGTCTATTATTCGTATTAATGATTGGACCGTCCTGAATGCAAAAAGGTTGTCAAATAGAAACAGAAGGTTGAAAAATATTTCAATTGGTGCTGGAATAACAAGGACTTATTTTAGTTTTTGTTGGCATTTCGGGCAGAAATGAGTGCCGCGCTGGCCGACACAGATTTTAACAATTGTGGTTTCGCAACGCAGACAGGATTGGCTCTCGCGACCAAAAACCATCAATTCATTAACGAACTGACCGGTGGAATTTTCACCGAAGGCGAAGTTGATTATTGTTGTTCCGTTCTGTTCGATGCTGCGCCACAATATATTTTGAATGGCCGCCTGCAGTTTGCGCACTTTCGGGCGACTGATGCGACGACTGATTGTTTCCGGATGAATGCGGGCTGTCCATAACGCCTCGTCAACATAGATATTACCTAACCCGGCGATAAAGGATTGGTCCAGCAGCAGCGGTTTGATTTTACGTGAAGATTGTTTCAGTCCGGCACTGAGCCATTTGTCGGTGAATTTATCGCTCAGCGGCTCGACCCCGAGTTTTTCCTCGAGAAAATTGGCATTAACGGTAAAATAGAAGCGGCCGAATTTGCGATAGTCCTTAAAAAACAGGTTCGAGCCATCCTGGAAATTGATAGTAGCGGTGACGTGCTGTGGTTTGTCATTTTCTCCCAGTCGGGATAACAGACGACCGGTCATTCGCAGATGAATCAAAATGAAGCCGGCGTCCAGACTGATCACAATATATTTTCCACGACGGTCCACCGCGACAACCAACTGACCTGCGACCAGGCGGTTGAACTGTTGGGGGCTGTGGGTTGCGATCACCTGGGGATAATTATCGGCGGCAATAACCGCGGCAATGGTTTTGCCGGTAATCAGGGGCCGGATGGAACGAACGACTGTTTCGACTTCAGGTAATTCTGGCATAAAGCGGTATCCGCTGGTATAATGTTATTATTTCAGGTTGAATATTACTACCGGCAGGAAAAAAATCGAATTTGTAGATAATCCAGGTTGATTTTAATTTGTGCTATCGATGAGGCTTGATTGCCTGGGGGAAAAGCAATAAGCCATAAAGAAGCAGCACGGTATCAATGTAAACTGCAAGGAGTAGTAATGAAAAAACTGATTCTGGTAATTTTGATGATTCCATTGGTGATTTTCAGTCAGGTAAAAGTCGGTCCGCTTACATTTCTGGACAGCAAATCGGCTGTCAACGCTGCTTTTGAACTCGGCGTTGGCGGCAACACTGCGATTGGTTTGAGCTTCGAGGTTCCGCCCTACGGCCAACTGGAGGTCCTACAATTCATTCCCGGTTTCTGTATGAAAGCATCACTGGGAACGGCTGGTGGATTCTATTTTCAAAACGCTTTGTGCGCCCGCGCTCAATACGATGAAAAATTGCTGATACTTGCAGGCTACGGCTTAGGTATTCGTCTGGGTGACAATATGACCGTTTACACGCCACTGGTGGTGGGTGCCGATTATTTTATCAATGAAAAAATAATGGTGACCGGCTCACTGCAGTTGGGAGCGCTGTCAACGTTGAACATTGGTATCGGAATGGGTTGGGGCTACTGATCTACTCCGGAATTAGATACAGGCTGGCAGACCAACTATTGATCTGCCGGTTTTTTTAGTCATTAGCTGTCGGTATTTATGTTGGCTAATTGATTTGAATTAATAGCAAAAAAACAGTATTTTTACCCGGTTGCTCAGGGTATTGCGCGAATGGATTTTTACCCAGTAAGATAATTCAGGTACGTTCATCTTATTTTGGCGGACGATATTTCAACCAGATCGTTCGTAGTCTGACGCCAGTACGATTCATCCAGTAATTTTGATTGAAGCCGCGGCGAATCCCGAAGCACGATTGTAGAGCCGCGATCTTCCCCGCGGAAATCAGTGGATTAGATGCGGGTGTTGCGGTCGGACGCAAAACATAAGTGGATCAACATTGTTGGAGGCTTCATGAAAAGACACTGTGCCTTTAAGGTTTTAACTATATTTTTTATTTGTTTTCTTTCGATTGGTCAAGCCCAGACTAAACCGGTGGTGGCCTTTATTGATTTTTTCAACAATACCCCGATTGATGTCTTGACCAAGAAACTACCGGAATACTCCGAAACTATGACGACGATGATCGAGCAAATCGGCAAAGTGGAAATACGAACCGCCGCCGATATCGAGTTTATCAATCAATTACGGGATGAATTGCAACTTGGCGTTACCAGTGAAGACGACCCGGTTGTTAAATTATTGAATCTGCCAAAGGACAAATTCGGTACGCTGCTGCAACAGGGCGCCGATTTCCTGGGCTTCGGCGTGTGGATGTCCAACGATAACATGATTTTCAAGGGCGCCAGCATCAGCCTGACCATGTTTCTAGTGGACGTGGAAACCCGGGAAACGATTACCGTGACCCAGGCCATCGACAACGACGCACTGCCGATCGGGCGCAATCCGATCCTTGACCCCCCGGCCCTGGATTACATGGATGAACTGTTCGCCGGGATGGCCGAGGAATTGTCCTATTCCCTGACCCTGCCGCGGGAGGAGTGGGATTTTCGTTATGAAATCATACAGCTCGAAAACGACGCCAAGGGTCGCCGTAACGGTAAAAAAATGACTGTAATTGGCGTCGGCATGCTGGCCTTTACCCAGTTCATCGGCGCTCTGGTGGACGTCACTTTTCTACAGGTGCTGGCCTTTGACGGATATTCCTTCGTGATCTACCTGGGCTTGCGCGACATTTACATCGGCAAGGATATCGGCAAGCGGGTAGAGCGCCTGAAAAAAGCTTATCGGCTGCAATACGACACCAAGATATAGGAGTATACCATGAGAAAAACAGCATTATTCATCCTGTCAGTCGTATTGATCTTTTCGATGACAACCTTCGCCCAGCCGGACCTGCAACAGATCACCGAGACCGAGCAGACACTGGAAATGTTCGGCCTGACGACGGCGGCAGTCCAGGGCAAACAGGTCGTGGCTACCGGTGCCTTCGGGCGACGGACCGAAGAATTCTCGCCCCTGGTCAAGAAAATGGCCGACCGCTTCGGCGAGCAGCTTTTCGGCCAATTCGACAACGAAAAGAACCGCAAAGAGCTTTCCGATTACCTGAAAGGGTTTCTGTCCAATTCCAGCATTTTCGCCGTGGCGGAAGTGGACCAGCGGCGATTGGGTTTGCTCAGCGAGGAGTTCGCCGCGGTCGAAATGGGTACCGCTAAATTCGCCGACATGAAGGAACGGGGTCAGTATCTGGCTTTGAATTACCTGATTAAACCGGATATCGCCTTTGGCAAGAATGGCGAAAATATGCTGGCCGCCGACCTGATCGATATGAAAACCGGTGAACGTTACACCGCCATCGTCGGCAAGCGCGGCTATCAGATTTCCAACCTGCAGATGGCTATGCGTCTCTCCACCAACTTGGAAGAAATAATCCAGGCCGGCAGCCCGGAAGAGCGCAAAATGCTGTACGAAATCCAACGCGCCGAAGCGGCCTGTGACAATGTTAATCTGGACACCAAGATTCTGATGGTCACCGCTGCTTCCTGTTATGCCGGCGGTGCCCTGATTGGTATCGCGAAGGGAGGTTTCAGCGGCTGGTTCTTCGGGGCGATATTCTCCGGTGGCCTGAGCGGTGTCGGTTGGTGGGCCTATATGAAATACAAGGATCTGTACGATCTCGAGCGGGCCAATCTCAAGCGGCTGACAGACGAGTACAATACTAAATTCAATAAAAAACGCCCGCTCTACTACTGAGGATGCACAATAAATTGACCTGGCTCGGAGCCGTGATCATGCTGGTCGCGGCTCTTGGCGGCCAGACGCAGACGGTTATCGGTGAAGGGTTGGCGACGACCAGAGAGGCGGCGCTGACGGCTGCCAAGCGCGATGCCGTGGAAAAAGGCATCGGCGTCATCATTGCCAGCGAGACACTGGTCAAAAATGCGATGGTGGCAGAAGACCGGATTCTCAGCAAAGCGAATGGTTTTGTAAAAACCTGGGAGGAAATTTCAGCCAGTGAGACCAGCGACGGTCTCTGGGAAGTAAAAATATCGGCCGTGGTTACCGATATTCTCGACGAGGTCGTCAAGGATCAACTGGCATTGGATCTGCTGCTGGACTGGCTGCGCAATCCGCGCTTTATGGTAATGATCGACGAGTTAAATGTGGACGACCCCAAATCCGCTGTTGCCGAAACCGAAATCGGCCGGGTCATGGGCCAGAAGGGTTTCGATATCATCAGTCCGACCCAATCCGAGGCGCTACGGCAACGGAACGTCAACCTGGCGGAAATTCAGAGCGATCCCAATGCCGTGATCGCGCTGGCCAACGAATTCGGGGCGGAGTATATCGTGACCGGAACCGCCCGCGCCAACGCCATCACCCATGCCATGCTGGGCTCGAGCTTTTCCGGCCAGGGAAATATTACCGCCCAGGTGATCCGGGCCGACAATGCCCAGATTCTCGCCCAGGAAACATTTCACGGCAAGGCAATTCATGTAGATCAGCACACGGCCGGGATGTACTCCCTGAAGGATGCCGCCGAACAGCTCAGCAATTTCCTGATCAGCGAATCGATACGGCGCTGGTCGCTGGAACAATCCAATGCCAGACCATTGGATATCACACTGACCGGTATCAATTTCGGCCAACGAAAACAGTTTATCGAGTTCCTGGAAACCAGCCTGAACGGAATAGCCGGGGTGGATCGGCCGGCGTTCATAGCAGGCGTTCTGACCCTGCGGGTCCGGTTTACCGGAACCGGCGAGGAATTTGCCGACGCTATTTATGGTTGCGATTTCGGCAGCTTTACCATCGAAGTTCACGAAGTAACGGCCAATAAAGTCGTTCTGCAGGCAATGAATAAATAATTTCAACAGCAAGAGAAAAAACGAGAGGGAAATCCATGAACAAAACCAAAATAGGACTGCTGCTTCTGTCCGCCTGCCTACTGGCACTGTGGGGCTGCGGCGGCAAGGCAATGATCACCGGCTTTGATTTTGCCGGTTATAAGAGCAATTTGGACCAGGTCTCCAAACAGCATATTGCCGTCAACAACCCCAAGGATCTGCAAAATTCGATCGTCAAGAAAGTGGCGATTTCCGAGTTTAACCTGGAATTTTTGGTTGACCTTGAGAATGAGAGTCTCCATAAACAACTGGTGGATGAATGCTATAATATTTTTGTGAACGAGGTGTCCGCTGCCACCGGTTGGGAGTTTGCGCCCAAGGATTCAGTAATCGCCAGCCCGGTTTACCAATCCATGAATAAGCAGGATCGAATAGAAGGTGGCGGCTATCAGAAAAAAGGCGGTTATGCCTATACCACCGACACCGTGATCTACCCGCCCACCGGAATGGGTATCCTGAAAATAGAAGCGGCCAAAGGATTGAAGGCCCTGAAGGGCGCCTTCAAGGGTATGGGTAATGTTAATAAGGAAGCGGGCGTACTGGATGACGTTGGTGCGGATGCTGCATTCAAGATCCATGTGATTGCCTTTATCCATGATGATAAGAAGGTTAAAAATGACATCCGGGCCTGTATTACGCCCGGTGTTGCCGGTTTGGCCTCTACTTCAAAAACCGAATTACACCTGGGTGTAAACAAAGGTCCGGGTGGATTGATCGGCGTCGAAGGTCCCGACGGTGTTAAATATGTCTATAGTTACAAAGGAATGACATCTTTCACGCTGATAAGCGACAAAAAGAACCCCGGTCGGATCATATCGTCTATTAATTGCAAACCGGAAAAAGGCAGAGGAATTCTAATTAAGGAATTCATGGATGGCTACAAGGAAGCTTTTACTGCTTATTCCAAAATGGTAGGGCAACAGATTAAATTAAACATGTAGGCGCTTATTCAAGCTGATAATAAAAACCCGGCTGCGGCCGGGTTTTTATTATCAGGTTTTTAATGGTTATATCAGGTTTCTGATGATTGTGGCAAATCCAACCACTATTTAATTTTCCGTATTATAATCGAATGCAACTATGTTAATCACTGGTATTATTTAGATTATGGTGCTCTTCTACCCTTACGAAACAGATTGTCCCAACAAATCGGCATCGCTGGCATATAAATTGAAAATAGAATAGTAGATTTTAATCGCACGGGAGTAAAAATGCGCAAATCAATAATCATCGCAGTAACTGTCCTTATGGCGGCCTGCAGCAACGAATCCACGGGACCGGACCAGACACCAAAACAAATCAGGGCCCTGACGGCCAAGGAACAGGCCCTGGTACAAGCCAATCAGTCTTTCAGCTTCAATCTGCTTAAAGCGGTTTCGACGACGGACCAATCAGACAATATTTTCATTTCACCGTTGAGCGTATCCATGGCTTTGGGGATGACAATGAACGGAGCCAGCGGCCAAACCTACGACGATATGAAAACCGCCCTGGAATTTGCCGGATTGACCGAAGCCGAAATCAACCGTTCATACCAGTCGTTGATGGAATTATTGACAACAATCGATCCGGATGTGACCATGGAAATTGCCAACTCGATCTGGGTCAGGGAAGGTTTCCCCGCGGAAGTAACATTTATCGACACCAACCGGCATTATTTCAGCGCAGAGGTCGGCGAACGTGATTTTGGCGACCCGGCCACGATAGCTGAAATCAATGCCTGGGTGGCGGATAACACTAACAATAAAATCCAGGAAATCCTCACGGTAATTCCTCCGGCAGCGGTGATGTATTTGATTAATGCTATTTATTACAAAGCAATCTGGCAGTATGAATTCGATGAAAAATACACCGGCAGCGCAAATTTTTATGTCACCCCGGAAAACCCTGTGTCGGTAGACATGATGCTGCTGACCGCCGACTTGAATTATTTTACAGACGACCGGGTGCAGGTGGTGGAATTGAATTATGGTTGCGGAAATTATACCATGACGATATTTCTGCCTAAACTGCCGCTGGACATCAATGAGTTTCTAAATGATTTGACGGCCGAGCAGCTGGATTATTATTTATCCAATCTGGAGGAAAAAACCGGGACTGTCCGGCTGCCGAGACTGAAAACAGCGTATAAACTGACGCTGAATGATGTTCTGATCCAGCTTGGAATGGGAATCGCTTTCAGCGATCAGGCCGACTTCACGCGCATTAATCCGGGCGGTAATTTGTTCATCAGCCGGGTGCTGCATAAAACTTTTGTTCAGATTGATGAAGAGGGCACCGAAGCAGCGGCGGTGACAGCGGTAGAGGTTTCATTAACATCAGTCGGACCAGACGTAGATTTCAGCCTGAATGTTAACCGTCCCTATATTTTCCTGATTCGCGAGCAGCAAACCGGCGCCATTCTATTCACGGGGAAAATACATGGACCGGTTTGGGAAGATTAATAGATTGAAAAATGTTCTCAATTGAAAAGCCCGACTTAAATCGGGCTTTTTAATAATGGCGGCAATAAACCAGCGTTGCCGGGTGGTTTCAAAAACGGAGATTAGAGCAAACGACCGCCAAGCTGCAGCAGTTTTAATTCATATAGCCGTGCGGCGTAACGGGCTCGGGTTATCGCCAGTTTGGTGCGCACCAGATTGAGTTGGGCCTCCCGGTACTGGAGTGCCGTGATCTGTCCCAGCCGGAACATTTCCCTGGTCCGGTCGAAATTCAGTTCGGCAAATTCCAGTGTTTTCAGCTCACTTTCCAGCGTGATCAGGCTGTTTTCATAGGCGGAGTGATACGAGGCCACATCGCGCTCGATATTCAGACGCATATCGGCTTGTCGTAGTTCGGCGTTTTTTACGTTGATTTTAGCATTCTGCACCTGCGTTTTTTTGTTGCCGCCATTGAACAAATTCCAACTCAGACTGAAATTATGGGTCAGGGCACTGTTGGAGTTGTCGAGGCCGATATCCCAATCCCGCGCCGTCTGATCATAACCATAGGAGGCGGTATAGTTGATCTGGGGCAAAAAGCTCGACTGGCTGGACTTGAGGTTCAGCAGTGACAGTTCCAGCGTGCTGCCGGTCAGGTTCAAAGAGCCGTTGTCGGACAGCGCCTGTTCGCGCAACTCCGCCTG
>JBDRBK010000065.1:0-28196 GCA_043822705.1 Fidelibacterota bacterium
CGTTTTGATGACAATGCCGCCGTTCTGTTGAATGCCGCCGGCGAACCGCGCGGTACCCGTATTTTCGGTCCGGTGGCTCGCGAATTACGGGAAGGCGGTTATATGAAAATCATATCGATGGCCCCGGAGGTATTGTAAGGATGCATATCAGAAAAGGAATGCTGGTGCGCGTTATCAGCGGCAATGACCGCGGCAAGGAAGGCCGGGTTTTGCGGGTTTATCCCAAGACCGGTCGGGTGATTGTCGAGGGCGTGAATTTCATTAAACGGGCGACGCGTCCGACGCAAACCAACCCCGGCGGTGGATTTATTGAGAAAGAGGCGGCCGTAAATGCCTCCAATGTTATGCTGTTAGTCGGTGGACAAACCACACGGATCGGCTACAAAAAGCTGGAAGATGGCAGCAAAGTAAGAATTGCAACTAAAACTGGTGAAGAGATCGAGTCGTAATCATGGCTGAGGAAAAGAAAAAGTCAACCGCAGGTACTGCGGAAGCCAAGCCCAAGGCGGCCGCTCCGGCCAAGAAAGCTCCGGCGAAAAAAGCACCGGAGAAAAAAACCAAGGTTGTGGCCGCGGGCGCGACGCCCAAGACAGCCAAGGCCGAACCGGGCGTTGCCTATGTGCCGACCTATAAGAAACTGTATCGGGAAAAAGTCGTACCGGCCATGACGGCGCGCTTCAACTACAAGAATGTGATGGAAGTGCCGCGGCTGGAATTGATTTCCATAAATATGGGGATCGGCGATGCCAAGAATAATCCCAAGGCCCTGGAAAGCGCATTGTCCGAGCTGGGGGCAATCGCCGGCCAGAAAGCCGTGACGACCGCATCCCGCAAGGACATTTCAAATTTCAAGGTTCGCAAAGGTTTTCCGGTGGGCTGCAAGGTAACCCTGCGGGCCAACCGGATGTACGAATTCCTGGAACGGATCATCTGCATCGCTTTTCCACGCTCCCGGGATTTTAACGGCCTGTCCTTCAAGTCGTTCGACCGGCGGGGTAATTACTCGTTCGGGATCAAGGAACAGATCGTATTCACCGAAATAGATTATGATAAAATCGACAGTATCCGCGGAATGGATATCGCAATTTCAACAACGGCCCGGACGGACGAGGAAGCCTACTGGTTGTTGAAGGAATTCGGTTTTCCGCTACGTGAAAAACCTGTTAAGACAGAAGGTGCTGAGGCTGCTTAATGGCAAAAAAATCTTTAATTGTAAAAGCTTCCAGACCGCCGAAATTCAAGGTCAGAGGCTATAACCGGTGTTTCAACTGCGGTCGTCCGGATGGTTTTCTGCGACGTTTCGGATTATGCCGAATCTGTTTTCGGGAAATGGCCCTGAAGGGTGAGATCCCGGGCGTAACCAAGGCCAGTTGGTAAGGAGAATTTCTGATGTCAATGACTGATCCAATCGCAGATTTATTAACACGGATACGAAATGGATTATCCGCCGGTAAACGGTGGGTGGATGTGCCTTCGTCCAATATGAAAAAACGTATTGCCTTCATCCTGAAGGAAGAACATTTCGTCGAAGATTTCATATTCGTGGCTGATGACAATCGTGAATTCATTCGTATCTTTTTAAAGTACGGTTACAACAAACGTCCCGTGATCGCTGGAATTGAACGGGTGAGCAAGCCCGGACGGCGGGTCTATGTCGACAGCAATAACCTCCCGCGCGTACTGGACGGGCTGGGCATTGCGATACTGTCGACCTCCCGGGGTGTGATTTCCAATAAAACCGCCAAGAAGTTGAGCATCGGCGGCGAAGTATTATGCAACGTGTGGTAAGGATATGTCACGAATAGGTAAAAAAGAAATTATCATTCCCGCCGGCGTCACGGTCGCGATAAATGATGCCGTTGCGACCGTAAAGGGTCCCAAGGGTACCCTGACCGTCGCCATTCACCCGGAAATCAGCGTCAAGCAGAATAATGGCAGCCTGGTTGTCGAACGTCCTTCCGATAATCGCAAGCACCGTGCCCTGCACGGTACAATGCGGATGCTGGTGGCCAATGCCATTTCCGGCGTTTCCGAGGGCTATGTGCGCGAATTACGGATCATCGGCGTCGGTTATCAGGCCCAAATGCAGGGTAGCCTGCTGGTAATGCAGCTTGGTTATTCGCACGCCATCTATTTTGAACCGCCCGTCGGGATCGAGATCGAAGCCAAACGTACCGAGATCAAGATATCGGGTATCGACAAGCAGTTGGTCGGCGAAGTCGCCGCCAAGATCAGATCATTCCGCAAGCCCGAACCCTACAAGGGCAAGGGCATCCGGTACGTGGATGAATATGTACGCAGTAAACAAGGTAAGACCGTCGGAGGCTCCAAGTGAGCAAACTAACCAAAGAAGCGCTTCGTTTTCAGCGTCGCCGCAATCGTAGCAAAAGAAGTCTTAACAGCGACCTGACCAGACCGCGACTGGTGGTATTCCGCAGCGCGCGGCATATTTACGGTCAGATCATCGACGACCTCAAAGGTCAGACCCTGGCAGCTTGTTCAACAGTTGAAAAAAGCGTGCAGGAGCAGATTCAGACAGCCCACTCCAAGATTGAAAAGAGTCAACTGGTAGGCCAGGAACTGGCTAAGCGGGCGTTGGCAAAAAATATTAAAGACATAATTTTCGACCGCAACGGATTCATCTATCACGGACGCGTCAAAGCGTTCGCCGATGGGGCCCGTGAAGGCGGCTTGAATTTCTAGTTGCAAGGAGTTCAGTCTTGGCGATTATCAATCCAGCAGAATTAGATCTTAGAGAAGAATCAGTTGTCAAAATCCGACGGGTCGCAAAAGTCAATGCCCGCGGGAAGCGTTTCCGTTTCTCCGCCATGGCTGTTGTCGGTGATGGCAAGGGTCATGTCGGTATCGGAATCGGCAAGGCCGGTGAAGTCATCACGTCGATCAATAAAGCCAAGGAAAAGGCCAAACAGTCCATTTTCAAGGTGCCGGTCATCAATGGTACGATTCCGCATAAAATCATCGGTCGCTACGGCGCCAGCAAGGTTCTGCTCAAACCCGCCAGCCAGGGAACCGGCATCATCGCCGGCGCGCCGGTGCGGATGGTAATGGAGCAGGTCGGCGTCAATGATATCCTGACCAAATGTCTGGGTTCGAACAATTCGATGAATGTCGTAAAGGCTACGATTAACGCTCTTGAAAACCTGCACGATGCGGTATCGGTCGCCAACCGCCGTGGAATAACCATTACCGAAATTTTTAAATAATCATGGCAAAAGTAAAATCGAAAATATTACGGATTACTCAAACTCGCAGCCGCATCGGATATAAGCCGAAAGCGAAGCGGACACTGGATGCCCTCGGTTTACACCGGATGCACCAGACTGTCGAGCTGGAAGACTGCGCAACCCTCCGCGGCATGATAAAAGTAGTCGAATTTTTAGTGAAAGTTGAGGAAGCGGCATGAAGTTAGGGGAATTGAGACCGGCTGAAGGCTCCACGAAGAATACTAAACGACTGGGCCGCGGTCACGGTTCGGGTACGGGTAAAACCTCCGGTCGCGGCCACAAGGGTGCCGGCAGTCGCAGTGGCAGCAAGAGCCGTTCCTGGTTCGAGGGCGGTCAGATGGCCCTCCAGCGCCGTCTGCCCAAACGCGGTTTTTCCAATTATCCTTTCCGGCGGGAAATACAGATTATCAACATTGACGCCATCGCCAGTCTGGATGTGGCCGAGGTGAATCTGGTGGTAATGCTGGAGCAGGGAATGATCAGGAATGCCGACACTCCGGTCAAGGTGCTGGGAAATGGCGAAATCACCAAACCGGTGGAAGTATCGGCTCATGCATTCAGTAAATCGGCAGTAGCGAAAATCGAAAAAGCGGGAGGCAGCGTTACGTTCCTGTGATTGACAAATTTAGAAATATTTTCAAAATACCTGAATTACGCAAGCGGATTATATTCACCCTCGGAATTCTGATCGTCGTCCGGATCGGCGCCCATATCCCGATACCAGGCATCAACGGGGAAGCGTTGGGGTCGGCCATCAAGAATTTCCAGAACACGCTGTTCGGATTATACGATATGTTTGCCGGCGGCGCGTTTCAGAAAGCCACCCTGTTCGCACTGGGAATCATGCCTTACATTACGGCCTCGATCGTCATTCAGTTGATGAGTTCGGTGGTGCCCTATTTCCAGCGCCTGGACAAGGAAGGTGAAGAGGGCCGTAAGAAAAAGACTCAGCTTACCCGTTACGGAACGGTTCTGATCGCGCTGATGCAATCCTATGGCATCACGATTTTTCTGGAATCGTTGACCGCCAATGTGGGCGGCGCCACCGTGGCGGTGGTGCCCTTCCCGGGGATCGGTTTCAAATTCGTCGCCATGCTGTGTATGATAACCGGCGTCGTACTGATAATGTGGCTGGGCGAGCGGATGACCGAGCGGGGAATTGGCAATGGCATATCGATGATTATCATGATTGGTATCGTGGCCCGGCTGCCCAATGTTATCATCGGTGAAATCTCCCTGTTGCAGGAAGGCGTGCGTGGTCCGCTGCAGGAGCTGATTCTGTTGGCGCTGATGTTTGTCATTGTTGGTTTCGTGGTCTTGCTGACCCAGGGCGTCCGCCGGATTCCGGTGCAGTACGCCAAGCGTGTCGTCGGTCGTAAAGTCTACGGCGGGCAGGCCACCCACATCCCGCTGCGGGTCAACACCTCCGGTGTCATGCCGATCATTTTCGCCAGTTCAATCATGATGATTCCCAGTACGATCGCCACTTTTTTCAGTGAGAGCGAAATGATGCAGGGGATGATACGGGTGTTTTCGGTAACGCACTGGTTCTACTGGCTGATCTTCGGCTCGATGATCATCTTTTTCACCTATTTTTACACTGCCATAGCTTTCGATCCGGTGCAGGTTTCCAACCAGATGAAACAGCACGGCGGTTTTATCCCCGGTATTCGTCCGGGTAAAAAGACTTCGGAATACATCGACAATATTCTTACCAGAGTCACGCTGCCGGGTTCATTCTTCCTGGCCTTTATCGCAGTATTCCCCTATTTTCTGATGAATATCATGGATATCGGCTACGACCTGGCGTCGTTTTTCGGTGGCACCAGTCTGCTGATTATCGTCGGTGTTGCCCTCGATACACTACAGCAGGTCGAATCCCATTTGATGATGCGCCACTACGATGGTTTTCTGTCCAAGGGTAAATTACGCGGTCGGAGAAGGATGTAAATGGTCCGGATCCGCACCGAGAAAGAAATTGAAATGATCCGCGAAAGCAGTCAGATCGTAGCCGAAACGCTGGACATGCTGGCCGAATATATCCGGCCCGGCGTAAAAACGGCTGAGCTGGACCGGCGCGCGGAAGAATTCATTGTTTCCCGGGGCGGCCGACCGGCCTTTAAAGGCTATATGGGATTTCCGGCTTCACTGTGTATTTCCATCGATGATGTTGTCGTCCATGGTATTCCGGGCGCTGCAGAGTTGCAGACAGGACAAATCGTCGGTATCGATTGTGGTGTCGAAAAGAACAATTATTACGGTGATGCGGCCCGGACTTTTGCCGTCGGTGAAATCGATTCGGCCAACCAGAAATTGATGGATGTTACCCACGATGCTCTGATGCTGGGGATTAAGGCGGCTCGCAGCGGAAACTATGTTTCCGATATCGGCTATGCCATCCAGTCGCATGTGGAATCATTTGGTTATTCGGTGGTGCGGGAACTGGTCGGCCACGGTGTCGGAACCGAGCTGCACGAGGAACCGCAGGTGCCCAATTACGGTTTTCCGAAACAGGGTTACCGCTTGCGTCCCGGGATGTGTCTGGCGATCGAGCCGATGATCAATCGCGGCGCCAAGGAAGTATTTACCGACAAGGATGGCTGGACGGTCCGGACGCTGGACGGTCAGAATTCAGCACATTTTGAACATACCGTTGCCATCAGCGAAAATGGCGCCATGATTCTCACTAAAAGGATGGCCGCCAATGGCTAAAGAAAAACCAATTACCGTTGATGGTATCATTAAGGAAACCTTACCGAACGCCATGTTCCGTGTGGAAATCGATATCGGTGGCAAGAAACATGAAATTCTGGCCCATGTCAGCGGGAAAATGCGGATGCATTTCATCAAGATTTTACCCGGCGATAAGGTGACGCTGGAAATATCACCCTACGATTTGAGTCGTGGTAGAATAACGTACCGTCAGAAATAGAGGAAAAATGAAAGTTCGTCCTTCAGTCAAGAAAATTTGTTCAAAATGTAAAATCATCAGACGGCACGGTAAAGTACTGGTGATTTGTACAAATCCAAAACATAAACAGAGACAGGGATAGGAGTTTAATGTGGCTCGTATAGTTGGTGTTGATATCCCTCGTGATAAAAAAATCGCCTACTCACTATGCTATATTTACGGCATCGGATTATCGAACGCCCTGAACACCTGCGCCGACGCTGGTGTTGACCCCGATATTCGGGTCAAGGACCTGAACGAAGAACAGGTCGCGGCAATTCGTGATTCCATTTCAAAATTAGGTTACAAAGTCGAAGGTGAACTGCGGGCCGATATAGCCATGAATATCAAACGGCTGAAAGATATCGGCAGCTATCGCGGCTTGCGCCATCGTCGAAGTATGCCGGTTCGCGGACAACGGACCAAAACCAATGCCCGGACCCGCAAAGGCCGGAAGCGTACGGTCGGGTTAGGCAAACGTGGACCTGCAGGCAAGAAAGGGTAATTAATTGGCTAAAGATATCAAGCGCAAAAAGAAGAAGAAAGGTTCGGTAGAACCTGTCGGCGTTGCTCATATCAAGGCAACCTATAACAACACGCATATTTCATTGACCGATCGCTACGGCAACGTGATCACCTGGGCTACCGCCGGTACTTCCGGTTTCAAGGGCTCCCGGAAGAATACTGCCTATGCAGCATCCCAGGCAGCCGCCAAAGCCGCCAAGGAAGCCATGACCATAGGATTGAAATCAGTGGAAGTGCGCGTCAAAGGTCCCGGTGCCGGACGTGAATCGGCCATCCGTACCTTGGCTGTGACCGGGTTGGAAATAACCGCTATCCGGGATGTAACCCCCTTGCCGCATAATGGTTGCAGACCCCCGAAAAGACGTAGAGTTTAATAGGATAAACAAGAATGGCACGGTATCGAGATTCAGTATGCAAATTATGCCGCCGAGAGGGCGAGAAGCTCTTCTTGAAAGGTAACCGTTGTATTTCGACAAAATGTTCTTTTGACCGCAAATCTTATGTACCGGGACAGCACGGACAGATCAAACGCCGGCGGTTGTCCAACTACGGTATGCAGTTACGTGAGAAACAAAAGATCAAACGGATGTACGGAGTGCTGGAAAAGCAGTTCCGGATCTATTTTCATAAGGCCGACCTGATGAAGGGTGAAACCGGCACCAACCTGATGCAAATGCTGGAACGGCGACTGGACAATATCGTCTATCGCCTCGGTTTCGCTGCTTCGCATGCCGGTGCCCGCCAACTGGTGACGCATCGTCATTTCATGGTGAACGGCCGGGTGGTGAATATCCCTTCTTACATGGTCAGTCCCGGGGATGTGATCCAGGTTAGGGAACGCAGTCGCAAGATGGATGCGATACTTGACTCAATTCGCCGGATAAAGGGTGATCTGGATTTATCCTGGCTGGAAATTGACAAGGCCAAGATGAAAGGTACTTTCATCGCCATTCCGGATCGGGACCAGATGAAGATTGAAGTAAACGAACGGTTAGTGGTCGAGTTGTACTCCAAGTAATCAATAAAAAAAGCATGGGATATATTTGTCTATGACAACAGATTCAAACTTAAAAATCTCTGTCGTTGAGCGTGAACAGTCTGCTACTTACGGGAAGTTCGTTATTCAACCGCTGGAACGTGGATTCGGCGTTACGATCGGCAATGCACTGCGACGGGTACTGTTAACCAGCGTGCCTGGTGCCGCCATCACCTCGATGAAAATCGAAGGCGTGCTGCATGAATTCTCAACCATCAAGGGCGTGAAGGAAGATGTGGCTGACATCATCATGAATTTGAAAGGTGTCCGCTTCAAAATCACCGACAGCGTTCCGGAAAAAGTTGATATCGTTCTGGAAGGTCCGACGACCTTCACCGCCAACGACATCCAACTGGCCAGTGACCAGTATGAGATACTCAACAAAGACCACTATATCACCGATGTTTCGGCCGAAACCAGGATCGAGATCGAACTGCGGATCGGGATCGGCAAGGGTTACGTCCCAGCCGAAGAAAATGAACCGGCCAATGCACCGATCGGAACGATCGCCATTGACAGTATTTTCAATCCCGTGACCAAGGTGACTTTCGACGTCCAGCCGGTACCCGGCGCCAAGGATCCGATCGAGATGCTGACGATTGACGTTACCACCGATGGTTCAATCCTGCCCAAGGATGTGCTGAGCTATTCGGCCAAGGTGCTGATCGATCATTTCCGGATCGTCGAAAGCATCAGCAAGCCCAAGGTGCTGGAAGTGACCGAAGGCGTCAGTGACGAAGTCCTGAAAATCCGCAATCTGCTGAACTCCACCATCGACGAGATGGAACTGTCGGTGCGCAGTCACAACTGTCTGCAGGCCGCCGGAATCAAATACATCTATGAGCTGGTCAATAAAGAAGAAAACGCCATGCTCAAGTATAAGAATTTCGGCCGTAAATCGCTGACCGAACTGGTCGAAAAACTGGACGAGATGGGTTTACAGTTTGGGATGGACGTTGATAAATATTTAAATGAAGAACCGGTGTAGGGAATCATGAGGAAACAAGTATCTGGACGAAAATTGGGACGGAAAACGGCACACCGGAAAGCTATGTTGTCGAATATGGCGGCGTCGCTGATTACCCATAAGAAAATCAAGACGACCGATGCTCGTGCCAAGGAACTGCGGATGTTCATCGAACCGCTGATTACCTTTGCCAAAAGGGGCGACATGCACGCCCGGCGCCAGGTCCTGAAAAAAATTCGCCAGAAGGATATTGTGGCGACTATGTTCAAGGACGTCGCTCCGGTCTATGCCGACCGCAACGGTGGTTATACCCGGATAATCAAGCTCGGATTCCGCGATAACGACCGGGCCGCCATCAGTCAGATCGAACTGATCGACATGGTTGGGTTGGATACTTCCGGCAAGGATAAAAAAGAAAAAAAGGCCAAGAAGACCGCAGCCGCAGCCGCTGAATCCACTGAGAATGCCAAATAACCCACTTCCAAATTGATTTCTTGAAGGGAATTGGGAAATATATTGTAAGGGCGACCGTCGCGGTCGCCCTTGTTTTTATCGGTAATTTATACGGGCAGGATGAGGCCGTTCAGTCCTTCGACCAGCGCTGCCTGTGGGTCGTACGCAGCAATATCACCAATGTCGATCTGGTCGACAATCTGATCAAATTCGCCCAGCTCAACCGGTTCAATAATCTGATAGTACAGGTCCGGGGACGGGGCGATGCCCTGTACAATTCCGAATTCGTATCCAAATCGATTTTACTGCAGGATCCTGCTTTCGATCCGCTGGACTACCTGATCAAAAAGGCCCATGCCAGCGGAATCATGGTCCATGCCTGGGTCAACGTCTATCTGGTCTGGTCGGATAAGCGTTTGCCCGATGACAAAACGCACATCCTGAACCGGCATCCCGACTGGCTGGACATTACCGAAGCCGGGCGCGTCCAGCCCGGCGAGCTGGTACAGAACATGGATGAACTGCGCGAAGGTCACGAGGGACTTTATCTTTCACCGGGCCATCCCGACGTTCCGGACTACCTGCTGAAGGTGTTCGAGGAAATCATATCCAAGTATGATATAGACGGGCTGCATCTGGATTACATCCGTTACCAGGATGCCGATTTCGGCCGGAATCCCGTAGCGCGGCGAATTTACGAACAGTACAACGGCATCGATCCGCTGGTACTGCTGTCCAACCAGGCGGAATGGAGCGGTAATGACCGGCAATTTGCCAGCCGCCTAAAAAAATGGAGCGATTACCGCCGTTACCTGATAACCGATCTGATCAAACAGACCCATTTGCTGGTGGAAAATATCCGCCCGGATTGCATTCTTTCGGCGGCGGTGAAACCGAACCTTTACCAGGCCCGCGACCAGTTTTTCCAGGAATGGGATGTCTGGCTGGCCGCCGGCTATCTGGATTGGGTGTTCCCGATGAACTATACCAGGGAAATTTCCGATTTCGCCAACAATATCGAGATAATCTATGACAACCTGCCACCCAAGTACCGCGATCGCATCATCATGGGAATCGCCACCTATAATCAGGATGCGGCCGATGTCGTCGATAAATTGCACTATAGCCGGATCACGCGTTTCAAAGGCATTTGCCTGTTCTCTTATAACACCTTCGATTTGAATCCTGCTTACGCCCGCCCGGTTTTCCTCGAAATCAATAAATAAGCCTGCTTGCCACTTCAGTCGGCGGGCAATAAATTTGACCTCTAAACTCCTATCGAAGGAACCATTTTATGGCTGACCAACCAATCATCGCTCCGCGTGGCACTGCACTGACCTGCAAGGGCTGGCAGCAGGAAGCGGCCTATCGGATGATTCAGAATAATCTCGATCCCGACGTGGCCGAGAATCCGGCGGAATTGGTCGTTTATGGCGGCAAGGGCAAGGCCGCCCGCAACTGGGAATGCTTTTACAGTATTCTGGAAACCTTAAAGCGGCTGGAGCATGACGAGACCCTGCTGGTCCAATCTGGCAAACCGGTGGGCGTTGTCCGTACCCATACCTGGTCGCCGCGGGTACTGATTGCTAATTCCAATCTGGTGCCGAACTGGGCCAACTGGGATTATTTCAACGAGCTGGATAAAAAAGGTTTGATGATGTACGGTCAAATGACCGCCGGCAGCTGGATTTACATCGGCAGTCAGGGGATTCTGCAGGGCACCTATGAAACTTTCATGGCTTTGGCCCAGCAACATTTTGGCAGCGATCTGGCCGGAAAACTGGTCCTGACCGCCGGACTGGGCGGCATGGGCGGAGCCCAGCCACTGGCTGTGACCATGGCAGGCGGCGTGGCGATCTGCGTCGATGTCGACAGCACCAGGATCGAACGGCGGCTGGCGACCAAATATCTGGATGCCTCTACCGAATCGATCGAGGAGGCCATCGACTGGGCTCGCGCGGCGCAGAGTAAACGGAAACCGCTGTCAATCGGACTGTTGGGCAACGCGGCGGTAGTGATCCCACGCTTCGCGGAACTGGGCGTGGTGCCGGACGTGGTGACCGACCAGACTTCCGCCCACGACGAACTGCACGGCTATATTCCCGACACTTTGGGTTTCAAGGATGCACTGCGGCTGCGCCAGACCGATCCCCGGGCCTATATTGAAGCCAGTTTCCAGGCCATGGCCAGGCATGTGGAAGGTATCCTGAAACTGAAGGAGATGGGGGCGGTTGCCTTCGATTACGGCAATAATCTGCGGGGGCAGGCACAGAAAGCCGGTGTCAAGCGGGCTTTCGATTACCCCGGATTTGTCCCGGCCTATATCCGGCCCCTGTTCTGTGAGGGAAAGGGACCGTTTCGCTGGGTGGCCCTGTCCGGCGACCCCGAAGATATCTACACGACCGACAAGAAAATTCTGGAACTGTTTCCGGACAACGCCGGCCTGGTCAAATGGATCGAACTGGCCCGTGAAAAAGTGCAGTTCCAGGGACTGCCAGCCCGGATTTGCTGGCTCGGTTACCGCGAGCGTGTGAAATTCGGCCTCGAGATCAACCGGATGGTAAGCAAGGGTGAAATTTCCGCACCGATCGTGATCGGGCGCGATCATCTGGATTGCGGTTCGGTGGCCTCGCCGTACCGCGAAACCGAAGCGATGCAGGATGGTTCCGACGCCGTGGCTGACTGGCCGCTGTTGAACGCCCTGGTCAATACCGCCAGCGGCGCCAGTTGGGTTTCCATCCACCACGGTGGTGGTGTCGGCATGGGGCTGGCGATCCATGCCGGGCAGGTGATCTGCGCCGACGGCTCCACCGACATGACGGCCCGAATCAATCGGGTGTTGACCAACGATCCGGGGATGGGGATACTGCGCCACGCCGACGCCGGCTATGTCGATGCCATCGACAACGCCCGGCAGTGGGGCGTCGACATACCGATGCTGGACCAGTAACAGCAGCGCGGTTTTTGGGGGAGACAGGAATGGGGTTGGAATGCTGAAATTCACCAATATCGGGGAGATGACTACATTTGATTCCACCGCCGGCAATCTGATCAGCCGTTCCGGGGTGGAAATACTTGTAAAAAACGGATTGATTCATTCCATCGGTACCAACCTGGGCGCGGCCGGCGAAACCATCGATTGCGGCGGCAAATTGGTCACGCCGGGATTCGTCGACCCCCATACCCATCCGGTGTTTGTGGCCGGTCGCCAGGCGGAATTCGCTCAGCGTATCGCCGGCGCCAGTTACGGTGAGATCGCCGCCGCCGGCGGTGGCATCCGTTCCAGCGTGACCGGTATCCGCAGCGCCGGCGAGGATGAACTGACGGAGATCGTCAGCCGGCGCCTGGATCGTTTTCTGTCACTAGGGACGACGACTATCGAAGCCAAGAGCGGCTACGGGCTCAGTACCGCCGCCGAATTGAAATCACTGGTCGTGCTGGGCCGCCTGGCCAGCGAGCATCCCATCGATATCGTGCCGACTTTCATGGGCGCACACGCCTTTCCCACCGAATACGCCGACAACCATGAAGCCTACGTCGACCTGATCTGCCGCGAAATGCTGCCGGCCGTCGCCGGTCAGGGCATTGCCCGCTTCTGTGACATCTTCTGTGAAACCGGCTATTTCAGCGTCGACCAGGCGCGGCGAATCCTGACCGCTGCCCGGCACTACGATCTGATCCCACGGCTGCATGCCGATGAATTCCAGGATTCCGGGGCCGCCGAACTGGCGGCGGAAATCGGTGCCGTCTCGGCCGATCATCTGATGGCGGTGAGCGCCGCCGGTATGGCGGCCATGGCACAGGCCGACGTAATCGCCACGCTGCTGCCGGGCACGACCTTTTTCCTGGGACAAAACAGCTATGCCCCGGCCCGGCGCTTACTGGACCAGGGCGTTAAGGTCGCCCTGGCGACCGATTTCAATCCCGGCAGTTGCCATATTCAGTCGATGCCGTTCATCATCTCCCTGGCCTGCCTGTACCTGCACATGACGGTGGAGGAAGCTTTCGTCGCCGCCACCTACCGGGCCGCCGAAGCGTTGCTGATCCAGGAGCGGGTCGGTTCGCTGGAACCGGGCAAGCAGGCCGATCTGATCATCTGGGACCTGGAAAATATCCTGGAAATCCCCTATTATGTGACCGACCTGCCGATCATCGGCGTCGTGAAGAACGGCCTGCCGATCTTTGGTCTTGACTGAGGTAAATGAACACAGTAAACTCGCTCAACTGTTTGATAAGGATAATAACCAGACCATGAAAAAATCTACTTCAATTTTCGTACTACTGACCCTGCTCATGGTCAGTGCCCAACCACTGTTTGCCAATTATGCCTTCTATCGAACGGTTGTTAACACCTGCAAGGCATATCGCATCGATGTGAAAGAATCGGATATGTCATTCAATATCCAGGATGAGGAAGTGATGACATTCAAGATGAATCTCACCAGCATGCGCAATAATTTCGACATGGTGATGCTGGTTGGTTTCATATCGGCGGGGCAAGCGATCAAGCACCAGAAACAACTGGCAGAGAAGCTGCAGAAAAGCGGCCAGGCGTTTGAAGCCGAGATTCCCGCCCAGGTCGAAATATCGGTAATCGTGCCCATGTCCAACGAAAATATGATCGTCAAAGCGACCGCTGATGCCGACCTGGTGATACAACTATCCGATGGAACCATTAATTCCAGTGGTTTTATGCGGCAAATCAAAGATTCAATCCAAACACTTTAAGGAGGAAACATGGATCCCTTTGGACTACAAACAACCTTGTTCAACTATCTGCGGGCCTTAGGCTGGTCGATTGTGGCAGCCATCGGCTTTTCTGTCGGTATCGGTCTGGCGATTAAAGTCTTTGCCTGGCTGTCCACCGACATCGATGAATGGGCCGAAATCAAGAAAGGGAATATGGGCGTATCGATGATATTCGTCGCGCTGATCGTGATGGTCGGCGTCCTGATCTTCAAGGTAATCTAAAAAGATTATTCGATCAATTAAGGGGCTCGGTCGAGCCCCTTTTTTATTGCCGGACGTTCAGCGGTGAATATTTTTTAGCTGTACCAGCACGACCCCCAGCGCCGCCAGCAGGATGCCGGCTATTTCCTGACTGGTGATTGCCTCCCCCAGAAATATCCAGGCCAGGACGGCGATCTGAATCAGCATCGTGCCGTTGATAATACTGGATTCCATGGCGCTCAGCGTCCGCAGGGTGATATTCCAGAGCGTGAAGGCCAGGGCGGTGTTGACCGCTGCCAGCCAGACCAGGGCCGCGATCATCCGCCAGCCGAGCGGCGGCAATCCCTGAATTATAATTCCCGCGACCAGCAGGATGACAGCGCCGATGCCCATGCTGACCGTCGTTACCAGCAGCGGACTCAGGTCACCACGACGGTTGATGTCGCGCCCCAGCAGCGCCGCCCCGGAATTAGCCAGTACACCGAATCCCATTACCACCAGACCGGTCCAGCGACTGGCGCCGAAGTCGGCCGGATAAAAATAGACCAGAATGCCGGCGATGAACAGGAAGACACCCAGCCACTGGCGCGGAGTGGGTAGTTCCTGCAATAGCCGGATTCCGGCAACGGCCACGACCAGGGGCGTGAAGTTGAGCATCAGACTGACGGTGACCGCCGGCAGCAACGCCAGCCCCAGAAACTGGGCACCCTGCGTGAAAGTATAGAAAACCAATCCCAGCGCCACCAGCCGCAGCCACTGCCGCCGTGACAGGTACCGGAATTCGGCGCGTGTGTCCTTGCGGCGCAGTGTTACCGGTAACAGGCACAGGAAGGCCAGAAAATAGCGCAATCCGGCGAAAGTCAGCGGCGGCAGTTCCGTCAGGCCCAGTTTGATGATGATAAACGAGGTCGACCAGAGCAGGGTCACCAGCAGGGCCAGCAACACTGCGACGATTTTGGATTTATTCCCCAGTCGATCCTCCGGTCTTCGTGAATCGCAGCGCTGTCAGGATTTGACAGCGGTCGATGGTGATAATCCCGTTACCGGCTATCACTGGCGCGAACGCGGAATCCCGGTTATTTATAAATCCCCCGGGCTTTAAGGTCTTCATAACCACCGGCATTAGTGACATTGGTATAACCCAGGTTTTCCAGGGTGGTCTTGGCGGCTTCGGCCCGGCCGCCGCGGCGGCAGTAGACGACGATTTTGGCGTTCTTGTCGCTGGTGACTTCGGTGATGTGCTGGCCGATCTCGGTGTAGGGAATCAGGACCGCCTGACTGAAATGACCTTCGGCGTATTCCGCGGGGGAACGCACGTCGATCAGGTAGATCGTCTCAGCAGCGGCGGGTGCGGGGGTGCTCACGGGAGCAGGGGCGCTCACGGGAGCCGGTGTACTGACGGGAGCGGGCGTGCTGACGGGACAGGAGGCGCAACCGGCCAGCAATGCGGTCAGCGTCAGCAGGATCATGATCCTGCTTAATGATTGGCGGTCTTGCGGCATCTTCATGATTCTTAAATCCAGCCCAGTCCGAAACCGAACACCAGGATTGCCAGCAGATCGACTCCGTAGATTATTCCCAGCGCCGTCAGCTGTTTTTTGATGGTCGCCATGTCATGGACCCAGAAGGCGATGATAAAGAAATGCAGGTAGCCGAACAGGAAGATCAGCAGCGGCGAGCCGGCGTCCCACCAGGAATAATCCCAGGTCAGGGCGCCGATGGCGTTCAGCCAGATTTCGACGATTACGCAGAACAGCGAACCGACGATCCCGATGAACCAGCGGTTGGGAATCCTCAGGATGCGCAGCGTTTTGTCGGCCGGCAGCAGCTTGCCGAAGGCGATCCCGGCGATGGCGAACATGAAACAGATTTCGATGTTCAGCCCCACCAGAATCAGGTAGGCGGTCTTGGCCGGCGCACCCCAGACCGGGGCGTAGCCGCTGAAATGGAGCACCAGCGAATTCCAGATTTCGTTGAACCAGTCCATCCCCCAGAAGGCCAGTCCGGCAACGACCAGGTTCCAGTTGCGTTTTTCGATCTCGCTGGTGTAAATATAGACGACGATGGCGAACAGCGGGATCACATACCATTGAAACTGACTGCCATCCCGCAGGATGCTTAAAGCCTGAGTCGCGGCATTGGTCATAGTACCCTCCAATTAGCGCTGTTTATGGTGATAAGTATGCTTAAATATCGTCCGGCCAAATTTCATGTACTATCCCGCGGGACGATATTAGCTCCCCCGCCATTAATGCGAACCGTACCTCTTTTCGCCGGCGGTGATTGCCACCGGTAAAACGTTTTGGCGCGGCGGCAGAGGACAGGTGGCGAAATCGGAAAAGGCGCAGGGCGGATTGTAGGCCTGGTTGAAATCGATCCAGGTGCTGCCGTCCGGTCCCGGCGCAACCACTGACAGAAAGCGGCCGGCGCCGTAGGTTTCTTTACCGCTGGTGGCATCGGCGAAGATCACGAAGTACTGTTCGTCACCCGGAGCGGCGATCGGATCGAGGCGGCAGGTCCGGCCGGCGATTTCAAACACCAGTGCTCCCGGGCAGGGTGAATCCTCAATCTGGCCCAGCACGTTGGGGATGGCGATTTGCCGCGGCGGGTCATAGGGCTCCAGCCGGGCCGCAATCCGCCAGTCGGCGCTGATTGGAAACATCTCGATCCCTTTGAAAGCCTTCAGCTGGGGGTGCCGGTTGTCCTTCAGGCGCACGCCGTAGCGCTCACCGCGTTTGATGATATGCCAGTTCAGGCTGCCCCATTCCAGAATCGTCGGTTCGCCGTCGGCGTCGCTGACCAGGTGGATCGTGCCGGTGATTTTCAGTCCCCTGCTGGTGACGGCTACATCATCGGCGGTCTTGAATTGGATCGAATCGCCGGCGAGATCGAATGTTCCCAGGTAGTCCGGCGCCTTGCCGGCCGGGAATACAATGTCATTATCAGCGGCGGCGCCGAAGCTGTTTTCGCCTTCCGCCAGCCAGAACAGGCCGGCCAGCGTCAGCCAGCTGTCCGGTTGCCGCAGGCGTTCGATCCGCGCCTGATGCCAGGCTTTGATTTCGTTTTCGTAACTCATATCCGGTAGGGGTGGGGTGGAGGCGCAAGCCGTCAACAGCAGGACGCCGGTTACAGATATATTCATGAAATTCGACACCAATATCCTCCGTATTATGGACGGGAGTCTACGATTGCCGTAGGCGATTGTCAACCGCCGGAAAAAGTCCTATTCCCGCCAGTGTTGCGGCTGGTTCAAGGCTTCGGCGCAGAGCACCCGGCCGTTTACGCTGCCGATCAGGCCGGGGCGCAGCTCCTGCACCATCCAGGCGGCGGCGTCCTGGTCGGGAATCGGAAAGGGCGCTGCGAATCCCAGAACTCCAGCGGGCCGGAAACCGTGGCGCGGATAATATTCGGGGTGCCCGAGGACAAATACCAGCTCGACCCCTGATTTCGACAGTTGTCGCAGACCGGTCCTGATCAACCGGCCGCCGACGCCACGATTCTGTGCCTCGGGGCTGACTGCCAGGGGACCGAGGATCACCGTCGCCGGCGAAGCGGCGTTGGAATCGAGCCCGGCCCTGGTAAACAAAATATGGCCGCTTATTTTATCAGCTGTGGCTGCGACCAGCGACAACAACGGCAGCGCACTGGGATCATTCAATAAATCTTTGGTCAGGCCGGCTACCTCGGGCCCATGTAGCGGTCCGAAAGCATTTTCCACGACCTGCAGCACGGCAGTGATATCGCTCCGGTTCATTTTTCTGATTCGCATGCGTCTTATCCGTTAATTAAGTAAAAACCGGCCGGGGCGGTCAACCGCGCCCCAGCGTCTGGTACACCGCCACCGCCACCAGGGCGGCGGTGAAATACGGCAGCAATTTATGCAGCCACAGCACCCAGGCCGGCGCGGTCGCCAAAGCGCCGATGAATCCGCCGCTGACGAACATGGCGATCACCAGGATCGCCGCGCTTACGACCGTGATTGTTTCCAGGGCCGACAGGGCGGTAATCCGGCCGGCGGCCTGCACCAGCAGCCCGATCGCAATCACCGCCGCCAGGGCCACCAGTTTGTGAACCGTCAGCAGCGCCGTGCCGTAGGGCTTGCCGGTGCGCTGGAGCCAGTAACCGGAAATGAATACCACCGCTGCCGCCGTTACCAGCAGAATCATCTTGTTTTGCATAGTCAATTTTTCCCCATAACCGAACCCAATATAATCAGTTTATGCTTGGCGTTCAATGCTGTTGTTGGCTGGTTCTGGCTGACCAGGGGCAGGGATCGGTAGTCAGTAGTCAGTAGTCAGTAGTCAATAGTCAATAGTCAATAGTCAATAGTCAGGTTGTCACTGCCCCATTTTTTGGACGGGACGCACCTCCCGGGAGGGGTCGACTATTGACCACCCCAGATTGTCATTTCGAATGCGCCGGCAATGCGGCGAAGTGATCAGTGGGTCGTCAACCGGGCGGCTGACCATGATAGCATGAACAAATCATGTCATGCTGAGCCTGTCGAAGCATGAGCCTGTCCCTGCCCGCCGGAGGCACGCAGGCGGGGAAGCATGAGCCTGTCCCTGCCCGCCGGAGGCACGCAGGCGGGGAAGCAAGAGCCTGCCCACCCGGCAATTATTAATTTGGGCCGAATAATTATTGGTTGATAATATGAACCGGTATTTGGACGTTGCTGTTTTGATTAAACAATAAATGAGGGGAGAATCGAAGATGAACAAGTGCGGGATACAATCGATTGTTTTTATACTGCTGGCGGTAATGCTGGTTCTGCCGGGAATGGTTTTGGCGCAGGATGGTGCGGCAACAATAACCTGTAAAAAAGGTGCGCTGGGCAATAAATATTTTCAGGACGGTAAAATCCTTAGCCTGAAAAAGCTGAATGACCTGCTGGCCACCGTACCGGCGGCCGGGGAGGAACTGGAACAGGCCAGGAAAATAATGAATAAGGGTAACCTGTTAGCCTATCCCGGTGGCTTTCTGATCGGTTATCCAATCGGTTATGCCACGTCCGGAGCAGGGCTTAACGTTCCGATGATCCTGTGTGGTTGCGTGCTGGCGGGAGCCGGCATTTACATCAGTCTGGATGCCCACCTGCATTATGAGAACGCCATCGCAATATTCAACCGGCAGGCACAGTAAAGCTTAGTTTATCTTACTTGTGAAAAGCCCGGCACAATCCGGTACCGGGCTAAAAGGTTCATTGCGGTTGGGGTGTTACTTTATTAATATGTCATTCCTGCGTTCTCAGCGTTCTCGGCGAACTTTGCGGTGAACAGCCTGGTTACAATTTAATCACGATGATGTCGGACGGCTGCCCGATCAACTGGTCGTCCCTGAAGTACTGGAAGTAGAATTCCGTGCCGGAGGCCGGGGTGGCGATCGAATAGGGCGATTTCATGTCGATGGCGACCTGGGCGAAGTCGGTCTCGCCGGGGTTGCGCCGGTAGACCACCACCGCCGAAAAGTAGTTGTGCAGGCTGAATTTGAAATCGTAGCCGGTGGCGCTCTTGCCCAGGGTGATCTCGGGGACGGCGGTGGCGGGATCGAAGCTGCTGCCTTCGCCGATCACGCCCAGCAGCTTGCCGATCGCTTCGGTGTAGGCCGGGGCGGCCTTGATCCGCCGCACCATCTCGCGGATCGCGGCAGTGTTGCTGTCGACCGTCGCCTTCTTTTCGCTGACCTTCTGCTCGTAGGCGATGCGGGCGGCGTTGGCGTTATCGATGGCGCCGCTGACGGCGCCGCAGGCGGTGCTCATGACGGTCACATCTTCGGCGCTGAAACCGAGCCCGGCCGCCTGGGCGGCGAACTGGGTGGCGAAATCGGTGCTCCACTGGGACAGTTTCGTGTCACTCTGTGGCAGGTACTCTTTTTTCTTCATCTTATACTCCGATTAATAGGGTTACAGTATGTTCCATATCGTTAGAAGCCATAATTGCCGTCTTCAGGTGCCTTTGTAGCCGTCCATAAGGGGGTCTATTGCCAGCCCAAAAGGCGTATATTGCCGTCCATAGGGGGTGTTGTTGCCGTCCATGAGGGGGTATATTTCCGTGCATAGAGGGGTATATTGCCGTGCATGAGGGGGTCTATGGCCGTCCATAGGGGGGTATATTGCCGTCCATAGAGGGGTATATTGCCGTCCATGAGGGGGTATATTGCCGTGCATGAGGGGGTCTGTTACCGTCTGCAATTTGGTATTTACCGTCGGTATATGGGTGGATCGGGAAATATCCGTGCTGGTTGGGCCGGCCGCCGGGGTGCCGGAATTCAGGTTATTTACAGTCGATCTGAAGAAATGACAATACATGGTTACTAAACGATATCCGCCGAAATTTAGCAGGCCGCGGGGAATTGGGGCAAGGGAAATTTAAAATATGACCCTTAAAATGATTTTACTATTTTTATTGTTATTAGGTTGTAGAACCGGGTACTGATGACGTTTATAAAATGTTGAGCGTGCATAATCGTATTTAATATTATTGTGCCAATTGGAGTGATTGCATAAATTACTCTTATCAATTAGGGGAGTTAGTTTTGTTGAATAATATTAAGTGCGGTTTTTATCGTTCTATTGGCAGGATAGAGGGCTTAATAATGGAGGCCGTTTTACGGGAAGTATCACCGGTTTAAAATAAGATGCCGGATAAAATTGCACCTGGTACTGTCTATGCCATTGATGTTGAAACCAGTGGTTTGAATCCGGCCGGTGACCGGGTGATCGAATATGGGGCGGTAAAAATACAGCGGGGGGAAATAAGCGCGGAAGCCACTACCTTGATCGATGTACCCTGCTGCATCCACCCCCAAGCACAACGCACCCATGGCATTGATGCGACAATGCTGGTCGGCCAACCGGGGCCGGAGGCCGCCTGGCGGGAATTCCTGGAGTTTATCGGCAAGGCACCGCTGATCGCCCATAACGCACCTTTTGATATTAGATTTATCAGCGCTGAGCTGAGTCGATTAGGGATAGGACTACTTAATAAAAGTATTTGTACGCTACGTCTGACAAGGCGGCGCTACCCGCGTCTGAATAATCATAAGCTGGAAACGGTGGCCCGGCATGTCCTGGGCGAGATACCCGCTGATTGTCACCGACACCGCGCCCTGGGTGACGCCCGGCTGGTGGCCCGCCTGTGGCTGGCGCTGGAGGGAAAATGAAGGACAGGCCCGCCTATTATCGTTATTGGGGCAAGGCCGAAAAAGACAGCAACGGTTATCATCTGTTGCCTTACCACTGCCTGGATGTGGCGGCGGTGGGGCAAGTGTGGTGGCAGCAGAGCCAAATTATTCGCAATCGCTTTACTGCAATATCAAGTAAGTGCGAAAAAGAAGTATTTGCCTGGACGATGTTTTTTATTGTACTTCACGATTTAGGCAAGTTTGATGTACGGTTTCAACTCAAATTAAAAGATATTGCCTACCAATTATGGAATGAATTTCGGAATGCCGACGCAAGTCAATCATTCAAATATTGGCACGGTGACTATACCGGCTATTGGATATTCCACGATTTAAACACACTGTACAATTGGAATAGTGAATTCAACTATGATGATCGTTGGGAAGCCTGGCAAGTGTGGGTTTTTGCAATTGCCGGTCATCATGGAATTATTCCCACTTATTTGGATGGCAATATCTCCCCGGCTGACAAAAGTGTTATTGAGCATGATGCTAAAGCGCGTTTGGAATTTATTGGTGAAATGGAGGCTCTTTTTCTCAAACCAGCCAATCTATCATTGTATGATATACCGCCGGTCTGCGATTCGGATTTTCTGGCCGGTTTCTGTTCCGTATGCGACTGGTTGGGGTCGACTCAATTTAATGTCGACAATGAAGAACGTTTCAGGTATCAGACTCAACATATGGCATTAAACGAATATTTCCTGAAAAGAATTCCTATCGCTGAAAAAGTGTTTCGGGAAAGTGGATTATTGCGAGAGACTACTGGAAAAAGCGGCATGCAAGGATTATATCCGAAGTTCACACCGCATTTGGTACAGACCTTGGTTGATGAATTACCGGTTACCGCGAGTTTGACCATCATCGAAGCCCCAACAGGTTCAGGAAAAACCGAGGCAGCCTTAGCCTATGCCAGCCGGTTACTACAGGCCGGGGTGGTTGACAACATCGTTTTTGCTTTACCTACACAAGCGACTGCCAATGCCATGTTTGATCGGCTGATGGAAGTAGCCGATAATATTTATTCAACTAGCAACTTATTACTTGCCCACGGAAAAGCCCGGTTCAACGAACGATTCATGGATTTGAAGAAAGCAGCGAAGGTTAAATCACCACAAGATCGGGAACATGAACTGGAGGCGACAATTCAGTGCTCGCAGTGGCTGGCTCAGAGTCGCAAACGGATTTTTCTGGGGCAGATCGGTGTCTGCACGATCGACCAGGTCTTAATATCTGTGCTGCCGGTCAGACATAAATTTGTACGTTCGTTCGGACTGGGGAAAAGCGTGTTGATTGTCGATGAAGTTCATGCTTATGACAGTTATATGTACGGCCTGTTGGAGTGTATTATAACAAAACAGCGGCAATTTAACAGTGCTGCAATATTATTGTCCGCAACACTTCCATCCGCGCAGAGAAATAACTTAATCAATGCCTGGGGAGTAGACGATGAAAGCGGAACGGATGCGTCGTACCCGTTAATTACTTCGGTTGCAGGAGGGAAACAGAAGTTCTTTACTTTATCTAAGAACGAACGAATTATATTAGATTCAACCGGGCGTAACATAGTGATTGAAATTGATGAACAACTGGCGATGCGATTTCAGGTCGAAACACTGTTGCAAGTAATTCAGGCAGCCAGTACCGGTGCGAATGTTGTTATAATATGCAACCTGGTTGCCGATGCCCAGGCAACGGTAGGACGCCTGATTGAATTAGGTTCGGAAACATTAGATATTTTCCATTCCCGATTCAGGTTCAAAGATCGTCAGAGTAAAGAGAATAAGGTAATTAGAGAATATGGCAAGGGTGATCTGCGCAAGCAGGGTGGTATCCTGGTGGCAACGCCGGTAGTGGAACAAAGTCTTGATTTGGATTTCGATTGGATGTTGACCCAACTGTGTCCCATTGATTTGTTGTTCCAGCGGTTGGGACGGTTGCACCGGCACGAACGAAAGCGTCCGGCCGGGTTTGAACGACCGCGCTGTGCGGTTGTTATCCCGCCCGATAATAATTATGAATTGCATAAACTGATTTACGGTAGTAAAAACGCACCTAACTCCCGAATCTTGTGGCGCACCGAGCAACTCTTGCGGCAAAATAAGGAATTAAGATTTCCTGATGTATACCGCCCGATGATAGAGAATGTCTATAACCAATCGCCTTGGCAAAATGAGCCGACTAATATTCGGGAAGAATACGAACGGTTTGAAATGGAACAGGAAGCAATTAGGGCAACAGCCTGGCAGTTAATGAATAGTAATCCCAATTTTGAAGATAGTGATTCCAAAGCAGCCCTGCTGACCCGCGACGGAGAAATGAACCTGAATGTTGTACCAGTGACCGGAGATGGCAGGAGCCGGGCGTTCCTGGATGGTAAATTTTTGGCAGGAATCGAAGAATACCAACTGGCCGAGGAAATCAGTCTAAACAGCATACCCATACCGGCAACCTGGAAGCATTTGCTACCGGTAGAACAAGACGGAATTATATGGTTAACTATGGTACCTGTCGGCGATGGTATATGGCAGGCGGAATATCCAAAAACAACATTCAGCTATACTATCTCAAACGGACTGGAGAGAAAAGACCAATGAATTTACTTACCGATCAATGGATACCCGTTCATCAGGATGGGAAACGACAACTGATACATTTGCAGGACGTGCTTTGCACCAACAGCGATTGGCAGCTATCATTACCGCGCGACGATATGGAAATGGCTTGCCTGCAATTAATGATTTGCCTGACACAGGTGATATTTACGCCGCAAGATGCTCGTGAATTAATGCAACGTATTTCCCGACCGTTGACTGCAGCCGAGTATCTTGACGGTATCGCGCAATATATCGAATGGTTTGATTTGAACCATCCAGAAACACCATTTATGCAGGTACGAGGTGTCAAGGCGGAAAAATCGACCCCAATTCAGAAGCTATTTGTTGGTTTACCGGAGGGAAATAATCATTGTTTCTTTAACGATCCAGGTGAACTAACAGCGGTAAGCGAATCGGCGGCGGCCATTGCACTGTTTAATCAGGCAATAGATTGTCCGAGTTTGGGGGGTGGTTTTAAGGGTGGTCTTCGTGGAAATACCTCAATCACGACTTTTATTATTGGAAATATACTTCGACACACTATTTGGAATAATGTTTTACATGAGGATTCAATACGAGAAATAATGCCCCAGTATAACAAAACAAATCTAAATGATAAACCGGTATGGGTTGATCCAGTCTTACCCAAATCAAGTATTACTGCCAGTAGCATCGGTTTATTGCGTGGTCTATTCTGGCAACCGGTGCATATAGAATTGAATTTCACTTCCGGTGGTGTCTGTCAATGTTATGGATCTGAAGAAGCGGTATTGGTTTCGGGATTTAATAAAGAGAAATTTGTTTATGAAATAATCGGACAATGGATTCATCCCCATTCGCCACGTTATTGGCAAGTGAATAAGGGGGAGAAGGAAGTAAAGTATGTTTCATTCGCAACAATAGCCCCTGCCTGGACACAACTTACAAGATTTACGATACAGCAAGAATCCGATAAGGAAGGTCAGGAACCGGCGGCTGTTATCAATCAATATCGCCGATTAAACGTTTCTAGGCTGTTGGTAATGATGTTGGGTGGTTATCGTGCAAAAAAAGCTTCGGTTATTCAGCGCCGCCATGAGTTGATAACATTGGCTAATGGTTGGGATAATTACCTGGATGAATTAAAAGCCATGGTAGATACGGCAATTGAGATAAAGGTGGCCCTGCGTAACAAACTTTATGGGTTTGCTAAAACCTGCGGGGCAAGCGGCTTGCCTCTGGAGGCGGAGGTGGCGTATTATAACCAGACCGAATCGATTATTCACACCAGACTACGGCACGTGGATTGGCGGGAAGCCCAACAGGTGCGAACGCGGATGGTTGAGGAATTAACCCGGATCAGCAGGAGCATATTTGAGGATTTAGTAAGACCCTATAAACATGAGCCCAAGATGATCCGGGCTTTGGCAACGGCCCGTAGAAATATGGAGCAAGAATTTAATCGAATAAAAGGAGAACAGGTATGAGTATGGATTTCAAGGCGCTGGTTGACCGGCTTGATAAGCTGGGAACCGGCCCGCGCGCCGAATTGCGGCGTTGTGCCACACCGCAGGATGTGGCGTTGGTTCCAGCCTTTTACCGGCTGTTCGTTGGTATCAAAACCGACCTGCGGCACCAGCGAATCGCCTTTTTTTTACCGTTGGTAAGGCATAAGGAAGGCGGAATCAGGATGGGCCAGCAACTGGCCAAGGCCAAAATAAACGAGCAACGCATGTTCCAGGTGTTGCGTTCGCAACCGCCGAATGATCTGATCCAGCTACGTCGGTTGGTACAACAGGCAGAACCACAGGTGGATTGGCAGAAATTCGGGGAAATGCTGTACTATTGGGGGCCTGAACAGAAACAGCGGTTACTGGAAGATTATTTTATGCATCAACAACCAAAGGATAAGGAGCAATAACCATGGGCAAGAATTACATCAACTATCATATTCTCATTTCACACAGTCCATCTTGTCTCAATCGTGACGATATGAATATGCAGAAATCGGCCGTTTTCGGTGGTGTACGCCGGGTGCGTATTTCCTCGCAGTCGCTTAAACGGGCACTTAGAAAGAGTGATTACTACATCGCCAATATAGGTAAGCCGTCAATCAGAACGCGGGAACTTGGTAAATTACAATCAGCATGTGTTAACGCTCTAAGAGATAAGTATGACGAGGGACAAATAATAAAGGCCCTTGAATTGATTTCAGGTAAAGAAGGCTTGCCTGAATTATCAACCAAGTCAATTGCTGTTGCACCCTGGGTTGTGGATGAGGTTGCTTATTTTTGCGAACTGGTTGCTGCCGCCGGTAATGATGCTGATCCAAAGAAAATGGGCAAACAAATTGAAAAGGATACCCGCCCACTAAGAGCAGCACTGGCCAGTGCGGTTGATATTGCTTTGTCAGGTAGAATGGCAACTTCGGGATTAATGAGTAATATCGATGGGGCAATGTCTATTGCCCATAGTATCACCACCCATGCCGTCGATGCGGATATTGATTGGTTTACAGCAGTTGATGATCTGGTGGAAGATGAGAAGAATCAAAGGATCGGTGGTGAAACAGAACAAGGAAAGGGTGAGCAGGGTGCCGGCCACCTGGATACCCAGGAATTCAGTGCTGGTGTGTTTTATCGCTATGCCAGTCTAAATCTAAAGCAATTGCAGGTGAACCTGGGTTTATTGCCGGATATTATGGCCGATGAAACAACGGTCAGCCGTAAAACCGCCCTTGAAATCGCAAAACATGTGCTTCATATGCTGGCTATGGTTATACCGTCCGCTAAACAACAAAGCCATGCCGCTTATAATCCCGCCGATTTTGTTTTGGTATCATTCAGCGACTTGCCGGTTTCACTGGCGAATGCTTATGAAAAACCAGTCAAAGCAGTGGATGGTTTCCTTAAGCCGTCTATTATCGGTTTAAAAGAGTATTGGGCAACAGTTCACAAGGGTTATGGCTTGGATGAAAAAGCGGCCAGTTTCGAACTGGGCTGTCAGAATACTAGTAATGACCTATCGTGTTTTACTTCATTGCTTGATTTGGAAACCTGGCTCGAATCGGACGGTGAACGGGGCGAGTAACATGAAACGCTACTTGGCAATTAAACTTCAAGGATTAATGCAAGCCTGGGGCGGCCATACCTATGAGGATTTTAGGCACAGTGAGGTTGTCCCAACGCGTAGTGGAGTACTGGGTTTGCTGGCAGCCTGTATAGGTATCGATCGGCATAATATTACCAGATTGGAAAACCTGTCAGCCAGCATTGCCTTGGCAGTACGGGTGGATTCGAAGCCAACCAGAATCACCGATTTTCATACTGTTGAGAAAGCGCGAAAAGTAGATGGCACCCCTAATGATAATCCAGTAGTATCCCGGCGGGAATACCTTTGTGATGCGTTTTATACACTTCTGGTGTGGAATACATTGTCCACAGGTATTAGTATCGATACGATTGCAGAAAAGGTTCGCGAGCCGGTTTATACGCCCTTTCTGGGCCGGCGATCATGTCCGTTAGGTCAGCCACTGTTTATCGGATTTATTACATCTGATAACCTGGCTGATGCTTACCGACAAATTGAACCTAAGGGCGGTGTTATTTACAGTGATGAACGAATAAATGAAAATGATGCCATCTGGCGTTTACGTGATGAACCAGTTTATGCCCGCAAGCGACAGTTTGCATCAAGGACAATATTCATTCATTCACCTGGAAAGGAGGCAGGTTATGCATCTAAGTAGAATATTCCTGTCGCCCGGTAATCTTAATAATGCCTATGAGTGGCATCGTTCAATATGGTCGTTGTTTCCCAGTGAATCACCCGGAAGTCTGGCGCCCTTTCTTTTTCATATTGAGCGCATGAATTTAGCTACCGGAGCCAGCGTGCTAGTACAGTCCGTGAAAAGTCCGCAGGGCAGATCAGCTTATGCTTCCATACTGGCAACCAAGCAATTCAATCCATTCTTTCATAGGGGCCAGCAGGTCCGATTCTTACTTCAGGCTAATCCGGCCAAATGCATCACTGATTCATCCGATAAACCAAATAAAAGAAACCGAGGGAAGTGCCGCGTACCAATTATCAAGGAAGAAGAACAAAAGGATTGGTTTAAACGGAAATTGGCCGAGGTTGCACAAATTAAATCAATTGATTCCAGGATTAATCCACCGCTTTATTTCAGGAAAGGAAGCCGAGCCGGTAAAATTATACCAGTTACGTTCAGTGGCATGCTCGAAGTAATTGAAAGTGCAACGATGATATCACTGATTGAGAATGGTATCGGCCCCGCTAAAGCCTTCGGTTGCGG
>JBDRBK010000066.1:0-15698 GCA_043822705.1 Fidelibacterota bacterium
AACAGTCCCGCCGGTTGGGCGGCGGTCAACCGTATCCGGGCGCTGTCGATGGTCAAACGGTAACCCTCGCCACCGTCCACGCCGGCCGGATCGAGGGCCAGCCGGATCAGCGGCACTGCCGCTTCGTCAACGGAAACAACGACCGGTAATTGCCAGCCGGTGTGCTGCTGCACCAAGCCACGGAGATAATCGCCGGTGGCGGCGGTTGCGCTATCGACCGCAATCCTGGTTTCCGCCGTCAAACGGAAAACAGCGCTGGCGGTTTCCACCTGCCGGGGCAGGGGAATTATATCCACTGCGGCGGATAGCAGACCAGGCGACATGGTTAACAGCAGTAATTGTGCATAATGTTTAATCCAGCGATGTTGTATTTTCATTTTTCCGTGTTCTGATTTCAGCCAGTAGTTGTTCAAGGGCGGTGACGATTGCAGCTGGTGCTTCCTGCTGCAGGTGGTGGCCTGATTCCGTCAGCAGCCGGAAACCGCCACAGGTTGATTTTTCCGCTACCAAGCGGCTCTGCTCGATCCAGAATTGCTGGAAGGATTCGGCATATTCACCAAAAGCCGGATTAGGCTGGCCGGCTGCCAGCAGCACTAGAGGCAGATTGCCATAAGAACCAATATTACTGACGATATTGGCACTGATATTAAGCATCTCATTATGCTCCGACGCCAGTGTCTTGTAGAACAGACCCTCCCCTTGTTGCCGGGGATCACCGGAATCCAGCAACTCCAGCGCGGCCTGGTTCATCTCCCAGGATTGGCGATTGGCCAGTTCGCGCAATTCGGGGAAGCCCTGGCCCCGCAACCAGGCCAGCGGTGGCGGGTCCAGCAACAGCAGGCCGGCGACCTGATCGGGATAGTCGGCGGCAAACACCTGCAGGTTCATCGCCCCCAGGGAATGCCCCACCAGCAGGTAGGGACCAGGGACTTTATTGGTCGTAAGACAATAATGCAAATCATGGGCGACGCGGCGGGCGTGGCGCGGAAAATGGCCCGGTTCGCTACGACCGTAACCGGCCCGCTCATAGACAAAGACCGTGGATAGTTGCGCCAGTTGGGGGATGATTTCTTCCCAGGTTTGAAAGGTCTCGCCGAACCCGGTGTCGATCACGATGGTCGGGGTACCGCTGCCGTGGACTTCGAAATACAGTTCGGGCATTCGCCGGCGGTCGCCGCAGCCGAATACTAACATAGCCGCCAGGACCAAGGCGCCACCCGCTTTGAGGCTCTGCCGGGATGCAATCACCGCTGTAAAAATTCCACTATTTTCGAATCGACCAGGTCCGCCCGTACAATCGTCAGATCATGACCGGCACCTGGCACCAGCAGCGTCCGGATCTTCGGGGCCACCCGCCGGAGCCGTTCCAGGGCGGCGTTCGGATCATAGATCACTTCCCGGTCGCCCACCATGTACAGGGCCGGCACGTTTTGCAGCTGACCCAGTTCCGCGTCCGTCAAAACCGTGGGTGTGACGGTCATTTTCAGCTTGAAACAGCGCAAGCCCAGGTAGGCGTCTTCCAGCATCGTTTCGGCGGTAGCCCGACCCTCCGGTGTTTGAATCAATGCGGGGAACATCCATTCCACCATCTGGCGCATGAAATAGCGGTGGGGCAGGAGGGCCTTGATGGCGACTTTGGCCCATTCCAGTGGTAATTGCTGGACCGTCGCCACCGGCGCCATCAGTACAATTTTATTCAATCGCTCGGGATAACGCAGGGCATATTGACCGGTCAGCCAGCCACCGTAGGAAAGGCCGGCCAGATTGATCTCATTGTCCAGTCCCAGACCGCTGAACAATTCATCCAGCCAGGTGGTGAAATCTTCGGGAGTTTTGAATTCCCGCAGGTAGATGCTGCGGCCGAAATCATAGATATTATCGACGGCGTAAACCCGGAAGTCCTGTGACAACGCGGCGACATTCGGCAACCAGATCAGGGTGTTGGCCGAGGCCGAGGGCAGCAGGACCAGCGGCGGCGCAGCTTGGGGACCGCTGATGCGCACGAAGGTCGTACCGTCCGAAGTGGGGACAAAGCGATCCTCAAATGTTACCGGCCATTCCTGAGAGCGCCGATCGTAGTGGGCCAGGTAGCGTTCCCGGGCGCGGGGGGATTTGAAGGGATGATAATCGTTGATTTTGTTGGCGCCGGGACCGGTAAACAGACCCAACCAGACCCAGGCGACGAATATGAACACCAGCAGCAGGATCGTGCCGCAACCGATCTTCATGGATTTTTTTAAGGTGAGTTTGGATTTCTCCATAGCAGTGTTCCAACGGATTTTATTTTGTCGAATTATAAACAGGACTGGTCAGATATACAATTCCAAATCCACTACACAGTCAGGGCAGCCTGTAGCGGGCAAATCTAATGATCAGAATTTGATGCCCGCCAGCAGGATCGGGCCGGCGTTCAGGGCAAAACCGTCAAGGTAGCCGGCGGATTTGTAGCCGAATTCAAACAGAATATCCACAGGATAGTCATATTCGGCGAGGTCGAAATAACCCTGCAGGAACACCGCGCCACCATTGCCGCCGGTCAGTGACGGTGCAGTGTCGGTTCCCAAATCCAGTTCCGGCTGCCGCCAGAGATTGATGTCTAAACCGATGGTCAGGTTTTCCGCTTGGCAGACATTCTTGACGAACAGTTCGATTCCGCCCCAGGATTGGTGGAAAGCATTATCGCCCAGCCGCAGATCGATCAGCGCGCTGCGGGCACCCAACTGCAGGTAATTTTCCAGATGGTATTCCGGTCCGAAAGGCGTATAACCCAGGTGCAGGGCCGGCAGGTAATCCAGCGGTCCCAACTTCAGGGTCGGAAGGCTGGCGGTCGGATTGCCATCCCATAAGTACGTTTTTAGCTGGATAAATACGGCGATGAATAGGAAAGGGTCGATCAGGTCGATTTTCTGACGGCCGATCAAATCGCTGACTGACAGTGTCTGGTCGTTGATCCCGTCAGCGCCATTCAGAACGTTCAAGAGATAAATGTAGGCCTGGGGATCATTCAAACCCTGGTCGGCGGTGGTGATTTCAGCGGTGGACTGAATATAATTGGTCTGCAGCTGATAACACCAGAAATAGCGGAACGCCTCACGGTAATGGATCTGGCGGCGTTCGAACCAGTACAGGCGGGTCTGACGGTTTAAGATATTCTGGACTTCAAAACCACCGCTCCAGATGGCCACCTTTTCCGGTGTGCTGACTACACCTAATCCGATATTTGCCGATGCTTGACCGCCGCCAGGACCGTAGGGTGGTGGCCGATCGTAGCCGTAATCGATATCACTGATACCCAGTTCACGGTAGCGGGCACCGTGACCAAAATATTCATGGGCCAGCACGTTGGAAAAATAGTCTATCGGGCAGTCCAACAGGATGTATTTGGTTACGCGGCCGATGAAATTACCGGCCCTGCCGCTGAACCGGTTGCCGGGAAACCAGGCATATCCCAGGTAGCGGTCTTCGATTTCCGCGACTGTTTTATGCAGGGTGAGAATATTGTAGCTGCCACTGCGCATCGATAAACCGCGGTCCAGGGCGATTACTTGTCCGCTGAGATTGAGCACTAGGCCGGCGGTGGACTGAATGTCGCCGGCGACAGCGGAACCGGCGAGCAAAAAAACGCCGACAGCCAGTATATAAAATTGTTGGTTCGTCAATATATCCCCTGCGATTATCTTTATTGCAGCGTTTCGAACTCACCGATCTGTTTATTCTTGCGGACGTTGTCCCAGTGGAAGTAACGACCGCTCATGGCGATATACACCCCGGCCGGCAGGGTCTGTACGAAGGCAATCGCCGAGCCTAGGTTGAATAATCCGTCGGAACTGCCGAAGGTGTAGGGAATCATCGCCCCGGTCAGCACGATGGTCTTGTCCTTGACCAGCCCGGCGATCACCCGGGCCGTTTCGACCATGGTATCGGTGCCGTGGGTGATGACGATCCGCTGTTCCTCGGCCTTGAGGCAATTCCTGGCGATCAGTTCCCGGTCGTCGTCGGTCATGTCATTGCTGTCCACCATCATCAGCGTCCGGATGTTGACCTTGAGTCGGGAACGCCCCAATTGCAGCATATTGGAAATATGGGATTCCTTGAAGAACAGCTCCCCGTTCAGTTCGTTGTATTCCTTGTCGAAGGTGCCGCCGGTGACAATGATGCGAATATTTTTAACCATATTATGTACCTGTTTCATTAGTCAAATTTACGGGTGATAAGTGTTTCCAGGTAGTGTGATTTAACCTGTTTGCTGGCTAAAGCCTGTTTTATCGGTGGGAGTTTAAGAATGACCCCCAAAACGGCAGCCAGGGAGCGATGATTCCATAAAACCTGCTGATCGAATATCAGATTTTGCAACTTTCCACGCTCGATAGCCATACAGACGGTACGGTGAGCTCCATTTAAAGGCGTGATCACCCGCTGTCCCCTTTCTCTCAGGGTGATACAGCGATCCCTGCAAGTCCGCACGCACAATCCACATCCCAGGCAGATTTCAGTATCCAATTTAGCCTGTTTTTTCCGTGGTCTATGGGGGTCGTTGGCCGAAACCAGTGTCATTGCCTCGACCGGACAGATATTTACGCATTTGCCGCAGCCGTCGCATTCACTGGTATTGATTTCGGGAAGAAAATTGGTTGTATGCACCGGGTTCAGAGTCGCAAAACGGCGAGCGGCAATCATCGCTTCGCAGCAGCAGCCGCAACAGTTGCAGATGAAATTGACGCTCCGGCGTACATTTTCACCGAATTGGACCAGGTTATTGTCATAAGCCTGCTGCAGCAGGTCCAGGCCTTCGGCTTTATCCACAGGACGAGCAATGCCGTATTTCAACAGTGATTTTGCCGAATTATTGAACGTCAGGCAGATATCCAGAGGAGCAGTGCAGGCACGGTTCATGTGAGCCATTTTATGGCGGCAATAACAGATGCCCACTCCAATGGCCGCAGCGGTCCGGATTACTTCACTGGCCCGTTCGTAGTCCAGCACATGCAGGGCATTTTCTTCCGACAACGATGGCTCGTTGACGAAAGTTCGGCCTAACTGGGTCTCACCCCGGGTAAAAAGTTCACGGATAAAATCTTCTTCCACGTTTATATACTGATAAAACAGTTCACTTAACGCTTTCTGATCGATATCGGTGCGCAGGCGCATCAGGGAAAATTCAAAGAAGCCGGCCATCGGCGGTGGCAAAGTGTAAACCGATTGACCATCCTGTTCGATGTCAACCAGAATAGCACGTGAGGCCAGTTCGGTGAGTATCTTACGGGTAGCGGGTAGATCCATTTTCCAGAGTATACTGGCTTTTTGCGCTGAAAACGGTTTGATCGGCAGGCTGGAGACAAGGCTGGCTTCCAGTTCTGAAAAGAGCATTTTCAGGATTTTATACAATAGTTCAGAAGGTGGGGCACCTTGTGGGAAAAGATTGAGACGGTCCACCAGACTTGAATAACCGGATTTGAGTACGTTATGAGCCATATTTGTCACAACAATATTGAATATATCTAAAGCTAAAAAACAAGTTACAAGTTGTCCGATACCGTCATCCCGGAGCAAAATAAAAAACCTGACGGTGAGGTCAGGCTTTTTATTTTCTTGGTCAATTATTTACCAGGCATAGGCTTCCGGGGCCTGCCCGCCGGGACCGGGCCAGATTTGATCCAGTTTTGCCAGCGTGTCCGAATCAAGGTTCAGATCGACGGCAGGGAGGACGCCGGTGAATTGCTCCATGGTACGGGGTCCGATGATCGGTGCCGTCACCACCGGGTTGGTCAGCAGCCAGGCCAGCGCCACAGCGGCCAGATCGACGTTCAGTTCGGCGCATAAATGCTCATATTGCTCCAGTTGTGAACGATGATTCTCAACATTCTTTCGGACCGCTTCACCATCCCGTCGGACGTTGCCACCCTTTTTGAGGATACCGCCCAGCAGTCCGCTGCCCAGGGGACTCCAGGGGATCAATCCCAGGCCGAATTTTTCCAGGGCGGGAATGACTTCCAGCTCGATCATCCGGGCATTCAGGTTATACAGGCTCTGCTCGGAAACCAGACCCATGAAATGCCGCTGCCGGGCCTCGTACTGGGCTTCCACGATGTCGATGCCGGCAAAATTGCTGGAACCCACGTACAGCACTTTGCCTTCCCGGACCAGTTGTTCCATGGCCTGCCAGATCTCCTCCCAGGGCGTGGCGCGATCCACATGGTGCATCTGATACAGGTCGATGTGATCGGTCTGGAGCCGTCGCAGGCTGTCCTCGGCGGCCTTCTTGATATGATAGGCGGAGAGGCCGCGTTCGTTTTCAGCCTCGCCCATCTTGCCGTAAACCTTGGTAGCCAGCACGATTTTATCGCGACGGCCGCCCTGGGCCAGCCAGCGGCCGATAATCTGTTCGGTGATGCCTGCGCCGATCTGCCAGCCGTAAACATCGGCGGTGTCGAAGAAATTGATCCCCAGTTCCAGGGCCTTGTCCATGATGGCGTAACTGTCGGCTTCGCTGGTGTGGGGACCGAAATTCATTGTGCCCAGACACAGGCGGCTTACTTTCAGACCGGTGCGGCCCAGGTTGGTGTACTGCATAAAATACTCCTTGTCGGATTTGATTATTTAATTCCCCCGACTAATTTGATGAACCATCGCTGTAAAAGTTACGTGCCCACGCTAAACTGTGCCATGCAGGTAGGCCTGTCGTTCCGGTTCGGGAAATTTTTCGATGGCGTAACGCAGCATGGTGCGGGGCATCTGCCGGTAGCGGCTGTGCAGAAATTCCCGCTCGACCTGGGAAGCGCGGTTGCCGACCTCCCGCAGCATCCAGCCCACCGCCTTGTGGATCAGGTCTTCCAGATCCTGCAGCAGGATTTCCGCGATGGCCAGGGCATCGTCGAATTGCCCGTTTTTGATGAACCAGTAGGTGGACATGATACCGACCCGGCGTTCCCAGAGACCGCCGCCACGGGCTAGTTCATAAAGGATTGTTTTGTCCCGCTCCAGCAGCCAGGCGCCGACGATGTAATGGGCGCTGCTGTCCACCAGGTCCCAGTTGTTGACGTGCGACAGATTATCCAGATACAGCCGGCAGATTTCTTCCCGCCGGTCCGGTTTTCTGCGGTTGAACTGTTTCACCAGCAGGAACAGGGCCAGCAGCCGCGCTTCGTGATATTCCGAATGCAGCAGTTCGCTGACCTCGGTCAACGGCAGTAGGCCGAACCGGCTGGTCTGCTGTCGCAGGACCGGCACGCGGATGCCGAGGAACACGTCACCGGCGCCGTATTCGCCGGGGGCCGTCTTGAAAAAGCGCTGGGAATGGGCCGCCATTTCCGGATTTGCCAGCTCCTGCAATGATTTGAGGACGGTAGTGGCGGTCATGCTGTTTACCGATCGCCAGCAGGTGAATAATCGACCCAGATCGGACTGCTCCAGGCCATTTCATTGTTTTCCTGAATGACCCGCAGGTAGTACCAGTTGGTTCCGGCCGGGATATCCTGGTCGACGAATGTGCTGCGGGCGCCGCGGCCTTCATGCAAATCCTTGCCCACGACCCGCAGCACCTGATTATTGCGCACCAGCTCAACCATTTTCAGCGGGGCTGACCCGACTACTTCGAACTGAATTTCCGGCGGGGTGGTGGTGGCGAAATCGCTGCCCGGCCAGCGGCCGTCGATCAGCAGTTTAATTTCGATGCGGGTGCCGGAGGTGGCGTAACAGGAACGGGCCTGCAGGGCGGCGAAAACCGCTGCCCGGTCACGGCCGCCGGTCAGAACCGCTGCCAGTCCGCCGGCGCGCGAATCTTCCTTGGGACTCATCCCGTGGTGATAGCGCAGGCCGTGGCTGTCGGACGAGCCGATGAAGCCGAATTTCAGTCCCCGGGCCAGTCCGTCTTGGATGAAATTACCGGGCATGCCACCGCGGTGCATCAGGGGCAGGTTGCCCTGATATTCGAATGCACCGTGACCCGACACCAGTTCCATCACCGGCTGGATGACCGGATCGGGGTTGTCCCAGTCGATGCCGGTCCAGCCGATATGATGGGGCACGGTCAGGGCCGGTTTCCCGGCCAGGCTGTCGAATAGCTGGCTGGTCGTTCTGGCATCGCTGCGATAGCTGAAGATCGACTGCTCCCAATCATTGAAATAAACATTCTTATGACCGAATCCCTTGGGCAGCCGGGCAGTGGTCCATTCAAAAGCCGGCAGCACGGCAAACTGCCCCAGTTCGTCCAACATGCGTCCGACGAATTTGATGAATTCCCATTCCGATGGCAGGATCTGGTTGCCGACGAACCATTCGTGGTCGGTCAGGGCGGCGAAATCATGGCGGTAAATCCGGCGCGACTTGGTTAAAACCTCATCCGCCGTTCCCATGCCGTCGGAGAGCGAGGAATGGAGGTGGATATCGCCCCAGAGCAGGTTCAGACTGTCGGGCAGGCGCAGACGGCTGTCCGGCAGCGGTAGAACCGGGCTGGCATATTCGACAACAGGAAGTTGTTCCACACGACCGATCAATTCCGGCATAGCTGCGTTGGGATCAATGACCGAATAATAGATGGCCCGAATATCGCGCCGCACGGAATGAATGCGGCCGGCGGCATCGCTGACCGCCCGGACGTACTGGCCGCGGCCGCCCCAGCCGGGCACATCAAAATTATAGAGCACCGATTTCAGTCCATCATCGACGACCTGGGCCAGGAAGCCCTGAGAAGGTCGACCGAAGATCCACAGCCGGTCGGCATTGTCATAGGTCAGGGTAGGAAATTCGAAACCCTGGTCCTCACCGGACTTGTCCCAGTCCGCCGGACCGGCCGGGGTGAACACTGGTGACAACCGCCCACGATCCAGGTGGCGGTAATTGATCCAGGGCGTCAGGCCGATTTTGCCTGCCGGTTGCAGGTTGGTTTTCCAGGCGATGGTAACCTGACCCGGCCGACGGCTGGCCAGGGCCGGGGTGAGGTTGAAACCAGCGCTGGGACTGACCTGAATCTCCGGCTCCCAACCGTTCCTGGTCAATTGGCGGACGAACACCTGGTAGCCGTCCCCGGCTTGGCGGTCCCAGGCCAGGAACACTTCGCCGTCCCGGGTCTGCTGCAGCACCGGACGCAATTCCATTTCCGGCGTATTGGTCACTGCTTCGGGCAGGCTGGCACCGTCGGCGTCCAGTCGGGCCGCCAGCAGGTCGGTCTGACCATCACTTTCACTTTCCCAGACGATTAGTATCTGGTCGCGATTGAACCGACAGACCGCCGGACGGATATCGACGGTGGGAGCGCCGGAGATACGATATTCCGCTGACAATGTTCGGTCACTGTAACGCCGGGCATAAATATCCCAGTTACCATCACGCTTGGCGGACCAGACCACCCAGACGCCGCCGTTCTCAGCGCCGCAGAGCCGGGGACGGTATTCGAATCCGGTGGCGCTGCTGACCTGCAACGAATCGATCAGGCGCTCCTGCTGGTATTGCAGCAGCAGGATGCGTTCCCGGTCGTCGATCATTGCGGTGTAAACGATGGTTACGACACCGTCGGCAGCCACATGAATATCGGGATACTCGCAGAGCGGTGAAGTGGTGATTTTCAGGTCCCGGATACCCAGGACGGAAAGCGATTTTTGTGGCGTCAGGTTCGGGGCGGCCGGCTGCTCGGTGCAACCGGTGAAAAGGAGTACCAGGATCAGGGTGATAATCGGCAGCATGGCGGTCCTCGTGTGGCTGAAAGGCAATTAGCGATTGACTGTGGCGTTTAATTTAGCTGAATCGGCGGATATGTCGAAACAGCATTTTGCCGGCAATCGCAGGATCAGCACCGGCGCTGGTCGAGGCTGAAAATTCCCGCCCCGCGAACAAAAATAAACAGGAACAGAAAACAGTACAGCACCGCCAGTTCGCCGCGGTTCATGATCGGCAGCAGATCGTTCAATCCATGTTTCCACCAGTAGGCCACCGCCATCAGTCCCGCCGACAGGAACGCCGCCGGCCGGGTGAAAAAACCGAGCATGACCAACAGACCGCCGATCAGTTCGATCGGTCCCGCCACCCAGGTAATCGGCCAGGGGGCCGCGCTACCGGCGACCGGGAAACCGAACACCTTATTGGTTCCATGCCAGAGAAACAGGAAGCCGGTCACGATCCGCAGCAGGGCGTAGACCTGGGGTTCGAATCTTGATAAAGCAGAGGTTGGGAATTTTGTCATTTGCAGATCTGTTTTGAATTAGTGAATTGACAAACGAATTGATTGTGCCGCTATTATTCGGTTTCCAGGCGTTTTAAAACAGCTACTGATAAGACTATTCCCAGTCCGCCGATCACAAACAACAGCACCGCCACGGCCACGCTGATCTTGGTGTTTTGCATATCGTACTTTCTTTTAACCGGTAAAATTAGGAATTTCCCCATGTCAGACCAACCGTCTGATCCGGTTGTGCTGGAGGGCGGGGCGGAATTCCCTGTCCTGGAAAAGAGTCAAGGTCGTTATAATCCGGATAAACCGGGAGGTGGGATGGAATGGAATGGGTACTGCTGATAATTGTTGCCGGGCTGGCAGCCATTGCGGGAATCATCCTGATCTATGGCAATATCGTCGCCCGACGCCTGCCGATCAATTGTCCGGCGCGGTTTCTGTCCCGGCCACGAATCGACCAAAAAGTCGTGGTCTGCGTCGGCGACAGCATCACTCACGGCCGGGTCAGCGCCAATTATGTGGACCTGCTCGGCACGCGCTTGGGGGAAGACTATCAGGTGGTCAATGCCGGCATCAATGGTGAACTGGCTTGGAATGTGCTACAGCGGATCGATGAAGTAATCACCTGCCGCCCGGATTATATCACAATCCTGATCGGCACCAACGATGCCAACACCACCCTGGACCGGAAAAACCAGCGCGAGGCCCTGCGGGCAATGAAACTGCCGCAGGTACCGACGGCCGAATGGTACCGGGAGAGCCTGGAGGAAATCTGCCGGCAGTTGAGCGCCCGAACCACCGCCCAAATTGCCCTGCTGTCGCTGCCGCCGATCGGCGAGGATTTTACCCATGTGGGTTATCAACGCACGATGGAGTACAGCACTATCATCCGGGAGACCGCCGCGCGACACGGCCTGACCTACCTGCCGCTGCACGAAACGATGACCGCCGTTCTGCGGCAATACAACCAGCCAGCAAAACTATCCTACGATGACGGGATTAGTCTGGTGATGTACAAAGGAATCTTCGATCATATCATCCGCCATAAGAATTACAACGATATCGCAGCTGCCAACGGATTTCAGTTTTTGACCGACTTTCTGCATCTGAACGAGCGGGGAGCGGAACTGGTGGCGGGGATAGTGGCAGGATTTGTATCCGATTTATAAGCGGAACAGGTGAGAAGGATAAGTATTTTGAATTCGCCATCAGGATGCGACCATCGATCGATAAATTCCTGCCGGTAATATTGCAACGGATTGATGAATAACTACGACCTGTGTATTTTATGGAACTGGGAATTCGACGCTGATTTTGTCGGGTTGCTCGATGCTGCCTGTTCGCGGCAGGATTTGTCGGTCCTGCAGGTCACGCCGGATAATCTTGCCGAGCGGCTGAATCAACTTAAGGCCGGCTGGATCGATTTCCGTGTGTTCCTTGACCGTGCCTCCGAGGATGATGACCGGTTTATGCCCTTCGTGAATTGGGCGAATCAGTCTGGTCGCTACTATATCAACCGCTATGAACTGGCTCGGCGCAGTTGTGACAAGGCAGCGCTGCATTACGATCTGATCCGTGCCGGTCTGCATACGCCCTATTCGTTTATCCTGCCGCCCTATGCGGAACAGCCGGAAATCAGTGGAATTGACCGGGACAAGTTAGGGGAACGATTCATCTTCAAACCGGTCCGGGGGAGCGGTGGCGAAGGCGTGGTCATGGACCTGGCCGAACTCAGCCAGGTTATGGCCCTGCGGAAAAAAGACCAGTCCCGCCGCCACCTGTTGCAGGCCTGTATCACGCCGCGCATGTTAGATAATCGGCCGGCCTGGTTTCGCGTGCTGTATTGCCGGGGCAAAGTCTATCCCTGCTGGTGGCATACCGAAACCCACCGGTATTCAATCGTTACGCCTGACGTGACCGATAGATTCGGTCTTGAACAATTGTCTCAGGTGACCGCCACCCTGGCCGCTGTCAGCGGATTGGATATATTCTCGACCGAGATCGCCTTCACCGACGATGACCTGTTTGTAGTCGTCGATTATGTCAACGATCAACCCGACCTGCGGCGGCAGTCGGCGGCGGTGGACGGCGTCCCGGATGAAATTGTCCTGGATATCGTGGAACGTCTGGCACAGCTGGTCGCGGAAAATTGCCGCACGCAGCCGGCCAGGCCGGGCACAGCACCCGGATAGGCCTGCTCATCGGCAGGTATCGGAGGTTGTCCCTGCCAAGTTGGACTGGCTGTTTTGAGTCTATTGGGACTGCCTGGCTGCAGCGGTTATGTGGTATTAATCGGTTCCCGGCGATTTGAAAAGGCCAAGGATGGTCAGACCCTCTTTCAGGAAATTCGGCATTTCATCCGGGGTGACACGTTTGGAAAGCCGGTAAAATAGCAGCGTGTCCGCTTTGCCTTCGGTGCAAAGTTTGGGATGTTTTTCGAAATAATCCAATTTGTCGGTCCCAAACAATTCGCGGATAGCTTCCTCATCGACACCCCGCAGCAGGTACTGCCGCGAGAATTCCGGGTGGGAATCGAAATCGATATCCTGATAGCCGAAGGCCCCGACTATACGGTGGATCAGATTTTCCGGCCGCAGCGCAAATTCGGGTAAATCCAACCGGCTGGTCCGGAACAGCAGCACCGTCTGCCGGAAGGTATGGGATTCTTTTCCACCGCCGATGGTGTAGCGGTAATCCATCAGGTACAGATCGACCCCCTGAATCGACCCCTGCAGCACGTTGGCGATTTTACGGGAATGTCCCTGGGTGAACAGGTGGAAATGATTGGTCAGGGAATACAGGCGCTCATCGGCTTTATGGCCGAATGTCAGTTTCAGGGATTCGGCCAGGGCGGTCAGGGCTGCGGTGCGCTGCTTTTCGTAGCGCCAAATCAGGTAAATGATTACCGCCACTGCGGCGATGACTGCGGTGATTATGATTGGGAGGGGCATGGGCTAACATTTGAGTTGACCTGCTTTATGTGAAGCAAAAAGTCAGGTTGAGCAATTTGTTGGAGGTCGTTATTGCGTCCAATCATTCCAACCACATTTTATGCACTCTATTGCATAATATAGCTCATCTCTTTTACTATCTTCTAGTGTACCCTTTTTTAATTCATTTGAGCCACATTTAGGACATGCTTTATATGGTAATGGATCACCACTTTTCATATCTTCATAATCAATGGTTTGTTTATTAATTAAATCATTTAAATCCTCTATGGTTAGATTATCAGCTTTTGAAGATAAAATTGTATTTTTTAGCTCTTCAGACATTTTTGAAAATATTTTTTCTTGATCATTCGTTGATCTATGATAATAAATATGGGTGAAAAACCATGAGACAATGCCACCTGCAATAAAGAGTAATGTTTCCATTCTATTATTTCCCCAACTACTATTTATGAAGAATTCCTCATGCCACAAAGTAACAACCCATTCCATCCGGAAGCAAACGTGAAAAATGCCAGCGGTGCAATTCTACATCCGGTAGTGAATAAGTTTAATGCGGTTATGATGGTGAGTGCAAGCGTTTTCAGGGGGCAGGGATCAGAGGACTGGGGGCAGGGCCAATAGATAGGAACTGTTGTGCTGAGCGCGTGGTTGCCATATCATCACCGCTGCTCCCCGGCACCTGATCCCCTGACTCCTGCGCTTGCTGCTCATAGTTAAAAAAAGGGCCCGGAAAACCGAGCCCCATTATATCTTGGCTAATTCTCGGATGTGAAAATTACCCGAACGTAAAGCCCTCCGGCAGAGCGGAAGCCGATGTTCCCGCCGGCACCCAGGCCAGGTCCAGAATCGTGTAGGACGGTTTGACGGTCTGGAAAATCGGCACGACCTGCATTCCGATTTTCGGTTCGCCCACCGCCAGGTTACCCATCAGGATCGTGCAGACACCTGCGAATTCCACGTTCACGAAGCGGATCGGTATTGGCAGTGTATTAAAGGCGCCGGTCCGTTCGGTGATCATGAAAGTGTGCACTCTGGCGCCGGTGCGGGCGACTTCGGTCATGTCCACAATCGTATTCTTCGCCAGGCAGTCGGGGCAGTGAATCCGGAACGGCACGAAAATCGAACCGTGGGCGGGACAGGTAGGATTATCACAACGGGTGCCCAGTAGTTTGCCCTGACCGAGTCCCTCGAAGAAAGGGGCTTCACCACCGTAGCTGTGGATATGGACGATGTCCCGGGGATTGGTTACACCCAGAAATTTGCCATGCTCATCCCGGATCGGTGTGGAGGGATTGATGTAATGGAATTTACCCGACGGTTTGTATTTGCCGTTTACGACTTTTACGGTTCCGCGCTGGTCGCTCATTTGCCGCTCCTTTCCAGTTGATGATCAGGATGGATCAGAATCGTAGCTGTCACATGACTGCCGACACCGGCATGACTGATCGCCAGACCACGTTTGGCGTCTTTTACCTGCAAATCGGTCCAGTCCGCCGGTTTGGTGCGACCGAAGCGATCCCATTTTTTCTGATCACCGTGCATCTCGGCCCAGCGGCCCCAGATCTGCTGGCCGACTTCGATCGCCTGCATGATGCCGGTGGCACCGACAGCGTGCATGCAGCCAATCAGTCCGCCGGAAAGATTGGCGGGTAATTTACCGGGTCGGCCGGTTCTGGGATTGATATGGTAGCAGTCGCCCGATTCGACGTAGGTGCGGCCTTCGCCGTAGGGCCGGATGCCGATATCCTCGTAGGTCTGGATATCGCTGATGGTGAAGGCGTCGTGCAGTTCCACCAGATCGAGGTCGTTGGTGGGATCGACGATGCCGGCCATCCGGTAGCCATAGTAGGCGGCCATCCGGGCGGCCAGGAAGCCGGTGAAACCGGGGTAGCGGTCGCCGCCGGGGAAGCGTTTCCCCAGATCCTTGTACTGGTCCGGCGTCTCGTTCGGCAGTAACGGGATCGCCATGTCACGGCGGTCGGCCACTCGCAACGTGTGACTGCCGGCCGATACGTAGACCAGTAGGGGATTGTCGGTCAGCTCGTAGGCGGTTTTTTCATCGCAGAGGATGGCGCAGGCGGCGCCGACGCTCATCAGGCAGCAGTCCAGCGCCCGCAGCGGATAGGCCACCACCGGGGAATTGAGCACATCTTCCACGGTGATTTTCATCGGTCCCTGGGCGTGGGGATTCATTCGGGCGTAGCCGCGGTTCTTGACGGCGATTTCGGCCATGGTCTTACGGAATGATTCTTCTTCCTTGCCGAATACCTGCCAGTATTTCTGGGCCATCACCGCATAATAGCCGGTGTAGATATGACCCAGGGGCGTTTCCCAGTCCTTGTCGGCAGCGCAGGATATGTAATTGTTACCCTCGTCGGTGGGCACCTCGTCCATGCGCTCCCAGCCCATGGCCAGCACGCAGTCGGAATAGCCCGAGGCCACCGTCTTGAATGCTTCCCACAGCGTCGAGCCGCCGGTGGCGCCGCCGGTCTTGATGCCGACGTTGCCCAGCGGATCGAGCCCCAGCCGGTCATGGATCACCGATTCGCCCAGCAACTGGTCGCCGAAGTGGTCGGCAAAAT
>JBDRBK010000067.1:0-2396 GCA_043822705.1 Fidelibacterota bacterium
CTGGCGGCGGAATTCGCCGGCCGCGAGCGCGATCTGACCGAGGAGAATAACCAGGCCCGGATCAGGGGCAATATCCTGATGGCCTATTCCAATAAAATGAACTGGCTGGTGCTGTCCTGCGGCAACAAGACCGAACTGGCCCTGGGCTACTGCACGCTGTACGGCGACATGGTGGGGGGGCTGGGGGTGATTTCCGACCTGTCCAAGACCGATGTCTACGCCCTGGCGCGCTGGGTGAACCGCGACGCCGGCCGGGCCGTGGTGCCGGAAAATTGCCTGACCAAAGCGCCGTCGGCCGAATTGAAGCCGGACCAGGTCGACCCGTTTGACTACGACCTGGTGAGCCCGATCGTGGACGCCATCGTCGAGAACCACCAGTCGCCGCGGATGCTGATCGCCGCAGGCTACGACGCCGGGCTGGTCCGCGATATTTATCGGCGTGTCCACAGCAATGAATACAAGCGCCGTCAGGCCGCGCCCGGTCTGCGGGTCAGTGCCAAAGCCTTCGGGACCGGCCGTAGAATTCCCATCGTCAATCATTATGACGGCATCAGCGAGGAGGAGACAGAATGAAGCGAATTTCCTGCCATTATCTGGTATTGATTACATTGATCGGTCTGGCAGCGACGCTGTCGGCACAACATAAATCGCCGGCTGCCTACTGGGAGAGCCTGACGGTCGGTGAGAAGACGGCCTTTGTCAACGGCGCCTATACCACCGCCAGCCGGTTGAAAATCTACCACATGGAAGAAGTCAAGAAACAGTACGGCCACGATCCCTACTGGCGTGAACCGTATTTCATCGAACGTTTCTATGAAATCCTGGATCAGCATATTGCCGAAGGAGTGGGCTATAATATCGATATAATCGTCCAAGCTGTGGATGCCCTGTACTCCAATTATGATAATGTGCAGATTCCGATCATCGAAGCATTGCGGATCGTATCCACCGCCCAGGACGGCGACCGCGACAAGGCTAATGTTTTACTGTTGAAAGCGCAAAGGCAGTACCGGGAGAAGTAGGGGGGAACCAAGAACCAAGAACCAAGAACCAAGAACCAAGAACCAAGAACCTATACCTTATTTCTTATTTGTATCCCTTAAACGTCATTTAACCTGAGATCAGCCTGATTTGCCGCAGGTCCGGTTGGCGTGGCGGCTATCGTTCAGGTGCCGAAATAGCGGTCGCCGAAATCACCCAGTCCCGGTACGATATAATTATGTTCGTCCAGGTGCGAATCGATGGCGCCCACATAGATCGCCACATCCGGATATTTTTCGTGCAGACAGGCGATGCCTTCCGGGGCGGCCACGATGCAGACGGCGGAAATCGTCCGGGCGCCTTTTTTCAGCAGGGCGGCGATCGTGTCTCCCAGCGATCCGCCGGTGGCCAGCATCGGGTCGAGCACCAGGATGCGCTTGTTTTCCAGGTCGGTGGGGAATTTCTGGTAGTATTCGCGGGCGATGGCGGTGGTATCGTCCCGTTCCAATCCGATAAAGCCCACTGCTGCCCAGGGTAGAAAATCGCGGGCGGGGAACAGCATCGAGATGCCGGCCCGCAGGACCGGTACGAAAATTATCGAACGGTGGATTTCCGCGCCGATCATCGGCATCAGCGGTGTTTCGATCGGTTTCGGATCCAGCGAGAATTCGCGCGTGGCCTCCATGATCATGATCTGTGAGACAATCGCGGTGTGGTGCCGGAAGGCCTCGGTATCGGTGGCTTTGTCCCGCAGGACCGTCAGCGAATGTTCCAGCAGGGGATGCTTGACCGTAAATACATTTTTCATCGATTTCCTCGAAATAACGGCGGGATCGGTGATCCGTTGGTTTAATTCAATGCCATGACCTGATATCTGTGCTGGTGGAAATTACGCTTTATTTATTTTGAAACCAGCAAGCAGGTTCACACCGGTCCGGGGGGATAACAGGGCTGTCAGCAGGTAGAACGTGAGCCGGATGCCCCCGGCCGCTGAATTGCCGATCGGATCAGGCGCGTGTAATGTAGAATATTGCCGGTGGATTTAAGCAGGCCGGCGGCTAGAATTAATCACCGCTATCCAGCGCCAGGGTGGCCAGGGTGCCGATCGTGATCCGCGAGCAATTCAGGAAATACTGCAGATTAAACTTGTCCAATCGGTCGCCGGTGGTGTGGTAATATTCATTCCAGTCCTCACCGTACATTTCCTCAATACCGAGGGCGCCGTAGCCCCAGTACCAGAAGACCAGGTTGTCGGAGCCGGAACCGGGATTGAGGACCACCGGTTCCAGGTCGAATTCGTAGCGTTCGAACACTTCCAGCATTACCTCCGCCAGATATACCGATGAAGCGGTGTCCACCACATTGATGAAAAAGCGGCCGTCGTCGTTGCTGTCCCAGCCGATCATATCGATATT
>JBDRBK010000068.1:0-5205 GCA_043822705.1 Fidelibacterota bacterium
AGATAATCGGGCCAGTCCGCCACAGTCAGTGTGAATGCGGAAATTTCACTTTCATTGTTGAAAAACACGTCCACGGTGTCGGTGAATCCCGACCGGGCGCTACCGCTGCCAAGCAGCAGTTCGATCCATTCTTCCGGCCGGACGGCCACTTCATTGGTCGCCGCCGACTCGCCCAATTCACCATAATCGGCCGTCAGCGAATAATAATAGTAATTTCCGTTGACCACCTGTTCATCGAGATAGCCGGTCGCCGTATCCGGCAGGGTGGCCAGCAAATTGGCCGGATCGATTACCACCGGTGTACTGGTGGAACGGTACAAATTGTAGCCCGTAAAATCGACCGGACTCGTCGTGACAGTCCGGAGGACCGTGCGCAGGGCCGGTTGAAGCGCAGCGCCGGTCACTGCTGCGATCAGTGGTGGCAGGGATATGCTGGCGCGATCGCCGGAAAAATCATTGATGACGAAACTGTCGTCCGCATCCGGACCGGCTAGGCGAACGGCATCGATCATCCAGGCCGCACCACTACCGATCGCTGCTTCGACCACGGCCTGCCAGGCGATACGGCAGCGTTGCCCGCGATAGCGGTCCAGGGCGATTTCATAGGGATAATCCCAGCGGTTCCAGCGCGCCGGATACAATGTGCTGAGATCCAGCAGCGTATCCCAGCTGGCGCCGCCGTCCGGAGAAATTTTGACATAATAGTGATCGCCGGCGCTGGAGCCTTCGGAACCCAGCGACCAGAAAGTCAGCACGCTGCCGTCGCCAGGAATAATTTCCGCGGTGATCAGCCATTCATCGCGGGGACCGGTCCCCGCCGGCAGGCCGACGCTCCGGGAACCTTCGCCCGCAATCTCCGGATCGATGACTATTTTCCAGGAATCGGTCCGGGAAACGATCCGTAACCAGTCGGCCGGCAGCACGGTGGAATTTTCAAATCCTTCCATCAGATCGGCACGAGCGGGCGTCCAGACCGGCGCCGCCCAGGCCAGCGGCACTTGGCGGTCCAGACCAGTGGTGGCGACCAGGTTCGATGGTGGTTCGAGGTAACCCGGATAAATTTCCACCCGGCCGGGCTCCTGTCCGGCAATCAGATAGTCACCACCGGCATTATCGCGGACCAGCGGGTCCAGCAACGCGATTACGACTTCACCGGCATAAGCCCGGGGAGCAATGGTGTAGCGCAGATTCAAGATCGGTGAATCGCCGGGGGCCAGTGGCTGTCCGGATACAACAATACTATCACCGGCCGCCACCACTGCTCGCGTGACCGAAGCGGCGGGTAGACGATCGGTAAGCCACAGTGAATCCAGTGTCAGATAGTCCGGCGTGTCGCTCAGGATCAGCCGGACCGACCCTACCGTGTCCGGGTTGGTCAGGGTCAAAACCAGCGTAACCTGCTCGCCGGCATTGCCGGAAGCGCTGTTCAGAGCCAGCTCGACGACGCTGCCGACAGCGATCGAACTTCCGTAACCAGCCGCCACGTAACCGGCGGCGGCAGTATCGCTGATAATTACATTGGCAATTTCCAGGTTCAATCGGGCGGAAGTACAACTACTGCCGTCATACCGCAACCACAGGATCGTATCAGCGGCAGCCGGCAGGGTATTGAACGCCGTGGTGTTGTAGATAATTACCCGGATGGTATCGCCATCCAGTTGGCTGAAATCGACGTTGAATGCAGCAGTTGACGGGGCCGGGAAAATATCGATCAGTTCCAGTGCGGGTGGAACGGCCACTATATCGAACTGCAACCCGGCAATAGTCGCCATCGGACCGGTAAACACCACCGGCACCAGTACGCTGTCGAAATAGGCAGGAAAGCTGACATCGGTCAGGGACAACGTAGCCACCGGTTGCCCGAACAGGCAGCGGAGCGCCAGGAACGGCAGGATCAGAAATGTTATTTTTATCCGTGTGAATATCATTGTGTGCCCGGTCTGCCGGCAGGTGGACGATCGTCAAAACATCCGTTCCCGACCGGCTGAATCAGGGATAAATGTAAAACCTATTCGCCCGTCGTCGCCAATTGAAATTTCCGGTTGCCGTCAATGCCTGGCGGTCGTGAAGACCCGGTTGCCGGTTCAGTCCGACTGAGTATATCCGCGATTAATGTAATCCGCCAGTTTTTTATACTTGATCTGTTCTTTTTTTCCACTGGGCGACACCACCGTAATCATTTCATTGCGTCCGATTTTCTTATCCACTATAACCGGTGTGTGGACCGCCCGCTGGGGACGATTGGGCGCGCCTTCGGACTGGGCTGGCGCGCCGGCAAATCCCATTCCGGTGGTTTCGGCATGATTGACCCGGATATTCCGGGCCTGCCGAGTCTGAACCTGGGGCGATGGTCCCAATCCCTGAATCTGGGTGCGGAACAGGCGTTGCAGTGTCTCGCGGCTGGTTTCGGCCATCATGGCGGTGAACATGTGGAAACCCTCCCCTTTGTATTCCAGCAGGGGATCCTTCTGACCATAAGCACGCAGGTTGATGCCTTCCCGCATCTGGTCCATGGCATACAGATGGTCTTTCCATTTCTCGTCAATGGTGCGCAGGATTATGAACCGTTCGAAGGCACGCATTGTTTCAGGCGGTATTAGTGTTTCACGGGTCGCATAAATTGCCTGAGCCTGCTTGAGCGCGGCGTTGCGAACGTCTTCAACCGTCGCTTCCTGGAATTCCGCTTGATCGATATCCACCAGGAGGACCGTCGCGAAGCTTTGCTTCAGCCGATCCCAGTCCCACTCGAAAGGATTTTCGGAAACCCCACTTTGAGCCTGTAATTCATCGTCGATAAAATCATCGATCATATCCATGATCGATTCGCGGACATCAGCGCCGCGCAGCGCCTGATTGCGAATATCGTAGACCACCTGGCGCTGCTGGTTCATAACATTGTCATATTCCAGCAGATGCTTGCGGATACCGAAATTGCGCGCTTCCACTTTCTTCTGCGAATTGCCGATCGCCCGCGTCACCATGCCGGCCGTGATCACTTCCCCTTCTTCCAGTCCCATCCGGTCCATGATCGCCGCCACCCGGTCGCTGCCGAACAGCCGCATCAGGTCGTCTTCCAGCGACAGATAAAACCGCGATGAACCGGGGTCGCCCTGACGGCCGCAGCGCCCTCGCAACTGCAAGTCGATCCGCCGGGATTCATGCCGCTCGGTGCCGATGATATGCAGTCCGCCCAACTCCCGCACACCTTCCCCAAGTTTGATGTCAGTTCCCCGACCGGCCATATTAGTGGCGATGGTCACGGCGCTGCGCAGCCCGGCCCGGGTGACGATTTCGGCCTCGCTCTGGTGCTGTTTGGCGTTCAGTACATTATGCGGGATACCGCGGCGCTTGAGCATCCGTGCCAGCAATTCCGAAACATCTACGGAAATTGTACCGACCAGGGTTGGTTGACCGCGCTGGTAACAATCGGCTATTTCATCGATCACAGCATTGTATTTTTCACGCTTGGTCTTATAAATCAAGTCGTCGCGATCGTCACGGATTACTGGTTTGTTGGTCGGGATCACCGTGACATCAAGATTGTAGATTCCGCCCAGTTCTTCCGCTTCGGTTTCGGCGGTACCGGTCATTCCCGCCAGCCTATCGTATAAACGAAAATAATTCTGAATTGTGATCGTGGCCAGGGTCTGGGTCTCACGCTCGATTGTAACATTTTCTTTGGTCTCAAGCGCCTGGTGCAGACCGTCGCTGTAACGCCGTCCAGGTAAAATCCGGCCGGTGAATTCATCTACGATAAGAACCTTGCCGTCCTGAACGACGTACTCGACATCTTTATCATACAGGGTAAAAGCCCGCAGCAACTGGCTGATATTGTGAATCCGGCCGCTACGGTCGGCATGCAGTTGATAAGCCTGCTCTTTTTCCTGGATCTTCTCCAGTTCGGAGAGATCGGTCCGTGCGTCGATATCGTGAAGCAACTCGCCCAGGTCGGGGATAACGAACATATCAGGATTATTGGGCGAAATTGTGTTCCGGCCTTTTTCAGTGATATCGATGACATGAGTTTTTTCATCGATACTGAAATACAGATCGTCGTCCACTTCATGCAGCTTCTTTTCGCGCATGAATTCCGATTCCACATCATGGACCAGCTTTTTGGTGCCGGTTTCTTGAAAAATCTTCAATAATTGGCGGTGCTTGGGCATACCGCGACTGGCCTGGAGCAGTTTAAGTCCCGCCGTGCGCTGATCGTCGCCGTTCAGCAGTTTTTCGGCATCGGCCACCAACTGCGTCACCAGGCTGGTTTGCTTCCGTACCAGTTGCTGGACCGCCGGTTTCAACTCCTGGAAAGAGCGGTCGACCGGTGCATCCACCGAGCCGGAAATGATCAGCGGTGTCCGGGCTTCATCGATCAGAACGCTGTCGACCTCGTCCACGATGGCATAGGCGTGATCGCGCTGGACCTGTTCTTCCGGTGTCAGCGCCATGTTGTCGCGCAGATAATCAAACCCGAATTCGTTGTTGGTGCCATAGGTAATATCGCGACGGTACATTTCCCGCCGTTGGTTATTATCCATGGTGTTGAGGATGGCGCCGACGGTCAATCCCAGCCGGCGGAAGATTTCGCCCATCCACTCCGAGTCGCGCTGGGCCAGGTAGTCATTGACCGTGATCAGATGGACGCCGCGCCCGGTCAGGGCGTTCAGAAACATCGGCATGGTCGCCACCAGCGTCTTGCCTTCACCGGTTTTCATTTCGGCCACGATGCCGCGATGCAGCACGATCGCCCCGATCAACTGCACATCGTAAGGCACCATATCCCAGGTGATCGTCTGACCGACGATTTTCCAGGTCTCACCTACCATCCGGCGGCAGATATCCTTGACCATGGCAAACGCCTCGGGCAGGAATTCATCGAGCTTTTCCTGCTCGGCCGCGTGGACCCGCTTACGGAACTCGGCCCGATCCAGATCGTCGTCGGCTAATTGTTCCTCGGCCGCCTGGCGGGCGGCGATCACGGCGGCACGAATCTCGGCGGTGCGCTGGACCAGTTGTTCCTGGGTTCGCTCACGCAGGGAATCGGCAATCGCATTGATTTCCGCTACCAGCGGTTGCAGGGACTTGATTATGCGTCCCGACTTGGTTCCGAATATTTTAGTAATCAACGAACTTGACATATTATTGAATTTTGTAGTTTTTATAAGGGACTGAAGTTAAACCATTCCCACCTAATTGTCTGTTTTC
>JBDRBK010000069.1:0-44851 GCA_043822705.1 Fidelibacterota bacterium
AGAAGTATTATCAGGACAGTTATAACCTCCCTGATGAATGGTTCGCTGGCGCCCTGGACGATTCGGTGACTTACGCCGATTCCGTCTATTCGGCGCAACTGGACATACTGGTTCCGGATATCCGTGGAATCAGTCCCGGGGTGAAAGTGCTGGTTTTTGACGAATGTTTCAACGGTGCCTTTATTTATGATTCCTATGTGGCCGGGGAATATATCTTCGGTTCCGGCAATTCGGTTGTCGGGATCGCCAACACGGTCAATGTCAAGCAGGACATCTGGCTCAGCGAAATGATTGGTCTGCTGAACTATGGCGTCAGAGTTGGGAACTGGCACCGCAATTTCAATTTCATCGAGTCGCATATTATCGGCGACCCTACTTATCACTTTTCCGGTAGCGGCAAAACCGATCTGAACCGCGCGCTGACCGTCGATGCCGGTAAATTATCGCTATGGAAGAAAATGTTACGCAGCGCTGATGTGCCGCTGCAAGTATTGGCTATCAATCGTTTGACAGAATTAAGCGGCGAAGCATTCGCCGACGATCTGGTCGATATTTACCATGCCAATCCTTCCTTTACGGTCAGAATGTCGGTCTTGCTGGCACTGGCGCAATTGAACACACCGGAATTTCACTCGCTGCTGACCGAATCGATCAAGGATCCCTATGAACTGATCCGCCGGATAAGCACCGTCTGGATGGCGGAGATCGGCAGTGATGCGTACCTACCGCTACTGGCTGAAGCAGCTGTGAGCGATAACGGCAAACGGGTGTCCTTCCAGGCTAAAAATGCCCTTCAGACCCTAAACCCCGCCGCCGCCGCCGTTGCCGTCGATCAATACCAGGCAACCTTGCCGGGTCCGGAAATGGCCTATACCTATGATTACCGTGGTGCGCTTGAACGAACCGTTGCTAATCTTGAAGAAGATTTTGCCGTAATTAGTGATACGACCACGATCGCCAGCAAACGAATCTCGAAAATCAGGACTTTCCGGAATTACAAATATCATAATTCACTACCGGCCCTGTTTGAACTGGCGGCTGATAATTCCGAGGACATCGCCGTCCGTACGGTAATCATCGAAGCATTGGGCTGGTACCATTATTCTTGGCAGCGCCCGGCGATTGAGAAAGTCTGCCAGTCGATTGTTGCCGACAGCGCCGTTCCCGAAGCAGTGCGTCTGGAGGCGGTCAAAACACTGGCGCGGCTGGATCAGGGCTGTAATAATCCCCTGGCGCCCTGATATCCTCAGATAGGTTTTTGAGCATGATTTTTGCTAATAATAAAATCCTATTTTCCGGTCCGGTTAACCGGTTATCGAACACTCAGAATATTTTGACAATGGACATTACTGCAACGTACGAAGGATGACGGAATGAAGCTGAAAATACAATTTATCGCTGCTATTTTAATCGCAGCCGCTTTGACCAATCTGAGAGCCATCGATGATTCCCAGGTGCGGGAGTTTACCCTCAATAACGGTCTGCGGGTAATCACCTACGAGATGCACAACTCGCCGGTGATTTTCTCGGAATTGACCTATGATGTCGGTTCCAAGCATGAATCTTACGGACAGACTGGTATATCACACGCCGTTGAGCACATGATGTTCAAGGGCACCAGGCGTTTTGATAAAGGCAGCATCGCCGAACTGATCTCGGTCAACGGCGGCGTGTTCAACGCCTTTACTTCCGCCGATCGCACCTGTTATTACGAATTACTGCCCAAAAACAAGATCGAGCTGGCTTTCGATATCGAATCCGAACGCATGTTCAAGTGTCTGTTCGATCCGGAAGAGTTCACATCGGAAATGAATGTGATCATGGAAGAGCGCAAAATGCGGACGGAAAATTCTGCCGCTGGTCGCCGTCGGGAAGAAGTAAACACACTGCTTTACAAGAGTCATCCCTATCGGAATCCGGTCATCGGTTGGCCTGAGGACCTGAAGAGTATTACCAGGGAGCAGGCTTACAAATATTACCATACTTATTATACGCCCAATAACGCCACCCTGGTACTGGTGGGAGATTTCGATACTGCGGCGATGTTGAAACTGGTGGAAAAATACTTCGGTCGGGTACCTCGCGGGCCACAGATCGAACCTAAAAAATTCGCCCGTGTACCTCAGGACGGCAAGAAAATCCTGGAATTTTCGCATCCCGATATTCTGCGCGAATCGGTGCAGATGTACTTCGCGGCGCCGTTGCGCTTCAGTGCCGACGGTCCGGCGCTGTACGTAGCCGGTACGCTCCTGAGTGGCCGCAGTGCCACTTCGCGGCTGTATAAAAAGCTGGTCCGTGAAGAAAAGCTGTGCGAAAGCATCAGCGGCGGTGCCGGCTTCAGCAAGGATCCCGGCACTTTCCAGATTTCCGCCAGCCTGATGGATGGCGCTGACATGGCGGAGGTGGAACGGCTGATTTGGCACGAAATCGACAGTCTGGGCAATTATCCCGTTATCGATTACGACCTGCAGAAAATCAAGAATAAACTGGCCTTCAGCGAACTCACCGGCGATCAGAAACCGGGTGATGTCGGTCCGCGCCTGAGCATGTATGAAAATTATGTCGGTTGGGAAGCGATCAACTCCTGGAGCGACCTGATCATCGCCGTCACCAAGGAAGATATCATGCGGGTGATAAAAACTTACATCCGACCCGAAAACATGGTGGCGGTCTATTCCCGTCCGGCGGTCAAGGACAGCCTGGCAACGGTTTCCGGAACCGTCGCAGCGGTCGATGAGGAAGAGTTGGATGAAACACCGGCGGATAGTACCGGAATGGGTGAGCTGGCGATCGATTTTGAGGCGGACGTCGTCGCCAAGACTGGTTTGCTGGCCCGGTTGTTCGGGAAAGAAAACGTTCGAACACTGTACAAACCCAGCCTGGAAGATATACTGCCGGCTAATCCGGTGGGTCCACGGATCGATTCGTTGCGCCTCAATAACGGTGTCCCGGTCTATTTCATCGAAGATCATAATTTCCCCACATTCTACCTGCTGGGGGCGCTCGAGACCGGGCGTTTGCAGGAGAACAAGGACCAGCCCGGTCTGCGTCAGTTCATGAACGCCATGCTGGGAAGGGGTACCGAAAACTATACCTATGATGAAATCGTCGAGGAAAAATCGTATACGCCCTATCAGTTGAAGGTCAGCCAGAGTTGGAGTCGGATTACACTCCAGGGCTATAGCCTGACCAGAGACGCCGATAAAATGCTGAACATGACTTATGAAACCCTGGCGTACCCGTCATTCCCTGAAGAACAGATGGAAAAAGTCCGGCCAGTGATGATATCGTCGGCGAAAAAGGTCAAGGCAACCGAGACCATGCAGGCATTTTATGCCATGTTCGAACAGGTTTTCGCAGGCCACCAGTATGCGCTGCCCTATGGTGGCGATCCTGATGTTTTGAAGACGATCACACGCGACGACCTGCTGGCAATGCATGATAAATATTTTTCTCCCGCTAACCTGAAATTGATTGCCGTCGGCGACTTCGATCGGGCCTGGCTGGCGGAAAAGCTGAATGCGACTCTGGGTCAATGGGAAAAACCGTCCGGGGATGAATGGCTGACCTTCGATCAGATCCATGCCATTTCCGGGAAATCGGTCCATGTATTTACCAATCCCGAATACAAACAGTGTCGGGTGGATATCGCCTTCAACCCGGTAGAGGGGGGCCTGACCAGCGCCAATCCCGACCGGGAGGCGATTGCGATACTGGAACATATCCTGTGCGGCAGTACGCTGACATCAAGGATGGGTATCAAGCTGCGGGATGAACAGGGACTCTGCTATGGTATTAAAAGTAACCTGTGGGTCCGGGATCACGGCGGCTACTGGAACATTCGCACCAACGTCGATAAAGAAAATGTTGCGCGCATGATTCAGGGAATGCTGGATGAAATCGCTCTGATCCAGGGTGAAGGAGTCACCGACAAGGAATTGCTGGAGGCCAAGACCCGCAAGATCGGATTACTGCCTTTGCTCATTAGCACCGCCGATGACATCGGCGCCACTGTTTTCGATGCCATGACTGAAAACAAACCGTTGGATTACTTCGACGGCCGTCGCGAGCGTCTTATCGCCGTCACCAAGGAAGATGTACAGCGGGTTGCCCGGCAGTATTTGGATGTCAATAATTATATTATCGGCGTGTCCGGTGATTTGGCAGAAGATGCTTTGGATGAGTTTAAGTAACAAATAAATATTTATCGGAAGTGAAGACGATCTATTTCCGGTGACTGAATGGAACAGCAGAACAGGAATCGATGCCGTTTGTGATGCCGGCACCGATAATTCACAATCGAGGTATTGCATGAACAGAGTTGGCAATTTCATTTTTGGAAGAAAATGGATATATCGATTACTGACGACGACTATCATATCTGGAATCATTAGTGCAGGGAATCTGACTGCGGCCACGATCACCGGTCTGGTGCAGGATCACATGACCAAGGTAATAATCGATGGTGCAATTGCAATTCTGCTGCAACCGGGTAATGACGAATTCCTGGTATCCACCGTATCCAATCAGTATGGCGAATTCAGATTTGATGATATTGAGGTCGGCGTTTATAATATAGAAATCAGGAAAGATGGATATTTCAGTAATGTTTTATTTGATCTGACAGTGATTGGTTATGATAAGTTTGAAGTAATTGTCAACCTGTTGAAGAAAGAGAGTCGTCATGGTGATGATTTCTGTTTCATGTTAGGTGGAATCGAGGTCAAAGCTCAGGAGCGATCGATTGTTCCCGATGAAATCGAGACAGTCCGAAAAATTGATTCCGGTGAAATTGAACATTCCCAAGCCTCTAGTCTGGGTGATATTATTTCATTGTTGCCGGGGGTTGAAAAGAGTGGAAAACCCGGCCTGAATGGTAAAGTCATGCTGGGGGCTCGTTCGGTCGCCACTGGTGGTGGTATTGTGGATGCATTGGACGCTTTCGGCACCACGATTGTAATTGACGGAGTCGAAATGACTAACGATGCCAATGCCAAACAATCCGGTGAGCCCGGTAATACCGGCATTGACTTGCGTGCAATCCCGGCCGATAACATCCAGTCGGTCGAGGTTCTCACAGGAATCGGTTCGGTGGAATATGGTAATTTTGCCGAGGGCCTGGTAAAGGTAAAAACCAAAACCAATATCATCAGGCCCAAGTTAAAGGTTAAGATGAATCCGGATACAAAAACTGCCAGCTACTCTGCCGGACATAAATTGAAAGCTTCAGAATTCAATTACACATTAGACTATGGGTACAGTGAACGTGATTTGCGAACTAAAGGGGACGAATACCACCGGTTTTATTTCAAAACCAACTATAACAAAAATATTCTGAGTGATCGTCTGAAATTGCGCCCCAGTTTCAGCATTACAAAAAGGATTGACAGTGTCGAACCACAGGGACCGCAGAATATTATTGACTACGATACTGGTTACCGCGCCAGTGGCAGCCTATTACTAGACTATGATAGAAACAAATATAATAATACGACTGTATTGATCAGTCTTGATTTGGATAATAAAGAATATTACCGTGAGATGTGGGTGGATGAGCAAGTTGTAATTAATGATAGTATATATGCCGGTTATGTAGGTGTTAAAGAAGAAATTGGCAAGGAAATATATGTCAGTGGTAAGTTACTGCGTCAATTGACCCTAAATAGCAGAAGTAGTGAACACAAGCTAAAATGGGGCGGTGAAATTGACTACCAGAATAATACTGGTCCGGGCCTGATTCTTGATTCACTGTGGAATTATTACGGACCCTATTCTTCCAGAAGATCATACTCGTTTGACGAATTTCCGGCCTTTGTTGAATACAGTATTTATGCCGAAGACCGTATCAAAAGGCTAATCTTCGGCAATTCATTTGAACTGATGTTTGGACTAAGGTATGATGTCTTTAATCCCACCGGTTTCAATTTCGCTAATATGTTTGAAGAGCGCGCTTTTTTAAAGTCAAAACACGGTGACTTCCTGAGTCCGCGTTTTAACATGAGTTATGAATTGGGTGAAAATATAAAAATCCGACTTGGGGCTGGTCGTAGTGTTAAGGGAATATCGCTGGCACAAATCTACAAAGCACCGGCATTCTCCAGAATATTATACTATGGTGGAACCGATTCGTCCTATGTTGCGGAAGAGTCTTATCAACAATATAATCCCGATTTGCAGGCTTATGCCACCGATAAATATGAATTATCTCTGGACTGGAGTCTGTTTGATTTCATAGGATTAACAGCTACAACCTACTGGTCAGAATCACAGGATCGCCCAATAACTGTTGGGTATCCCTGGGGTTATGATGTAAATCCTGATTCCATTACTTCGATGACATACGATATATATGAGAATCACGGCTGGCGCGAAGCTTGGGGCGTGGAAACCAGTCTGCGTACCAAGCGCTATAAAGGTATTCAATTTAACATGAACGCCACCTATCAATTTAGCCATACCGGTCGTCATGGATTAAAATATGATAGCGCGCCGGACACTACTTTTGAATCGATCTGGTACCCGGCTTCGTCAAACTGGAAAGAAAAAGTGATCTTGGATTATCGCTTGACCTATATCAGCCAGCGTTTTGGTATCTGGCTGACATTTGAAGCACAGCATATTCCTCTATCACACAATAGAGAAGTATATTATGGGAATAAAGCTATCAAGGTTCAGGATGGCGTAACCTATGAATCTATCCAGAACATGTCCAACTGGTACGATAATTTACTGGATGACTATGGTCAGAAGTGGGTATTGAATTTCCGACTTTCCAAATCAGTATTTACAAACACGGAAGTGTCCCTATATGTAAACAATGTTCTGGATGATCGGGCTGAGAGGACCGATCCCTATACCAATATCACCAGCAGTTACAATTCACCAATCTATTACGGTCTGGAGATGTGCACGACATGGTAAAAAACATCATTATTTCAATTACAGTTCTCGGTCTGTTAACTGGTTGTATGAAAGATTTCATAGAAGAACGCCCGGAAGAATACGATGGTACTTATAGCATAGAGGTTACCACTGTATACGAAGATAGTATTGTTACTAATATTACTGTTAGTCTAAGTACTACCGAATATCAATTTGAAGAACTAACCGCTATCAGTGATTCTAACGGCAAGGTTGTATTCAGTGAATTGCCCTGGGCTAATTACCGAGTGCGCGGTAACGGAATAATATCACTTCCCGATCTTGAAGACCCGACTATTTTTGATAATTATCAGGTATCGGATACGTCGCTATATCTTAGTCCGGATAGCAATTGTACTGTAGTAAACGATATAATACATGTTGTCGCTACCAATTTGCCACTAGTACTGACGGGAACGAAACCAGGTTTAAAAATTAATGAAATCTATACCTGTGGACCGGTGAATAATTTCTATTATTTTTATGATCAGTTTTTTGAATTGTATAATTCGTCTGCCGATACGATTTATCTGGATGGGATGGTATTCTGCCGAATGGGGTCGTTTCTGGCGAACGTAACATATATTTTTCAATTCCCGGGTACTCCCTTGACCGGCCGGGACTGGCCGGTTGCACCGGGTGAATATAAAGTATTAGCCGGTGACGCTTATGATCATCGTATGATTGTAAGTGGAAGCGTTGATCTTTCGCAGGCTGATTTCGAATTTCGCAATCGCTTGGATTATGGTGATTATGATAATCCTGATGTGCCTAATCTCGACAATATCGAAGTAGGACACACCAGGGATTTTTTAGTCGGTGTGACTGCTGACGTATTATTAATTGCCGACGGTAGCGATTTGAATTACCTTGATGGAATGGATATAAACTCCGTGATCGATTGCGTTGAGTTCAGTGCTTCAGCCACTCATGAAAAAGATATCGAGAAAGAACTTGACCGTAGTTATGGTGGCATTGGCCAAATTAAGTATAGTGGTAGCTCACTTGAGCGTCGCCTGCCCGGTTTCGATTCCAACAGTTCCGCCGATGATTTTGTGATTATCACGGCGCCGACTCCTGGCTATCACCACACCGATGAATGATAATGCAAATTTTGAGACAAGCACGCACTGAAGTTGTAGACGGAAAGCTTATGAAAACAAACAGAATAGCACCAATAAGTCTAATAATCGTATCGATAATCGTACTAGGCCAGTTTACGCTGGGCTTCGAATCAGCACCAGCCGTAGCGGTTCCACTAACCTTAAGATGGAATATTTCGCCATTATTGTACCAGATATCCAGTAATCCGGTCATGGTGCTGGTCGAAGATTTACCAAATCACGCCCGTTATATATCTGAAACCAGTTATCAGGATAATAATTACAGACGGTTTTACGACCCGGCAGCATTTGCGCAGACTGAAATTGCACTGAATTTTATCAAGAAAACCGATGCCCGTACTACAGCTAACGGTGGCATTCGTTATACCTATTTACAGCAATATGATTTGTTTTCTTCTTTGGAAAAATTTCATTATCGAAATTATTTCGGTTTAATCGATTCCACCAATGGCGATACACACTACGATGGCCCGGAGTTATGGATTAACTTCGGTCGGTTGATTGGTAACCATATCCTCATAGGGACAAACTTGGAATACAGCGTAGAACGAAGTCTTAAGAGCCGATATACGGAATGTGAATCGATCGTCCGTAATACTTCAGGTGGTGGCGGGGTTGGATTCCTGTCAACAAATAAAAATGTTTTTTCCGGTATCAGTTTGAAATATGACAATCGTCAAACCACTTATGAGCCCTATGGAGAATACAGCTCGGCAGTTGTTTACAGCTATTCCGGCAATAATGTCTTGATGGGTGCTGTAACAAGTAAAACACCGGATAAAAATGTCCAGATCAATGGCTATGATATTGAGTATCAATTAAATTGGAAAAAATTCTTATCATCATATTTTGACATTCACATTATAGCAAATCAATATGTAAGGGAAACTGATGTTGAATTGGGCGGTGATAAGCGTAAGCCGATTGGCTACTGGTCCCGTACTGGTAATAGATATGCCGCTACTGTTTCGTACAAACCAGAAAATAGACTGATCAATGGACGTTTTATAGTTGAGAGTCGCCAGGTAATTGACTGGGCGCGATCACTGGATTATAATGCCGTCAGTCTGGAAAACGACGAAAATTCGATTAACTATGACTTATTATTATCATTACGGGCAGGGAGCGATTGTTCGATTTATAGCAAATTTGAATATCTTATGCGAGATATCGACTACGCGGAATTTATTGTCCCGTTTAATTACACGGATATCTTGAATAGTCAGTATCTGGCCCTGGGATTGGCTGGAAAGTCCGGGCTACTTACTAAGGTTTACATGGAAGCTACAATCGGCTATGAGGAGCTGGATTATCACTGGGATGCGGATAAACTACAGTACAGCGGCGTCGGAATAGGAGTCGAGCGGATGTATAGTTTTGGTACTGCCGGACTGGATGCTGTCTTGAAAATAGCCATTCCAAGTTCGAACCAGTCCGGTTCAATTCAATCTTTCAATCTGCAATTATTCATTCTACGCTAAAAAATATTTACCTAACTAAAAAGGCCCTGTGCACAGGGCCTTTTTAGTATGACCTATTTTCTGCAATTTATTCGTTGACTGACTTTCCTGCTTCCGGAAATTTGAAGGGATTGACAATCTTGCCGCTTTTTCCGTCACTGTACTGGACAATCAATGTGTCCTGTGCCAGGGCAGAGTAGATTTTGGCGGTGTCGGTTAATTCCTTGACAAACGTGATCCGGGCGTTGGGCCGGTCGGTATATTCGGTAGTGAAGCGGACGATGCCTTCGTCCCAGGAAAGGTGGCTCACCAGCGATGTCAACCGCCGCCGCAGGGCGATATTACCGGCTTGGGGCATGTAAACCGAATATAGCGCAAGCTGTTCCGGGGAATAGGTCTCGAAATCATTGAACGACAGATCGTAGGGCATGAACATCAGACGCTTGAATTCGAGTATGTCGACCGTGTTAACGGTTTCTTCCGTGTAACCGACACCGAATTCCAGTTTCTGAGTGATTTCCTTGCCCTGACTCTCATAGGTCAGAAGCGGTGACTCGATGACCTTGCGGATTTTATCCACGGTGATTGTGCCGGGATCGAAATAGATAGTCGTACGGACCGGCTCACCGAATTCGGTAGCCAGACCGAAGATTCCTTCCTGCTGACTCAATAACCGGATCAGGTAGGAAGAATCGTAGGCGTCAAACAGTTTGTTGATGCCCATGACGACCGCCGTGATTTCAGTAACCCCCGCTGGTGGATTCCGCAACAAGCGGCGGGTGGGGGAGAAAATGGCCGATTTAAGCTGATCCTCCGACAATATGTTCGGATCGTACAAAACTTCGACTGAGTGGGTCTGCACGAATGTTTTGGCGCCATAAACGCCTTCGACTTTTTTCATGCTGGTGACGAACGAAGCCGAACTGCCGTAACATTTGATATTTTTCAGGCCCGATACTGAATAAACCGCCGCGTTCGCGAGCTGTTCATCCGTGCCCCAGCGCTCGTTGATCGTCGGCAGTTCTACCGTGGTTCCCAGAAACAGCCCTATCAGGATCAGACCAACCGTGGCGGCCGGTGGTAACCAGCTCATTTTCCGCTTGTTGATTTTCAGGGCGCCCTTTTCCGGGCAGGATTCGATGCAGTCGGTGCAGAGATGGCAGTCGATATGCTCAACCGTATCCAGCTTCGACACCGGAATTGCCATCGGGCAGGCCCGGTCGCATTTGATACAGCCGGTGCAGATGTCGGGATCACGGGTAATCTTGAACAGCGGGAATACCAGGCCCTTCATCCGGATCGTCTCCAGCGCAAAGCCCAGGATCACTACTGCGGTCAGCAGCCAGACCCAGTTGATCGGAGCTCCTATGGCAACCAGGATGGCATAAACGACTACCACGCCGGCAAAGGGAATCACGTTGGCGAAAATATTAGTGGCCGCTCCCAGGGGACAGAGATACTTGCACCAGAACTGGCGAACAAAAATCGAGCCCAGGATTACCGCAATCAGCGCCGGCACGGCAAACCACAGTTTAACGTCATGACCAAAACCGCTGAAAATGGCGTAGAAGGGGTCCCACTCGCGGCAAAACAGTTCGCTGGAGCCGACCGTGAAATAGAAAGTCAGGAACAGCAAGATGTATTTCAGTGCGCGCAGCAGGTGGTCGGCCAGTCCTTTAATAGTGTAGCGTACCTTGTACTTCTGGCCGATCCGCCCCAGCCACTCGGTGAAAGTACCGATGGGGCAAATGAAACTGCAGAACAGTTTACTGAAAATGATAACGCCAGCCAGCAACATCACGCCCATGAAAATCTGGGCTTCGGTCATACTGCAGGCCAGGGTATTATTCTCGAGCAGACTGCTGAGCGCCAGCATGCCGCCGAAGGGGCAGTAGGCTTCGAAATCGTAAACATAATTGGAATCGACGAATAATCTGATTACCATGTAGGCCAGCAGCGCAATCGTCAATAGTTGTAAGGGGAGGCGATAGTAGTTCGTCGGCTGTTTTCTTTTTTTCCGGCGTTTAATATTATTCATTATTTTTCGTCACTTTCATCTTGGTTCACGTAGCGGCGTCCGGTTTAATCCTCGATAATCGATTTAAAAATATTGACCGCGATTAAACCATACAACCCGGTGGCCCCCACAATCAGCAAATTGGCGGGAATCAGACGTTTTTTACGAAAACGTACGATCAGAATGTGCAGACCAAGGAACAGTACCATTCCGATTAATCCGGCTAATCCGGAAAATTCCCAGTAGGTATCGACATAGACGCTGGATTCGTCAGTCAGTGAAATTGTAAAAGGGAATAGAATTTTGGCAATTTTACCAGCCGCCCGGTCGGCGTTTGTTTCCCAGGTTTCCCGGTATTCATCGATGACCTGGTAATTCCGGTCGGTCACGACGGTGTGAATCGAACCTTCATTGATCTGGGAGAATGTCCGGTAGAAGATATTGCCCATCCAGAACAGGTTGGTCTGATCCAGCTTATAAGATGTCAGCGGTAATTCGATCAAGCGGTAATTATCATAACTGATGAGGAAAACACGACTGTCTTCCGTAATCAGCGTGCCGTAAAATTCCCGCAGGTTCATTTCCTTGATGATTATCCTGCGAATATCCAGATTGGCAGGAATACCGGTGTTCACGCAGAATGGTTCACCCTGAATCATTTTGATCTGAAAAACCTGATTGGCGCCGTCAACCACAAAATAACCTTCGTCGAATGGTTTACGGGTGCTGGGATTGCCGCAAATCAACTGTGCCGGGAAGGTGAATCCCCGGGCGATCAGAGCATCGCTGAAGGCAGCCGATAGCTCCTCGTTGACGCGGTTGCTGACGGCATCGATGAATTCCATCCGTTCCCTGATCCGGAACATTTCCGCCGGCATTTCCAGGTTGACACGACCGGATTTCGATTCGAACAGGGGGTAGAGGTCAATCTGTGGTGAATCCAGGGTGTAGGGCTTGATCCGATCCATGAGATTATTCAACCGGATTTCTTCCAGCACCATTTCCCGACCCTGAATTTTTTCCGGGAATTCACCGTTCAGGGTCAGTTGGCGATAATGAATCAGAGGCAGGGTACGCTCAAATTCATCACGGCTGTACTCCCGGCCGCTCTGGTCGGACATGACGTATTTTTCGCCGTCGTGGTGACCCAACATGAACTGCTGGGTCAGGGTGCTGTAATAGACTTGTGGCGTACGAATATTTTTATCAAAAATTTTCCAGTAGAATTCCGGCAGGTAAATGGCGGCCACGAAAATGACCACGATCACCATCATCAGGCGGGCGATTCGCGTAAGCATTAGGCCACCCCCTTCCGGAAACGATGGCCTGACAGCAGCAGGGACAGGCAGAAACACAGGCCGATCATGAAGAAGAACAGGATCGAGCGCTGATAAATATTGTACCAGTGGTTGGTCGTTAACAGATTCAGGAAGCCGATGCTGACGGCGGTGATGAAAAAGCGCTGCCACCAGTTGGGTTCCAAGATCACCGCCGCCGCCGCCAGGTAAATCACCAGGCCGGCCAGAAACCAGGGCAGGGTGGTCAACATCATGCTGATGACCACCTCTCCGGGGAAGTATATCCCCGTCAGAACCGCCAGCAGGATGAAAGATATAACAAATATACTAACCAGGCTGATCAGGCCGACGGCGAGCATCTGCAGTAAAACATTGTTTTCTCCCAGCGGCAGATGAAAAGTCAGCTTAATCCGTTTGTCGGTCGTTTCCGGTACGAACTGCGCGGCTGCCAGCACCAGACCGATGATCATCGGAATGAACAGGTAACTGGAATAGAACTCCAGTCCACGGAATATGACATTGTACCAGTAATTAATGGCTTCGGTGAATTTCATGCTGTGATTGACATTCAGGAAGATATTTCCCATCCACAGCAGCGACAGTATCCCGGTGCCGATAACGAACCAGCGGATTTTCAGCCATTCCTTGTATGCAATTGCCTTGAACATGGATTCTCCTAATATTTCCCGGACAAGCCGATGATTGCGTCTTCGAGTGTCATTGGTACCTCATTGAGATTGTCGAATTGAATTCCCTGCGAATTCAAGTAGGATTTAATCTCATCCAAGGCGGCAAATGAATAGACGACGGCATGCTTACCGATAATTTCAAAATTTCTGACCAGATTATCCTTGGTCAACTTCAGATCAGGCGTGGTATCGAAGCGGTACTCGTGGAATGTCTCCTGAAACTCCTTGACCGCCATCGACAACAGGACACCCCGGTAATCGAGCACGACAAAATCGTTGATGATCCTTTCCAGGTCCTGAATAATATGGGAAGTCACAAATACCGTTTTGTCTTCGGCCGTGGCGTACTCCGCCAGATAATCCAGAAACAGGCGGCGGTAACCGACATCGAGGCCCATGGAATAATCGTCCAGAATCATCAAATCCGGATCCTGAGCCAGAATCAGTCCCAGGGCCACCTGGGAACGCTGCCCGCAGGACATCCGCGAAATCTTCTGGCCCGGCTCGACTTGCAGCTTCGACATTAATTCGTAGTACGGTGCTTTCTTCCAGCGCGGGAAAAAGGAGGAATAGAATTTTTCAATCTGGTAGATATTCATGAAGCTGTACTGGATGTGGCCTTCCATCAGGAAACCAATCCTGGTCTTGGTCTGGGGTGATAGCTTCTGCGAATCTTCCCCGAAAATCAGACAGGTACCGCTGGCCGGCTTCAGGAAACCGTTCAGGATGTTGATGGTCGTGGTTTTCCCTGTACCATTCTTGCCCAGCAGGCCAAAAATACTGCCTCGTTTAATATTGAAATTCATGTTTTCATAAACGAGTTTTCGGCCATAATAATGAGTCAGGTTCTTACACTCAACGACGTATTCCATATTCATGTTCTTTCTTTTGTGTCGTGAATTAGATATCAGGATCATCTTATGTGGCAAAGATGACCCAATCTGGCTACCAAAAATTAAGATTTATGGCTAATAAATACTATCTTAAGTTTTATCCGATGATTGTGGACAGTTACGGCAAATTTTCGCGGAATCGCCAGAAGTTGGCCAGCCTGATACGATTGTTTCGGTCCTTGCTGAAAGGTGGCCTGATAATCGTCGCACTTCTGGGTTGTGATGACGATCCAGGAAACCAGGAGCGCAATGTAAAGGAATACACGCTGGTCGATCAGGATGATATTGAAATTCACTATTTTCTTTCATTTCCGGCCAATTTTACCAAGACGGATCAATATCCCCTGATGATTGCACTGCACGGTGGTGGGATCGGTGATTCTCTGTCAGGCTATCGTATCCTGAAGGCCATCTTCGAACCTGCCCTGGAAGAGACCGATTTCCTGATTGTCACGCCCAAGTCGACGGCCCGGGTCGGCTGGGAACCGGTCATCGGTGCCGGCAACATCAGGACCGTTATCACCGACCTGCAAGCGCGCTACCGGATTGATACTACCCGGATATTTGTGACCGGCTATAGCCAGGGGGCTATCATGGCTTGGCAAATGGTCGAATCCTATCCGGAATTGTTCACCGGGGCGATCCCGGTGTCGGGCCGCTATGGCTTCGAGGCGATCCCCTACGATCCGCGCTTCGACCCAATACCCCCGGAAAATGCTTATCCGGCGGCGCAGTTTGCCGCTATAATCGATGTGCCGTTTTATGTCATCAATAGTCGGCTGGATTTAACATTTTTGTTCGATATTATCCACTGGCAGATCGAGCAGTTACAGGAGGTCGGGCTCGATATCACCTTTCACATTGTCGACGATCTGGACCATAGCGATGTAACCGGTTTCATCGAACATTTTCAGGCGGCACTGCCCTGGATGGAAGCGGTCGCCGCTGACCGGTCGGCTGAATGACCGGAGTGGCCGCCGGTACAAAACGCCGCTGCAAACCTGCCCTACGGCGAATTCACGGCGGCGAATCGTTCCCTGTACCGGCGGCTGGACCAGATCGGTTCCGTCACATCGGTTCTGCGGTGGTTCCGAATTTGTCGCGGATAAAGGAATAATTCAAACTATTCAAAACATTGAAGTTCAGCGCCTGTGACCGGAAATCCCGGGCCTGCCCTGGATTTCCGCTTTCCTTATAGGCTTGGTGGAGTCGATATAAATTATAGGGATTCTGTTGATTAGCCTGATTCAGTTCAATAATCGCTGTTTCATGTTTGCCTTCGCGCAGGGCAATGATACCGTACAATTCATGGGTCAATTTGGTCTGGAACGGATTATTGACCACCGCTACTTTGGCACTGAATTTATCGGCTAGTTGATGCGCCAATTCGAAATCCTGGTTTAGGACGGCAACCCGGCTTTTGTTGTAAAGATAGGCACGCCGGGTATTATTTTTCACATCTTCGGCCAAATCCGAAGCTTCGACAATTTCTACCGCCTGGGCATAGTGTTTCGCAGCTGATTTTGAATCACCCATTTCCAGGTTGATCAAGCCCATCAGCACCTGGTCCCCGGCCAGATTAGTTGCATCATTGATTTTTTGTGCCAGCCCGGACATGGTCCTGATCTCTTGCAGGGCTGCTGCATAATTTCCTTCGTCAATGTAGCTTACGGCAGTGGCAAAATGTGAAGCCCTACGTTCACCGTCGTTGCGGGCGATTCCGTTGAGTAAAACCAGTTGGCTGCGAGCCTGAGTATGCCGGTTCAGCAAATTCAGATTAGTGGCAATACCAATGTGAGAAGCGACAAAATTAGGATCGATTTTCAATGCTTTCTGATACTGTTCGATCGATGCTTCATACTGTCCCATCTTCAGCAGCAGTTCCGCGTACGAGTCCAGCGGATTGGGATCGTCGGGAATCAGTTCAATGTATTTCCTGAAATCCGTTTCGGCCAGTTCATATTGTCCCAGGAAACGATGGGCATAACCGAGTTGGTTATAGCATTGGGAGAAGGCCGGGTTGATGGCAATTGCTTTATTGTACTCCTCGATTGACAGTAAATATTCCTGTTGACCGAAATAGTGATTACCGAGCAGGTTGTGAGCCCGCTCATCGAGGGGAAACATCTTTGTCAATTCTGTATAAATCGCCCGCTGTTTCATCAGGAAGCCGTTCACGGCCGCATCCAAGCCGCTTATCATCAGCTTCTCGCCTTCGGAAATATGGCCGGTTAATCCTTTGGCAATTTCCAGGTTGTCGAAAAATTCCTTGGCCGAAGGAACCACCTGTGCCAGGTTCAGGTAGGCCAGGGCGAAATTAGGATCAATTTCCACCGCTTTCTGAAAATATTGAATCGACTCCTGGCCGCGGAGTTTTTCACTTAAATCACGACCGGTCAGGTAATTCTGTAGTGCCGCATCAGAATTGGTAGTGATGGGAATTTTAGTGCTGTCGCGGTCGGTGCATCCTGAAAAAATTAGTAAAATAGCGGCGGTCAGCATAACAACAGCAAATTTGAAATAAGTAAACATGGACTCCTCCTTGATTGAATAAAAAGATTATATAACAGGATTATGGAGAACGCAAGGATTGATCGCCAAACGGTAGCCGCAATTTTATTCGCTGTTCGCAGAAATCATTCTGGCCGTGAAAGGTAGTGTGTAAACTGTGTAGTCGTAGGCACTGGCTGGGGGCGCTGTCCGGTCAGTGGACGAACAGGATTGACTGTGGTACCCAACAATACCGCTGGGATTTGCGATCATTTTTTATTCAATTGCTATCGGATAATAATTATACTGCCGTAAATTCCCCGGCGATGGTATATGCCAGATCAATCCATCGAGAGTACAATACGCTAATACACTTGATTCAATTATTCCAATCAGTGCGGGGCAAGCTATGAAATCGATTCTTAAAACATCCGTTTTACTGATCTTAATAGGGACGATTAGCTATGCCGGTGGCGGCATTAGGCAACATAATCTGTTGCCGGTTCCCAGTGATATCGAATTCGGCGAAGGCTGGTATGTCATTGACAACGATTTTAAGATTGAAATACCAGACACTGCCGGTATGCGCTGCCCGGCGGCGGCGACCCGCTTTCTGCACCGGTTGGCGGGCCGAACCGGTATATTCTTTGAGCAGGGATTCGTCAGCGCCGGGGATAAAAAATCCACTGCTGTAACCATCGAATGCGCGCGGACCGGCCGGCTCGTAGTGGGTGAAGATGAAAGCTACACGCTGACCGTCACAACCGATCGGATCAGTCTGGTGGCCGAAACTGATCTGGGCGTGCTGCACGGACTCGAAACACTGCTGCAATTATTCGACAGCGATGGCACTAACTATTATTTCCAGGAAGCCACTATCAACGACGTGCCGCGCTTCCCCTGGCGCGGTTTAATGATCGACGTCTGCCGCCATTTTCAACCGGTTGAAGTGATCAAGCGAAACATCGACGCCATGGCGGCAGTGAAGCTTAACGTACTGCATTTACACCTGAGCGAGGACCAGGGCTTTCGGGTTGAGAGTAAAATCTATCCCCGGTTGCAGCAGTACGGGTCGGACGGTGATTATTTCAGTCAGGAACAGTTGCGCGAGCTGGTTGCCTATGCCGGCCGACGAGGCGTCCGGGTTGTGCCGGAGTTCGATATGCCGGCCCACACCACCGCCTGGTTCCCCGGCTACCCGCAGCTATCCAGTCGCGACACGGTCTATGCTATCGAGCGCCACTGGGGCGTGATGGACCCGGTGATGGACCCGACCCGTGAGTCGACTTATGAATTCCTCGATCAATTCATTGGCGAGATGGCCGCTGTGTTTCCCGATGAATATTTTCATATCGGCGGTGACGAAAACAACGGCGTTCATTGGGGCGCAAACCAGGCAATCCAGGATTATATGCAGGCCAACGGTTACCAGACGGTCCACGAGCTACAGAGTTATTTTATCGACCGGGTCCGGCAGATCGTCAATAAGCATGGTAAAAAAATGATCGGCTGGGATGAAATTTACGATCCCGAAATGGACCGGGAAATTATTACGCAATTCTGGTCCTGGAACGGCTTGAAGCAATTGCAACCGGCGCTGGAACAGGGCTTCCGGGGAATAATTTCCAATGGTTACTATATCGATCTGTTCTGGTCGGCCGAGCAGCACTATTTGAAGGACCTGCTAAGAGCCGGTTTCATCACTGATCCGGAATTCTCTGCCAATATCCTTGGCGGCGAAGTCACTGCCTGGTCCGAATTTATGACCCCGGAACTGATCGACGGTCGGCTCTGGCCGCGCACGGCGGCTGTAGCGGAACGGTTCTGGTCTCTGGCAACCGTAACCGACGTAGACGATCTGTACCGTCGTCTGGAAAATGTCAGCTTCCGGCTGGAGGAAGTGGGGTTGCAACACATCAAGAATTATTCGATGCAGCTCCGACGTCTGACCGGCAACCGTGTCAGCGCTCAATTGAAATTACTGGCCGATCTGGTCGAGCCGGTGGACGGTTATCAGCGTCACCGCTTCGATTCCAGTCGCGTTTATACGTCCTATGCACCACTGACCCGGCTGGTAGACGTGGTCCAGGCCGATGCTTTCGCTGCCCGCCGGTTCCGGTCGCTGACGGCCGATTATCTGCAGGAATATACCGCCATAGTTGCCAATTCGGCTGATCTGCGGGGCCGCAAACGGGTGGCAGCCTTCAAGAAACTGGGGCAGGGTCCGGCCGGAATCGAACTGGCGCAGGTTCTTCGGATGTACCTGGATAATCATTCTGCCCTGGAGGAGGTTATCACAGCTAACCCGATCCTGCAGGAAATCCGTCCCTTGTCTGCCGACCTCAGTGCTGTCGCTGCGGCTGGTTTGTGGGCGCTGGAATATCTGCAAACAGGAAAGACCGCCCCCGCCGATCACACCGCCGAACAACTGGAATTGCTGGAACGGGCGCTGCCGCCGCGGGCCGAATTGGAATTACGAATAGTGCCGGCCGTCATCGATCTGGTACGCGCAGCCGGCAACCTGCCTCCGGCTGATAAGGAAACCACATCACCATGAAATTGTCGGTAGTAATGATGAATCGCCTCATATTATTGGTTTTCCTGATAACGCAATGTGGTTATTGTCTGGCTCAGCCGGCTTTAAACGAGCGGCTGCAGTTCATCACCGCCAATGACACTCTTAGCCGGGCCCAGTGGGGTATTTTCGCCCAGTACGTGGATGACGGCACAGTGCTGCTGGAGTATAATCACGATTACCCGCTGGCGCCGGCATCGGGCCTGAAAGCGCTCACTACCGGGCTGGCACTACATACTCTGGGACCGGATTTCCGGTTTGAAACCGATCTGTATCTGGACGGTAAAATCAGTCGCAGCGGGGTACTGAACGGGAATATTCTGATCCGGGGCGGGGGCGACCCGACCCTGGGGTCGGATCTGGTGCCGGGTTCAACAGGTCTGGACAGTCTGATGCGGCGCTGGACCAATGCCGTCAAGGCCCGCGGTATTAAAAAAATCACCGGTGCCGTAATCGCCGATATTTCCCTGTTTGACGGGCAGGTTTTGCCCGATTACTGGCCCTGGACCGATATGGGTAATTATTATGGAGCGGCCACCAATTCGCTCTGCATCAACGATAATCTGTATTACCTGACTTTCAAACCCGGGCAGGTTGCCGGTGACCCGGCGCAGGTCCTGCGCTGTGAACCGGAGATACCGGGTCTGAAATTTGAGAATCACATGCGCACCGGCCCGATCGGGTCCGGTGACAACGGCTATATCTACTGCGCGCCGCGACAGTATCTGGCCACGCTACGCGGCACCGTTCCCGCTGGTGTCGATGAATTCACAATCAAGGGATCGATACCGGATCCGGCCCTGTTCGCCGCCCAGTATTTGTCCGGCCGGTTAGCGGCGGCTGGAATCACCGTAAACGGACGGGCTAATGCGGATTCTGGACCGCGCAATTATGACCGGCTGGAACTGGTGGATCGCGTCAGTTCCCCGTCCCTGATCGCCATTATCAATCTGGTGCATCAGAAAAGTGTCAATCTTTATGCCGAACAATTGCTGAAGATAACGGCAGAAGTTACCAGTGATACGGGAAGTATCGACCAGGGCCTCAAGCTGCTGTATGCCATGTTTGATTCGTTGGGGATCGAGCGCTTTGGGCTGGAACTTTACGATGGCAGCGGCTTGTCCCGCACCAACCAGATTTCGGTCCGCCAGTTCAGCGCTTTTCTGCGGGCCATGGCCGATTTGCCGGATTTTGAACAGTACCTGACATCGTTTTCATTAGCCGGTGACCCGGCCGGAATTGGGTTTCTGAAGTCGTTCGGTAGTGGTACCGAACTGGCTTTCAACGGGAGGATCAAGACCGGTCTGATTAACGGCGCCCGGAGTCATTCCGGTTATCTGCGAACCCGTTCCGGGCGGCTGGTGACTTTTTCGATGATCTGCAATAATTACCCGGTACCTACCAGCCGGATAAACCGGATCCACGAACGACTGCTGATCGAATTGGCGCAACTGCCCTGATGAGGATTATTCTGATGAAAAAATTCAAGTGGATATTGACAGCGCTGCTATTGATATTTTGCGGATCGGCCGCCGCCGGTCCGGCGACTATCAGGATTCTGGCAAGTGAGCGGGGTGGACCGTTCGTGTTGAAACTGGCAGAAATCAGTTCGGCCGGTGATTCAATCCGAATCCTGGATTCGGCGGTTCCGTTACCGGTGGTGATTCCAGGGCTGCAGGACTTGGGCTGGTTCCAAATGACATTACCTGTCGGCGATTCGACGATTCTCGCTACGATTTTTACGGAAGATTCGGGGCTGGACACGGTCACAAGAGATTCCCTGGAAACGATCTACAAGTCGAGTCTGCTGCGGCGCGATCGCCGGTTGCTGCAGCACCTGACGCCGCCTTCCGACAGCACTGAATTTGCGTTCTTTATCCGGGACACCACACAGGCGGAAACCGGTCCGCTGGAAATACCCGCTTTTTACCGGATGCTGGCTGATTCGGCCACCGGCACGGGATTAATCCGGTTGCTGCTACCGGGCCGGGCCGATACGCTCAACTGCCGACTGTTTCCGACCAGCTATCCGCCGGATTGGATCGAACTTTATTCAATCGAGACACTGTTCGCCGACATGATTGCCACCCGCGATTCCATCGATCATCTGTTGTTCACTTTTCCGGCCGATTCGGACACCATATACCAGGTGCAAGTCCGTTTCGGTGGCTGGGCCCGGGACACGGCAGCGGTCCTCATCATCGCCGGTGACACAGTGGATATCTACGCCAGTGGAGCTTTCGCCGGATTGTATAAGCTGGAACCGGGCTGGAATAACTATCCGGTGATCGTCACCACCGATACCAGTCGTCGGGAAATGGTCATGCAGCTATATAATCCACCGGCCAAGTACGAGTTTACCGGCGATCGTCCGGTACTGGTGGCGGAGTCGATCTATCCCGGTGAAAATATAATCTTCCGGCAACCGGACCGCCTGATCGTCCGGGTCCGTGGCAGCGCCGGCGGTACGGCGGAATTCAAGATACCCCATCTAACCGGCGGTTTCCGGCCGATGATGGAAATTACCGACGGAAACGGCAGCGACGGCAGCACCCTGTATGAAGGTGTTTTCGACATTTCCGGCTCCGACCGCTGCCGGCAGCAGCCGATCATTTTCCGGTTGAAAAACGCCGATGGTAAGTCCGGTACGATTAGGTCCAAGGCCCGGATATCGGTGGCGATCGACCGGCAGCCGACGCTGGTGGTGACCGCCGACAGCGAGAGCCTGCTGAGGTACGCTCCCGGTGGTGAAATTCTTACCATCCAGCCCGCCGGAATTGTCCTGGAAACAATCGCGGAGTCGGATCGCTGGCTCAAAGTCCGTCTTTCCGAAAACCGTAGTGCCTATATTTACCGCTATTCGGTAAAAAATCTGCCGGCCGGCGGCGGTGCCCGCGAGGCAGCGCTTTACAGTATTTCTTCCACGGTGGATTCCGACTGGGTTTCGGTCAATTTTAATCTTTCCGCCCAGGTACCATTCCGGATCGTTCAGGGCAGCGACCCCCAGCGCCTTTCGGTGTATTTTTACTGCACCCGATTTCAGGATGAGTGGACGGTCTATCCCGACAGCAGCGACCTGATCGAACAATTCGACTGGAACGCCGAGGATGACGACCTGCTGCGTTTCGATATCTACCTGAATACCAGTCAGCAGTGGGGCTATCGTGGTTATTACGAGGGCAACCGCTTTCGGCTGGATCTGAAGGTGCCCCCCCGGATCAATCCGGAAAATCCTTTTGCCGGCCTGACCTTCATCTTGGATGCCGGGCACGGTGGTCGGCACCGGGGCGCCGTCGGCAGCACCGGACTGATGGAAAAGGATGTGAACCTGGTCTACACCCAGTACCTGGGAAAAATGCTGCAGGAACGCGGCGCCCGGGTGGTTGTCACCCGACAGATAGATACAACGCTGTCACTGTCGGAGCGAATGGACATCGCCCGCCAGGAACATGGTGATATTTTCGTCTGGATGCACAATAACGCCGCCGGCTCGAGCCGCAATCCGCTGGAGGTTAGCGGGACCAGTACCTATTACACCAGTCCCCAGAACTGGCCCTTCGCCCGTGCCGTCTATCCACGGCTGCTGGAGCTGGGACTGGAACCATTCGGTCAGGTCCACCGCACCTATTACATCACCCGGCAGACCGATATGATCATCTTCCTGGTAGAGGGGGCGTTCATGCCCCATCCCGGTGACGAATTATTCCTGTTGTCCGACGACAACCTGCGGCGGCTGGCACAAGCGGTGCTGCAGGGATTGGAAGACCATCTGACCAGTCTGGCTAAATGAACACTGTTATTGAAGGTAACCCATGCTGAAAATAATCAAGCGCCATATTTTTTTAACGCTGACCGGTATCAGTGCATTGGTATATTTTTCCGGGTGCGCCCATTTTCGTCCGGTCGAACCGCCTGCCAGCGAAATGCGGGCAGTCTGGCTGTCGCGGTTTGAATACTGTCGCTACACTTCCAGCCACGATCAGGATTCGATCCGGGCCTATATTTCCGACACGATCGAAAAAGCCGCGCAGTCGAATTTCAACGTGGTGATCTTCCAGATTCGCGGCAGCGGTGACGCCTATTACCGTTCCGGTATCGAACCCTGGGGGCAGTTGCTGACTGGTAAGTTGGGGCAAGACCCCGGCTGGGACCCGCTGGAATATGCGGTTACTGAAGCCCACCGGCAGGGACTCGAACTGCATGCCTGGTGTAACACTTTTCCGGCCTGGCGGGGGCCGGGAGTACCACCAGAAACGGTACCGCGGTCGCCTTTTCTGGAACATCCCGAGTGGTTGGTCTGCGATTCCAGTGGCGTGCCGATGCCGGTGACCGATCATTACGTTTCATTTTCGCCGGGAATACCGGCCGTCCATGATTACCTGGTCCGGATCGCCACCGATGTTGTCCGGCGCTATGATATCGATGGCTTTCATTTCGATTACATCCGCTACCCCGAGCAGTCGCCGGAATTGGGCTATAGCCACGATTCGATCAGCGTGGCGCTGTTCAATTCATCGGCGGGCAATCCCTGGAAACTGGATTGGGAAGACTGGCAGCGTGAGCAGTTGACCCAATTTGTCTGCAAGGTTTATGATGCCATCACCACGATCAAGCCCTGGGTCAAGGTGTCGGCGGCCGTGATCGGTTCATACACCGGCAATGGCTGGACAGCCTACAACTCGGTTTATCAGGATGCGCGGCGTTGGACCGAACTGGGCAAGATTGATTTTATTGCCCCGATGATCTACCACCCGCGGTCGCACCCAACGGCTCCGTTCATGAAGCGATCCCTGGCCTGGAAAAACTATTATACCGTGGATCGCTACGTTTTTCCCGGAATCGGCAGCTATCGTTACAATACTGACAAAAAACCCTACACATGGCGCGAGACGGAAGGGCAGGTAAATGACCTGCGTAAAGAGGGTTTCCCGGGTATGGTCTTCTTCAGCGCCGGCAGCCTTGATGGTCACTGGGAGTCGATGCGAGCGAAGTATTTTTACAATCACGCCGATATTCCCGCAATGGACTGGAAACCGGCGGTGGTATTATTGGCACCCCAGAATGTGATTGCCGACCTGAGTGAAAACCTGCTTACAGTCAGTTGGATGGATACATTGAATACCACTCAACTTGTCGCCTACGATATATATTGGGATGCGGACAGCAGCCTAAGCGATTCCACTTTGCTGTTAGGTACGGTTCCGGCCGATTCCGCCTTTATTTGGAGTACGGAATGGGAAGGGGCGCCTGATTCGGTCAATATCGCCCTGAAAGCCCGGGACGGGCGGAGGAATGAGAGCCCATTTTCGCCGGCTGAGCGATTAGGTGTTGCCCAGCCTGAATATTAAAGATTTTTCAACCCAATCCCCGGCCGGTCCGACAGGGTGATTTTACCATCGACAATTGTCGTACCGTGGTAGGGATCGTTGCTGATCAGCAGGTTGCCGTCCAGGTCGGCCCAGTCCACCATTGGCGATAGCTGTGAAGCCGCCGATACCGCGCAGGAAGTTTCGGTCATGCAGCCAAGCATCACCTGCATGCCCAAGCCCCGGGCCAGCAACAGCATTTTGTGAGCTTCCCGCATACCGGTGCATTTCATCAGTTTGATATTGATCCCTGAGTAAACACCCTGCAGGCGCGGCACGTCAGACAGGCGCTGCAGAGCCTCGTCGGCGATCGTCGGCAGGGGACTGTTTTCCGTGAGCCAGGCCATATCATCAATCACGTCTTTCGGCATCGGCTGTTCCACCAGCAGGCAATTGCGCTCATTCAGCCAGTGGATCATTTCCAGCGCCCGGTTTTTATCGGTCCAGCCTTGATTAGCGTCCACTGTTAGCGGTTTGTCGGTGACAGACCGGATCGTTTCGACGATCTCGCAATCGTTGGCGCACCCCAGTTTGATTTTCAACAGATTGTAGGGCTCGGCCTCGGCCACTTTTACGCGGATCATTTCCGGGGTGTCGATACCGATGGTGTAAGTCGTGTCGGGCGTCCTGGCCGGATCAAATCCCCAGATTTTATACCAGGGTTGTCCCAGCATTTTACCTACCAGGTCATGCAGGGCGATATCCACCGCCGCCTTGGCGGCGCCGTTGCCCTGTGCGATGGCATCAACATAATCGAGGATATTTTCCAACTGGAAGGGATCGTCGAACTGTGTCAGATCGACCTTGTCAAGAAAGGCCGCCACTGATTCCTGGGATTCACCCAGGTAGGGCGGCATTGACGCTTCGCCGTAACCGGTCAAACCTTCATGCTCAATTGTGGTCATCATAGCCGGTGTGGTGCTTCGGGAGTGCACCGCCACCGTGAACACATGCTTCAATTCCAGGGTGTAGGGCCGGTAGGTCAGTTTCATTCTGATCGTACCTGGACGTAAGCCGGGTGATCTTTTACCAGCCTGATGCCGTTTTCATTCAGCGATGTCAAAATCCGGCGCGCCCGGATGAAAGTATCGAAACGGTACTGGTTGAAATTTGCGCGCGCCGGATCGAGACTGTTGATCTTGACCAGTCCTGAGGCATGGATGAATTCCGTATCGCCCAGGTACAGGCCCACGTGAGTGATTCTTTCCCTGGTCGAGTCAGTGGCGGCCTTACCGAAAAACAGCAGGTCGCAGGGTTCCAGTTGATCGAATCCGTTTTCCGTATCAATGGCATGCCCGGTAAAAACCTGCTGCGAGGCATCCCGGGCCAGGATGACACCGTTCAGAAAGAAAACCGTCTTGGTAAAGCCACTGCAGTCGAAATTTTTGCTGGATGTACCACCCCAGAGATAGGGCAGGCCGATATAGCGCCGGGCATCTCGGATGATGCTGGCGGCCTGGGGCTCGCCGGCAGCCAGCCAATCGGCAAACAGTCGAGCCGTTTCCATGGGAATGTAACCACTGCGGCCGTCAGGGAAACCGATCCGGTAGTGACCAGACTCGGTTCCCAGCAGCAGCAACAGGTCGCCAGCCACCAGGTCCGACACTCGTTCGGCGTCCGGCTTGGGAGCGGCAGTGGCAAAACCGTAATCGGCGGTAAAGATGATTTTACCCGCATCGATCCATTTGTCGGCCATTCCTTTATCACTGCGCTGGATACCGCTGGCGTCGACCCAGCCCAGGTAATAGTCGGGTGTCTGCACCAGATACCAGTAATCTTCATTTTTATAGACTTTCAGAACGGTGCCCAGCAGGGCCTGGGTCGCCAGTTCGGCCGAGTGGGCCGGCTGGGAACGGATATTGGCCACTGACAGGCGGACGATCGCATACTGTTGGTCACCCAGGGCTGGGTCCGGCAGCAATATGCTGTGGTCTTCTACCGGAAGACCCAATTGCCGGATTTCCGCCAGCAGGGATGAATGGGCTTCCGGCAGGTTGGTCTCACCGGTCAAAATAATTTTTCCGTCACTGACGGTGCCGGTAATATCAAACAGCGCTACCCGTTTATCCGGGGCAAACCGTTCTTTCGTTGTTTGGATAATATCGTTCAACTCGTTCATTTTTTTACTCTCCGGCGTCGATTGGCAGGAACCCAATAGACAGGTGAGGATCAATAATGGAATTATTTTCTGCATCTGGCTGTCCGTTTCTTGGTGCGATTTTAGGACTATCCACCCGAACTATTAAACCGAAATCTTGCCCGGAAAATATTCTTTAGAAAAGTCGGTTTTAGAACCCGTTTAATTGTCCGTACGGAATGGAGAATCAATCACGATACGACGGACCGTGACGAATAACACTATTAATATTAAGGAGTAGAAAATTCCCCTAGCATGCTTGTCACGACCCGGTTCGGGTGCTCTTAGTTGTTTACATATCCTGAAAATAACTGTGATAATTAACTTGCAATTCAATGCAGGGTCGAATTAGTTTTATCCGGGATTTGGAGAAGAGAAGCCAGTTCTTTCTCTGGTATTTAATTCCCACAAATCTGATCTTCTCAAGCAGTTAATCGGGAGTGGTGCCATCCATTCCGGTCACTTTGCCTGAGTGTGCCGAGGAGCAAAATGGCGATATCAGATTTTTCACAACCACTTTTAAAATTGGAGGTTTTGGCCCATGAATACACAGCTAAAACGTCTTTGGCCGTTTATAGCTATATTGTTGATAGCTGTTCCGGCCCTGGTGCTCGCCCAGACCACTTACGACGGTTTTACCGTTGCCTGGGAGCTGGATCCGAATACCGCAGACAATATCATGGCCCGCGAGGGTTACGGCGGTTATTCCGTTAAAACAGGAATGGATTTCGATCACGACGGACGTCGTGAAATTCTGCTGACGCTTGACGAGACCCTGGCGCCGGGCGGACCCGATCCAGGTCACATAGACGTCTATCTCTATGAAAATGACGGTGACGATAGTTACAGCTATGTCTGGAGCTTTGGTTCCCCTGAATTGGGTAATTCACAGCCCGGCCTGGCCTATGGAGACATCGATGAAGACGGCCTGTACGAAATCTATTTTGGCATTCCGCCGGCAGTCGGCAGTAATGACAATACCTGGGGTACCTACATATTTGAACAGAATATCGATGGTACTTTCCCGGCCGCCCCGACCCTGATTTACACCCATGGTTACGTAGCGACCGATAATTTCCGTCCGGCCGGTTATCAGTTGGGGGACGTCGACAAAGATGGCGACATCGAATTATGTGCCGTAGACCGCGGTACGCGTAGAATGCAGATTCTGTCGTTGAGCACTGAAGGTTTGGATGAATTTGCCGATTTCACCATTGAATTTGAATTAGGCCCGGACGTTCTTGGCGGCGGTGGTGTCTATGACCTGATGATCGTCGACTTTGATGGCGACGGCTTTGATGAAGTCTGGGTTAACACCTGGGACCTGTGGAGCATGGCGGTGGTCGAGAATACCGCAGCCGATACCTATGTTCTTCAATTGGACCTGAACCAGATCTTCTCACAAAACAATGATCCCGGTTCTTTTAACATGCACGACTTGTTCTTCCAGGACGTGGATGGCGACGGTCTGCTCGAGGCCTGGTTCCCCATGACCGATGGCAAGTTGTACTTTTTGGATGACGCTACCGATGTCTCCGCAATTGTCGGTACGGATGTTGTCGAAGTTCTGACCTTCAATGAACTGGGACACAGCCGTGGCGCCGATATCGGTGACATTGATTCCGATGGACGCCCAGACATCATTACTGGTACGGGTGTCGATGAGGAAATTATCTGGATCGAATACCAGGAAATCGGCGATCCGGCTCTGGCCTCCAGCTATACCGTGAAAACTATCTACAGCCTGAAAGATACCGAATTGCCCGATCGTTTCTATTCACCGGCAATTGCCCCGGTCGATCTGGATGGCGATGGCAAGAAAGAAGTCATTCTGTCCAATATCAAGGCTTCCGGAGTTGGCCAGGCAGCGTTCACCGTGCTCGAATTCGATCCGTTCACGGCCCCGACGCTGGCCACGAACTGGTCGGTCGACACGCAGGTTATGCATGCCGATGCCGATTCACTGTTCGGCGTTGATTACTCCGGTAATTCCCGGACCGGTATTGCCGGTATGGATATGGATAAAGACGGCAAGCATGAGATGATCCTGACCGACTATGCCGGGGCCCGCGTCATCGTTTTCGAGTATGATGCGATCAATGGTGTGTTCGAAGAGGTCTGGTCTTCGCCCGAAGCCCGCAGCACCAGCCACGACGCTAATAATCCCCGTACGGTCAGCGTCGGCGATCTGGACAGTGACGGCAAAGAAGAGATCGTTTTCCCGCTGGCCCAGACCGGCTTTGAAGGCTGGCACATCTATGAATGGGACGGCGTGACCGGCAGCGACAATTACGGCACCACCTATTCTTCGATCTGCGCCGTGGAAGTCGATACCTGCTGCTTTGCCGACCTGACGGCTTTTAATGCCGACCATGAAGCAATGATGATCTTCGATGTCGATGGCGACGGTCAACAGGAGTTAATCAGCGCAATTCGCCGCAACTCCGGTGGAAAACGTGGTACCCTGATCATGCACGTCGAAGACGATATCGAACATAATGCCGGCGGTTCCGGTTTAGAAACCTGGGTCGCGGAATTCTTCGTTGACCGGGTCAATTACGGTGGCGGTTCTCCGTACCACTGTATTCCAGCCGACCTGAATGGCGACGGTAGCTATGAACTGGTTAACCATACCTGGAATTATTTCAACCTGTTCAATATCGCGGCTACCGGCACGGATACCTATTCCATGGCGGCCGTCGATTCGCCCACCCGTTATTACCAGGCTACCTATCCTTCGGATCATGTATCACTGTTTGGTGGGACATCAGCGGATATCGACGGCGACGGCAATGATGAAGTCTATCTGGTTAATTACAATAACGCCGGTCTTTATGTCGTCGATTATGATGCGACCGATGATGTTTTGGTAATCGACGGTAATCATGTTGTAAAGATCGCCGATAATGTTGGGAATTTCTATTCAACGGTATTCGACGTTGATCAGAATGGCCACCAGAATATTTTCGTTGGTGCTGCCTATCCCAAGACGATCACCAGCACCGAATTCGTCGGTACCGATCCGCGTAATCCCGATGATTATGTCACTTCCGTGATATATTCCGGTGAGGAAGATGTGATCCGGGATATCGTTGTCACCGATTCCGCTGGTGTAATGTCTACCACCTACCTGCATACCAGCGCATTCGCGTCCAAAGTGCAGAGCAACTGGAACGGCATGCCGCTGGATTTTGATGGCGATGACAATTATGAAATCTTCGCCAGCTTCCAGAGCAATGCCGACAGCGTCCACACGACCAATTATACCTGGAATGCCACATCATCCCAATGGGATACGGTCGAGACCGCGGTTCTGAATGATAAGAACTGGGTCGCCATGCTGTTCGAATTCGCCGGCGGTGCCGTGAGTGTCGACGAGATCGTTATGATCACGCCCGACTCTTACAAACTGCTGCCGAATTATCCCAATCCGTTCAACCCGGTGACCAATATCGAATTCGTTCTTCCGATCGATAAGCAGGTCTCCCTGAAAGTCTATAACATGCTGGGACAACATGTTCGCACTCTGGTCGGCAATGAGCTGCGCCAGGCCGGACATCATCAGGTCCAGTGGAATGGCATGAACGAAGCCGGTACTCCGGTGGCGAGTGGCGTTTACATCTACTCGCTGGAGTGGGGCAATTTCCGCAAAACACAGATGATGACATTATTGAAATAATATAATGTATTGACGGCAGGGTCCCGCTGGGGCCCTGCCGTTTTCTTTATGGTTCCGCGCCACTGCTATGATGGCATAGGTGGGCGGACGAGCCAAGTTGATGGAGATGAATTCCGATGATGATCAGAAAACGTAATTTAGGGATTGTAAAGCTTTCAATCCTGGGTGCGCTGCTGTTGTCTTATGCGCTGGGTGCCTCGGGGAAGATCGCCGGAAAAATCACGAGTGCCGAGAATAATGATCCGTTGCCAGGCGTGAACGTGATCGTAGAAGAGCTGTCCATCGGCGCCGCCACCGATATCGATGGTAACTACGTGATTCTGAATGTTCCTCCGGGTGACTATACCGTGCGCGTGACTGCCATTGGTTATCAGAATGTCCGGTTAAACGATCTGCGGGTAAGCATGGACCAGACCAGCCGGCAGGATTTCGCACTGGCGCTGGAGGTGCTGGTGGGGCAGGAGGTGGTCGTGACCGCCGAACGTAAAATGGTTCGCAAGGACCTGACTGCCACCCAGAAAATCACCACATCGGATGAAATCAAGGAATTGCCGGTCGAAACCTTCCTCGGCGTACTGACAACCCAGGCCGGTGTCAACGTCGGCGCCGACGGCGCTCTGCATGTCCGCGGTGGCCGCTCCAATGAAGTCGGTTACTATATCGATGGTATTTCCGTAGCCAATCCCTTCACCACCAACGGTCTGGCAGTGAATATCTCCAACAAGGCTCTGGAAGAGATGAAAGTGGTCAGTGGCGCCTTCAATGCCGAGTATGGTAATGCCATGAGCGGGATCGTCAATATCCAGATCAAGGAAGGCGATGCCAATTATGAGGGCAGCTTGACGGTCCGAACCGGTGATTACGTCTCCGGAAACGATCAAATCTTCATGAATATCGACGATGTAAATCTGATCACCAACAAAACCGTGGACTGGGCGCTTTCCGGTCCGATACCATTCCTGACCAAACCGGGAATATTTACCTTCAATTTCAGTGGTCGTTACGCTAACAATGAAGGTTATCTATATGGCATGCGTGAACACAATCCGGATGACTGGGCTTTCTTCCTCTTTGCCGATTACTGGTTTTATATGATGGGCGGCGACAGCAGCTATGTGGCGATGAATCCCAATACCAGGTTCAATACTTTGACCAAGCTGACCTATCGTATCACCCCCAAACTGAAGATTTCGGCCCAGTATATAAATGATTCCCGTGAATATAAAGAATATACTCATGATTATAAATACAATCCCGATGGCACCTACCAGTATTTCACGAATAACTCCAATCTTTCATTCAAACTGAATCAATCATTAGGCAATACTTTTTATACTATCAACGCCTATCACAGCACGACCGACCACAAAAAGTATTTGTACGAAGATCCTTATGATAGTAATTACGTTTCATCATTTCAGATAATGGGAACGCCACCGACGACGACCTTCCTGTTCGGTGGTACGCAGATGGATCATGTTTACCAGACCTCGACCACCGACGGCGGTAAATTTGATATTACCAGCCAGGTTTCGACCATGCATGAAGTAAAAATCGGAGCCAGTGTCCGCGTCGACCAGTTGCAAGACGATAATTTTACAATTCTGTATGACAGCCAGGAATATGTCGAACCGACCGTTCTGGAGGCCAACGATTCCCCCTGGCATAATTATTACGATGAGCAAGCGACATTCTATTCGGCTTACATCCAGGACAAGATGGAATATCCGAATATGATCGTCAATGTCGGTATCCGTGGTGATTATTTCGACCCCCACGCTCGTTACATCGATGACCTGCTGCACCCCGAAGCCGATGAAAGCTGGAAAGATGCCGATCCCAAAACCATGATTTCACCACGGTTGGGCGTGTCTTTCCCGATTACCGATGAAGGTATTTTACACTTTTCCTACGGCCACTTTTATCAATTACCGTCGCTGTCCAATCTTTACCGCACCCGTATTTTCGGGGCCGGTCTGGCGCCGACTGTCGGCAACGCCAATCTTAAGCCGGAAAAAACCATTCTGTATGAATTTGGTCTGCAGCAGCAGTTGACCCGGATTCTGGCCATCGAGACCAGCATTTTCTATAAGGATATCCGCGATCTGTTGGCTACTCAGTCGATCCGCTACGACTCACCTAATTACGGTCCATCGAACTATGCCATTTACCTTAACAAGGATTATGGTGCCGTCAAAGGTATCGCCCTATCGTTGACCAAGCGCTGGGATCGCGTCTCCAAAACATCGGCCTTTATCGATTATTCCTACCAGGTCACGGAAGGTAACAGCGTCAGTTCCGGATCGTTTTATTTTAACGCTTTGACCGGTGAGGAAGAAGAGAAGAAGATCGTACCCCTGAGTTGGGATCAGAGTCATATTTTGAATGCCACGGTGACGTTCAGTGAGCCCGGTAGTTGGGCTCTGAGTCTAATCGGTGGTCTTTCCACTGGTTGGCCCCACACCCCGAATATCCCTACCGCCAATTACGTTCCGCGGGAAAACAGTGCTCGCAAGCCGATTCAACAGAATGTCGACCTGCGTGGCTCGAAAAATTTCCGTTTTGGCGGCCTGAACCTGACCCTCCTGGTCCAGGTTTATAACCTGTTTGATATTCTGAACGAACGGTATGTATACGACGATACCGGACGCGCGGGATACACTTATGTCAATCGTTCAGCCGAAGAAATCGCCGCTTTTATTGCCCACTATGGCGAGCCGGGTATTCATACCTGGGAGGAGTACCAGGTACGCCCCAGCTATTATACGGCGCCGCGCTCGGTTCAACTCGGCCTGACGGTAGAATTTTAATCTCGGCTTAAGGAGCAGATTTCGATGAGAACACAGAAACAATCTTTATACTCCCGATGGAGCCTGATATTTGTCATCATCATGGGGGTCGCTTTACTACAGGGCAAAGGCCTGTTCTCAAAAGAGCAGCAGACCGAAATACAATACCCGGACGGTCCCAAAAAAGAATGGTCGCCGTCACAAATGGCGAAATATTCCGACTGGTATCAGAATGTAATGGCCCGGCAGATCGCTGCCGCCGAGGACGATCAGTTATTGCGGCGCCAGAAGGCGATCCTGATGGGTAATAAAATCACGACCGAAATCTGGAATTTCGGTTCCATCAGTTCACCCGGCAACAAGACTACCGATATCGTCTGGGAAGGTCTGGGCTATGGTTATGAATTCGGTCCGTTTATCTGTGCCGAAGTGGAAGTCGATTCCGGCAGTCATCTGGATGCCTACCCGGTCGAGGTTAACGGCACGACCGTTTGGAAAGCACGGGTGATCAGTGATGGTCTGGTCTCTCTGGAAGGCGAACGTTCTCCGGATGGTAAAGAATTCTGGGCCTGGGAACCGCTGGTGTACAGCGATAACGGTGTGCCCTACGCCGACCCCGAAAGCGAATACATGCCGGTTTCCACCGATATCGACCGCGACGGTGATGGTAAACCGGACAGTTGGCCGGAAGGCTGGTATAATCCCAATATCAAGCAATATGTCTGGCCCGGCGCCCTGAAACAGGGTTCCTCCAACTCCGACATGGAGTCATTTTTCGTGGTCGATGATCGGGCCAATCGCGAATTTACCTATTATCCTTTCCCCGATGACAGCAGCCGCCGGGGACTGGGCCTGGAAATCGAATGCCGTTACTACCAGTGGGCCAACCCCCTGGCCGAGGATATCATTTTCCTGATTTACAAGGTGACCAATAAGAGTCCCAAGGATCTGACCGAAGTCATCTTCGGTATGTGGGGTGACCCGCATATCGGTGGACCGCTCAATTATGGCGACGACCTGTCTTTCTTCGATCATAATTTAAATATGGTCTATGCCTGGGACGAGGACGGTAAGAGCGACAAGGTGGGGGTAGCGCCGGGGTATTTTGGTTACAAATTCCTGGAAAGTCCGGGCAATCCCTTTGATGGTATCGATAATGATGAAGATGGAATGATCGATGAGGCCCAGGACAATAACATCGATGACGATGGCGACTGGAATATCGATAAGGATGACGTAGGTGTAGACGGCGTACCCAACACCGAGGACGAAGGCGAAGGTGACGGAGTACCTACCGCCGGCGACCAGTTCGACATCCGCAAACCGGGCGAACCGAATTACGAATGGACCGACCTGGACGAATCCGATATGGTCGGCCTGACCGGTTTCTCGGCACCGCCATTTGTCAGCCAGAACAAAATCTCCAATGATCATTACGTTTATGAAAATTTCCTGAATATCGGTGTTTTCGACTCGGCCAATTCCAATTCCGCCGGTGATTATGTTTTCATTTACAGCTCCGGAAAAATCGACCTGCCGGCCTACTCGTCGCGGCGCTTCTCGATTGCTCTGCTGATCGGCCAGAATTACTCTGACCTGACCCTGAATGCAGTCACGGCCCAGGATATCTACGAGAAAAACTATCAATTTGCCAAACCGCCGGAGAAACCGACTGTGACAGCGGTGCCTGGCGACAGTAAAATCACGTTGTATTGGGATGATGTGGCGGAGGCTTCCGTCGATCCGATTTCGGAGAAAAAGGATTTTGAGGGCTATGTCATCTACCGCAGCATCGATCCGCAGTTTGCCGACCAGCAGAATATTACCGATTCCTATGGTTCGAGCTTTATGCTGGAACCTTTGGAACTGATAACCGGCGCACCGGCTAAATTCGACCTGGATAATGAGTATTTCGACTTGTCCAGTGTACCGTTCCCGGGTCGGGGGGTCTTCTACAATCTGGGCAACAATACCGGCCTGCGGCATTCCTTTGTCGATTCGAACAAGGTCGATAACGGCCAGAATTATTATTACGCCGTCGTGTCTTATGACCACGGTGACGACAGCTTGATGATACCGCCAACCGAGTGCTCGCGAACAATCACCCTGAATCCGGAAACCAATGAAGTGATTCTCGATATCAACACCATCAAGATCATGCCGCGAGCACCGGCGGCTGGTTTTACCGAAGGCCATGTCGAGGCTAATGCCATCGATCATATTGCCGGTTATTCCACCGCCAATGTCGATCTTGAAATCATCGACACGCGCATGCTGGAGGAAGATAATCTGTTCGAAGTTACGTTTAAAACAGCTCCGACACGTTATTCGGTCGAGGACCTGAAGCCGGTGAAAGACACGATCTATGTTCGCCTGGAACAGTATGTGCGAACCACCTACGAGCACCTGAATGATACTACTTTTGTATTGAGTACACTGGATGGCAGTCAGGTTTTTCAGGACAGTATCGATTACGTTCTGATTCCCGAAACCGGTCAGTTTCTGGCCTGTTCGACCGGAGCGCTGCAGGACCGGGAATATTATCTGGCGACCTATCGCTATTTCCCGGTTATCGAGAGCGAATTGTTGAATATGGAAGAAAACAACCCGGTGTTTGATGGTGTGAAAATCTATGCCAAAGATGTAACACTGGATTTGGATACGAATAAAACCGGATGGACCGCTACCAGTTATTCGAACTGGGTTGGTGCCGTTAAGCCATATAACAACATCATTACCAAGAAGTACCCGGCCGATTATGAAATTCGCTTTTTCGATACGCTGGTGGATTCCAGCAGTCAACCAGGGAAAGGCTTTATTAAGTGTAATTTCGAAATCTGGGATGTGACCCCGGGCCGCCTGCCCACCAAGAACCGAATGGTGATTCTCGAAATAACTGCAACTAAAGATAGTCTTTTCACCCCCGGTGAACGTGTCGCCATCCTGCTGGGGGATACCCTTGTCGTAACCACCTGGGAATTCACCTTCACCTACCCGACTTCCGGCGATACGATCGCTCCGGGGGCCGGCGATGTATTTTATATCGCCACATCCCGGCCGTTCACAAGTGAGGATGTCTACCAGTTTACCACCGTTTCATCGAAAATCGATCCCCGCCAGGCCAAGATCGACCTGGACGATATCAACGTCATTCCCAATCCCTATAACGTGACCAATACACTGGAGCAGTTGGATCATCAGAATCCGCGGGATCGTGGTCCCCGGCGGTTATACTTCAACAATCTACCGCGTCAGTGTACGATCCGAATCTATACCATATCCGGTGAACTGGTCCGGGTGTTGGAGCATGATGCTCCCGCCGATAACGGAATCGAATACTGGGATTTAACTACCCGCGATAATTTCCCGATCGCATATGGCGTTTATATTTACCATGTCGACGCCGGCGACCTGGGCGAAAAGATCGGTCGCTTCGGGGTGATAAAATGATGAGACAAACAATGATCAAAACAAATTTAACGGGACTGCTGGCAGTCTCATTACTGGTCGTGCAATTCGGATGGGCACAGATAGCGAATACCCAAACGATTACTAAAACCGGCACCACCGCCGCCTCATTTCTGAAGATTGGCGTCGATGCCCGCAGCACGTCTATGGGTAACGCCTATGTGGCCATGCCCGGCGATGTCAATTCGATTTTCTGGAATCCGGCGGGTCTGGCCGGGATCAAGGGAGTAGAAGCGGCCTTCAATTCCAGTGACTGGTTAGCCAGCACGGATTTAACCTTCATTGCGCTGGCCTTCAACGCCCCCGGTGTCGGCGTGCTGGGTCTATCCATAACCCAACTGTCGATACCGGAATCGCCGGTGCTGACCGTATCCGATCCCAAAGGGACCGGCGAATTATGGGATGCGTCTGATATCGCTATCAACCTGGCTTTCAGCCGTAAACTTTCCGACCGTTTTTCACTGGGAGTCAACGCCAAGTACGTGCAAGAGCGCATTTGGCACTCTTCCGCAAAAACGATGGCTGTCGATATCGGTGCTTTGTTCGTCACTCCGATCAAGAATATTCGTCTGGGCGCAACGATTTCCAATTACGGTGGAACGATGCGGATGTCCGGCCGTGACCAGTATTTCGATAACGACCCCGATCCGGACAACCAGGGTAACGTGGAAATTGTTAATGCGACCTACGAAACCGACAAATTCCCGCTGCCACTGCTGTTCCGCGTTGGAATCTCCGGCGAACTGATCCAGACGGCGAACATGCGCCTCAGTTACGGGCTGGATGCCATGCATCCCAATGACAATGTGGAAGCCGTCAATGCCGGTATGGAGTACGCTTTTGCCGAGACATTCTTTCTTCGCGGCGGTTATGCCAACCTGTTTAACGAGGATGCCGAGGAAGGATTGAGTATCGGTGGCGGTATCAACTACCGGATCTGGGGCAGTTCCAGTATTCTCAAGGTCGATTACTCCTACACGGTTTTTAACCGGCTGGTTGGCGTCCCGCGGGTTTCCGTTGGAGTAAAATTTTAGTCGGGATGTCGCAAATGGAATCAAAAAGCCCTGTTATTTGCAGGGCTTTTTTTATATTCGCCGGAATTACTTAACCGAATTGATTGGATTCAGCAATGAAAAATGACGTTCTCGATCAATTTCCGCTCCGTGGCATGGTCAAAACAGGTTTAGTTTCGTGGCCGTTATGGATAACCTTAATGATCATGTCCTGCGCAAAACCCGGTGACGATTACCACACGCTGATCGACCGCGGTGAATTTACCGCCGCCGCTTCCGCCATCAGGAATCGGTTGAGCGCCATGCCGACACCCGGCGAGCGCCTGCAATTGGAATTCGAGCTGGAACGCCTCAACCGCATCCGGCAGGATTTCCAGGGTATGGAGGAGGAGGTCCGGGAATATGTGCGCCAGTATATACCCCAGGCAACCGCCGCCGATTTTGCCCGCTGGGAAGCCAGTCGCGCCCTGGAATCGCGCCTGATCGATGGTGAGAAACGCTATTTCAACCGGGCCGGACGTAACCTGTTTCGGATTGACCCGGAAGCGCGAAAAATCTGGGAAAAGCTGCACCCGGAAGATGACGCCGCCGGTTCCGGTGTCGCTAAGGGAATCGATAGCCACAACGCCGAGATCATCGCTTCCATAACCGGTGGGGAATCGGGATTCGTCAAACCGGTGCGTTTGAAGATCACCCAAAGCATTGCCGTGAACGCCGACGCCGTCCCGGAAGGTGAGACTGTCCGCTGCTGGATACCTTTCCCGCGGGAAATCGCCGGGCGGCAGGATGACATAAAATTGTCGGTGACCGAACCACGACAATATATACTGGCACCGGGCGACCAGTTACAACGGACGATCTACCTGGAAAAACCTGCACGGGCGGGGGAGCAAACGAAATTTTCCGTATCTTATGAATACACCAGCAGGGGCGCCTGGATGGCTATCGTGCCCGAGCAGGTGACTGCGGTTGCCCGGGACGACCTGCAACCATACCTGCAAGAGCGACCGCCACATATCGTTTTTACGCCCGCATTGCGGGCTATATCGCAGGAAGTGTTGGGGGGTGAGACCAACCCCTACCGGATTGCGCAAAAGCTGTTTAAATGGGTCGACGATAATATTCCCTGGGCCTCGGCGCGGGAATATTCTACGATCCGCAATATCCCACAGTATGCCGTTGACAACCGCCACGGCGACTGTGGTATCCAGACTCTGACGTTCATGACCCTGTGTCGGTTGAACGGCATTCCGACCCGCTGGCAATCGGGCTGGGAGTTCAAACCGCCCGATGACAGCATGCATGACTGGGGTATGATCTATTTTGAGCCTTACGGCTGGCTGCCCATGGATGTTACCTACGGCATCCGCGCTGTCAGCGACGAACGGGGGCGGTGGTTTTATCTCGGTGGTATGGACAGCTACCGTACGATCTTCAACGACGATTATTCCCAGCCGTTTTACCCGGCCAAGATTCATCCCCGCTCGGAAACGATTGATTCCCAGCGCGGCGAAGTGGAATGGCGGGGCGGCAACCTGTATTTCGATCAGTGGGACTGGTCCCACGAATGGGTGATTATTCAATAACACGTCCAAACGGAAATAAGGAAACAACACGATGTACGGACCCCGAGCAGTAATTCATCTTGATAATCTGGTTCATAACTATAATGTAGTTAAAAAACACCTGGGCGGTCGCCGATTGATGACCGTGGTCAAGGCCGATGCCTATGGTCATGGCGCCGTCGAATGCGCCAAGGCGCTGAAACAGGCCGGCAGCGATTATTTCGCCGTGTACACCGTCGGTGAAGCGCTGGAATTGCGCAATGCCGGGATTACCGACGAAATCCTGATTTTCAGTCGTACCGACCGCGACGAGATCGCCGCCGCCGTCAATAACAATCTGACCCTGATCATTTCCTGGAAGGACGATCTGGACTGGTTCGCCGACCATTACCGGCAGACCGGCCGGAGCCCGAAACTGCACCTGAAAATCGATACCGGCATGACCCGCCTCGGCGTTGCCTGGCAGGAGGTACCAGCCCTGTTGCAGCAGATTCAAAGCACGCCCGGAATTGAGCTGGAAGGCATGTACTCCCATTTCGCCACCGCCGATGAAGGCGATCCTTCTTATGCGAAATTTCAACTGGACAATTTCAACGCCTGTGTCGCTGCCGCTAAAAAACTGGAAATGGCAGTCAAATATGTGCATTTTTCAAATAGCGGGGCGGTTTTGAACCATCCCGACGCCTGGTTTGATCTGGTGCGGGTGGGACTGCTGCTCTACGGCGCTTTCCCCTCCAGTGAAGTGCCGCAGGACCTGCCGATCAAACCGGTGATGGATTACCGGGCCTCGATCACCACCGTACGGTCGGTGAAGGCCGGTATCCAGATCAGTTACGGCGGTGTATACGCCCCGCCGACCGATACCACGATCGGTGTGATCCAGTGTGGATTCGCCGATGGTTTCCCCCGGCCCTGGTTCGCCATGGGACACGTCATGTACAAAGGCCGCAAATTCAAGATTGCCGGGCGTGTCTGCATGGACCAGTTCATGGTAAATTTCGCAGGGGAACAACCGCCGGTGGGTGATGAGGTGCTGATTTTCGGTGACGATGGCGAGAACGTCATCCGCACCGAGGAAATTTCCGTTGCTATCGGTCTGACACCCTACACGCTGCTGACGGCGATTCATGGCCGGACGAGAAGGGTCTATATCGGAGAATAAATAGCTCTATATTACGCTTATTAGAAAAATGCCGGGTACGTCATAGTACCAGGCATTTTGTCAGGTTTTTTAATTATATTAATTGAGTGTATATTAACCTGTTTAAATTACTACAATAAACGTGCTGATATTTGCATAGGAGGGACTGCTATGAATTTATGTTTTAACCGTTTGCCACGGTTGTTAGTTACCGTTATACTTCTGATTATTAGCCTGAATCTGACGATTGCCAAAGATCTATCAACCAATTTGGTTTACTCCACACGTAGTATGGATGCCGGTTATTTCGATGGTAACCGGATTCGCACTGATCTGGAAAATGACAATATGCTGGTCTCCCATCGTGTATCCGGTCATTCCGGGATGGAATGGCCGAAAGGGGCCGGCACCTATATCAATTATGCCTCGGGATTGGGATTTGCCGGTAAGATCGGTGATGAGATACGCACGGCAGTTGCTGAATATCAGTCGGAATTTATTCCCGGCCCTTTTGGTTCTGATCCTTCCATGCCAGAATATAAACTGTATAAAATCAACCGTCGTGATCTGGAAGATCCGCTGAGTAATACCGATATCCAGAACTGGCCGGCAGAAGATGGGGCGCCCTGGACCGACGTCGATAACGATGGTGTCTATAATCCCATTCCAAATGGTGTTGATCATCCGGATTTTATCGGCGATCAGGTTATCTGGTATGTTTGCAATGATGGCGACAGCTCTCGTCATGTTAACTTCAGGACTAGACCGTTGGGTCTTGAAATTCAGAATACCATTTGGGGTTACGACCGCTACGATCATTTCGGCGATATCTTGTTCTTAAAGTCGTTGATTATTAACAAAGGCGGCAATCAAATCGATAGTATGTATATGGGTATCTGGGATGACCCTGATATAGGGGATGCTGGTGACGATTTTGTCGGTTGCGATTCGACTTTGGGATTGGGATTCTGTTACAATGATGGTTTTGATGAAGATTATGGTAGTGAGTATGTTCCGGCAATCGGATATGATATTATACAGGGCCCGATCGTACATTCTCTAGGTGATAGCGCGTTTGCTTATGGCAAGATTATTCCAGGTCGTAAAAACTTAGGGATGACCGCTTTTGTTAAAGATATTGATTTGCCTGGATCCGAGTTTTTCAGTGCCCCAAATGATGGCTTTCAGTTGATGAATTTCATGCGCGGATTGGGGTTAAACGGCACACCCTACCCAGTTGAAGTTACCGGCGGCAGTACATTTTCTCATCCTGGTGATCCAAGTCTCGATACCGGTCCGAATGATTCAGAATATGTTGATCATGATATCCATACATCGGACGATCGTCGTTTTCTGATGAGTTCCGGTCCGTTCAGCATGGCTCCCGGTGATTCGCAGGAAGTAATTGTCGCAATGATCATCACCCGCGGAACCGATGCTTTGAATTCCGTAGTCAAGTTAAAGGAGTTGGATCGATTGACGCAGGAATTGGCAGATAATTCTTTTAACCTGTCGCAGGATACGACATACGTCGAATATATCCAGATACAGGGATTAACAGTTATTGCGGATAACCTGAATGATAATGGTATTGCCAATAACGGGGAACTTATAAAACTTACATTCGCAGTAATTAATCATCATTACAATCCACAGGATGTGATCATTAGTATTTCACCATTATCTTCGTATGTAAGCTATTATAGTGGCAATTCTAAGCTAATTAACGATCTAATGCCGTGGCCAGTCGTTTATGAAGTACCGGAAGAGGAGGCGCAATACTTTTATATTCAACCGGATTATTCCCAGGCAACACTGGAGCTCAAATTTGATATCGGACTAACTGCATTGAATTCTTGGACTCGGCAGATTATTACCCTACCGGTGGAAATTTTGGATTATCAACCAGACCCAACCGTTTATGAAGTTACTCATGTGCAAGGAAGATCCGCATCAACTGTTGGTTATCGTGTTATAGATCCGTCTGCTCTCCTGGGACATGAATACCGGATTTCTTTCTCTTCCAAGCGTTATGCCGATTACCCCTATTATCGCACTGTTAAGGCAGCCAATACCTCAAAACCGATCAGAACGCTTGATAAAAGAGCTGATTGTTCAGCTGCATTGATTACCGGCAGTGCAGTTTACGGACAAGACAGCACGGTCGATTTGGTTTTTAAGCTCGATTTAAATTGTGGTAATAATTGGGCGGATGGCATAAAGGTTGATTTGCCAAATGATTTGATCATTAATTGGTGGGATCTGGTCGGCGACTGCAGTTATGGTGCAGTTCAAGGTCAGAATTGTGTGAACATGGAAGGGACACTTGACCCGGAAAATAATTCTATCGTATGGGGCGACAGTTCTGTATCGCTGTTTGGCATGATCGAGTCTTCCAAAATCTTCAGGGTGAATATTGACCAGCCCGCAACTTATCCGTTTACCGTTGGTTGGAAAGTATGGGATGATGGATATGATGGTACGGTGGCTCATGCCACGGGATATTTTTATATCGACAGCATTGAAGTCGAAATGGTGGATGAGCTTGGGATTAATCTTTTTGACCTGACGACCGGGGAATGGTTACTGAAGCAGCATGAGTTACCGGATGCGGACCAATTTAATTTCCCGGTAATTGATGGATTTAAACTGGTTGTCCAAGAAGTATCACGAGGGATGGAAGGCGTTGTCCAAATATCAAATGGTAGTGGCCCGATCGATCCAATGGCGGGTAATGAGGATGTTCTATGGCTGAATATAAATAATGTCTCCGGATACCCTACTGAACAGGCTCAAGGTGGATGGTTTTTTATAACACATGGCGGTGGATTTCCCAATGATGTTGAATCCTTTACTTGGCGCGTGTTTCGTGGATCAAATTGGGATCTAGCTAAAACTGGAGTTTTCGAGATGCGTTTTACAGCCGATGCAATTACGAACGGTATGGCATATAATAGGTTTAGCGATAGCAAGATAATTAACGTTCCATTTGAACTGTGGAATATCGGTAAACATAGCGAGGATACCAGTGATGATTATCGGATGCTGCCTGCTATATTACCTATCAATGGTAATAATACAGCCTATATTTTTGGTGGCGATGATTTGAATTCACCTGCTGAAGATGATCCAGTCAGCGATTGGGTCTACTGGGGAAACCCGGACGATACTTCACCTGGCAGTAACGGTTATGATACATTCTTTTCTCCGGGTATTGGACAGTTCCCTAATGGTGGCTGGACTGAAGTTATGGCGCGTTTAACGCTAATGAATTGGGATGGAAGTGTTAGTCGAATCGATTCGCTGTCCCTAACTCAGTTGAGTAGTCCTGATCCCACCAATTGGACCGAATCCGATACTCTGGTCTTTATTTCACGTGGTTGGTTTATTGATTCCAAGAATAGCCTTGGAATTGTGACTGTCTCCGGTAATTATGCCTATGGAAAAATACTCGGCATCCCTGAAATCGGTACGACCTATCGATTTATCCCTAACTGTATCTTAGATACAACCGATGTTTATCAGTTTACCGCATCAAATATCGGTGTCGATCCGGTAGTATATGTACCAGTCGAATATACACTAAAGCAGAATTACCCTAATCCATTCAATCCGACTACTACAATTGAATTCACTTTACTAGCTGCTGGCCTCACTAAGCTTACCGTATATGATCTATTAGGTCGGGAGGTTATAAATTTGGTCAATAGACCGCTAGAAGCCGGCACAATGCGTATAATCTGGAATGGCAGGAACTCTACTGATCAGATGTTGAGTTCGGGCATTTATTTTTACCGCTTGCAGGCCAACGACTATATTGAAACAAAGAAGATGATAATTTTGAAATGATGAAACAGCCGGCAAAGTCAAAATTAGTTGACGGCTTGACTGGTGACGGATTGTTAATCGCGGGAAAAATGATCACTGTTAATATGCAAAGCATATCACATTGAAAATATTGGTAATATAGAATGAAACCCACAAATATGATCGTTAGTGTTCTATTGCTTTTTATGATGACATCGAATCTCCTTTTTGGAGGTAATATTTACCATATTTTAACCACTGATGGTGAAGAATATAACAGCCGCGCGATTTTTAATTCTTGTCGTGTTTTGTAGGATTTAATAAGCTATAGCAATAAGATTGTAATATGGCGTGAGCGTAGCTGACGGAGCATTACAATCATGGCCTGAACCATTTCCTCAAGCAATAGAGGAACCATG
>JBDRBK010000070.1:0-87608 GCA_043822705.1 Fidelibacterota bacterium
GGGCAGATCCTGGTGGATAACCATCCGACCTATGTTTTAACGGTGATACCAGCCGAGATGCGCGACCGTGAGAAAGAATTTGACCGGATTGAGCAAATCGCGGGAATTTCCGCCGAACAACTGAATCTGAATTACCGGAAATATTATCGTGGGAAATTCAATTCAACCAGGCTCGCCAAAGATTTGGGAATCAACCAGTTGAGTCGATTGGCAGAGCATAAGGCGGAATTGCCGGGTATCAATTATGAGCAGTTCCCGGAAAGATTTTATCCTGGCAAAGTCCGTGCTTCACACGTACTTGGCTATATTCGCGAAGTGGATGATCGTTTTCTCACGACCAGTGCTCAGTCCGGTGAGTACCGAATCGGCGACATCAAAGGTTGGCAGGGACTGGAGAAGACCTATGAAAATATCCTGCGTGGCCAGGATGGTGTGCGCTATGTGCAGGTGGATGCATTTGGTCGGGTCGTCGGTGATTTTTCTCCCGAGAAAAATAGCAAGCCGATCCCCGGCGATGATATATACCTGACCATCGACAGCGATATCCAAAAACTCGTCGAGGATGAAACCAGGGATTGTGTCGGTGCCATAATTGTCGCTGAGCCGCACAGTGGTGAAATCCTGGCGATCGCCAGTTACCCCGATTATCCGCCGGACCTGTTTACCGGAATGACGCTTGACGTAGAGTGGCTTTCCTATGCCCAGAATGAAGACAAACCGATGGTTAATCGCATAATCAATGGTACCTATCCACCCGGATCCACTTTCAAACCAATTGTGACCCTGGGCCTACTGACGAAAAATCTGGTCGATACCAGTAAGACAATTGTTTGCACTGGCAAGTACCGGTTGGGTCGCCGCACATTTGACTGTTGGAACACTGCGGGGCATGGCCAGGTGAATATGCGTAAAGCAGTGGAACAATCGTGTAACGTATATTTCTACAATATGATGCAGTTAATAGATCTGGACGATTGGGCTGTGATTGCTCGTTCGTTTGGCTTCGGCCAGGTTACCGGAATTGATTTGCCGGCCGAATTAAGCGGCGTGATTCCCGACAAGAATTTCATGGATGAGAAATACGGCAAATCCGGTTGGACCAAAGGGCATATTCTGAACATGGGAATCGGACAGGGCGATATCCTGGTGACGCCGATTCAGATGGCTAACTATATCAATCAGATCGCCACGAGCGGTAACGCCGGTACGCTGCACCTGCTGCTGGATGGTTCCCGACCGCCGTCGTCCAATCCCCAGTTCCAGGAGTCCGAATGGGCGGTGCTGACCAGCTTCATGCGCGGTGTCAATCTGAGCGAACATGGCACCGGCCGAAGCGCCCATCCCAAACGGATTGCCGGCATGATTACCGCCGGGAAGACCGGCACAGCGGAAAATCCGCATGGAGAACCACATGCCTGGTATGTCGGCTGGGCCGAGAAAAACGGACATCTGATCACCGTAACAATACTGATTGAAAACGGCGGCCATGGCGGTGATGTAGCAGCTCCGGTTGCCCGGAAAATCTTTACCCTGTTCGATGAAAAATATTGTTCCGATTCGCTGGCGGAGAAAAACTGATGTGGTCGGTTCTGTACGGTAAATTCCGTGAGGCACCGGCTTCCATTCTGGTTGCGGCTCTGGTTTTGACCCTGATCGGTTTTATTAGTATCAACAGCGTTTCGCATCACCAGGAATTGACACTCACCAGTACAACTTTTTTCCGGCAATTAGTGTGGACTCTTCCGGCCTTGGTAATGATGCTGGTCACTTTAGCCCTATCACGGAAAAATATCTACAAATATACGATTCTGGCCTATGTGGGTATTTTGCTGTTGCTGCTGTTGCCTTTCGCGGGACCAAAAGTTGCCGGCACGTATCGCTGGATCACCCTGGGGCCAGTCAATTTTCAACCATCGGAATTCGCCAAAATTATTGTAGTGCTGGTTCTGGCTCGGTATCTTTCAAATCCGCGGGTTCGCCTCGACCGGATGACCGTGGTAATCGTACCGCTGCTCCTGGTGGCTGTTCCGACTGCCATTGTCTTGCGGCAGCCGGATCTGGGAACGGCCATTATCATCGCCAGTCCGGTACTGGTGATGATGTTCTGGTCCGGAGTCCGGCCGTATCATCTGTTCCTGCTGATCGCTCCGTTCTTTTCTGTACTGACTGCCTTCCACCCGGTGTCTTTCTGGATTTGGGCGATTATCCTGTTGCTGGTTCTGTATTTATCACGGCCGACTCTTATCACCGGCGTGCTAATTTATTTTTCCAATATTTTTCTAGGCTTGTTAGCCCCAACGTTGTGGAGCCTGTTGAAACCATACCAGCAAAGCCGGATTTTAACCGTGTTGAATCCCAAGCTGGATCCACTGGGCGCCGGTTATCAGATAATTCAAAGCCAGACCGCCATCGGCTCCGGCGGTTTCTTTGGAAAAGGGTGGGGACAGGGTACTCAGACTCAATTGAAATTTCTGCCGGTTCAGGAGACCGATTTCATCGTTTCGGTGATCGGAGAGGAATTCGGTTTCGTCACAATTTGCCTTATTATGGTTTTATTCGGCTGGATGCTGCTGAAAATGATTAAGCGGGCGTATGATTCGGATAATCGTTTCTCGGGACTGGTGATCATTGGAATTATGGTGCTCCTGCTGGCGCACCTGTTCGTCAACACGGCCATGGCGGTGGGTCTGATTCCGGTAAAAGGACTGCCGTTACCGTTCATTTCTTATGGCGGATCGTTCCTGTTATCCTGCTATATAATGATCGGATTAGTCCTTAATTTGAGCATTAATTATTCCGAATAACGAAAACATTGATGGTTCCCCTTGGAAAAACTAAATTTGTAACAGGAAAAAATCCATTTTATTCACAAAAGGTATACCCAATGAAGCGAATCTTAACATCATTTCTTGCATTTCTGTTGATGCTTGGCGGATTCACTAAACCTCTTTGTGCACAGACCGATACGGAGCGGGAACTACGTCGCGTCAATGCCAAAATTGAAAGGGAAAAGGTCCGAACCGATTCGCTGGAAACACAGATTCGCATTTTGTTGCCGGAGTTGAAAAAGGCACTCGAAGCGACTGTCAATGCCAAGAAGCAGACCGATTCCATCGCCATTTTAATGGTGAATCGAATCAATACGATTCAAAATAAAATCAGGATTTTGGAAGATAAGGCCGAGTATACCGACAGTACCAATTTTGAAATTCTTTCACAATTAGTGATGATCGAAAATAAAATTGTGACCCTGACCAACAGTTTTACCGAGATGTACAATCTGAAGACTGACAATCCACCGGCTTCCTATCAATCGAAAATATCGGCCATCGATTATCGCAAACTGTATCTTGAATACCTGGGTTATTACCAGAACGGGAATTTCCCCCAGGCTATTAAGGGTTTTTCAGAATTAGTCCTAAAGGACCCGACCAACGAACTCGCCGACAACAGCCAATACTGGTTGGCTGAGTGCTATTATTCCTCGAAGAATTTCAAACGCGCCGTTATCGAGTTTGAAAAAGTATTCTCTTTCACCGGTACCGACAAGGATGATGACGCTCAATTGAAGCTGGGTCTGGCCTATCAGAGCATGGGTAACACCGCGAAAGCGCGCGAAGAGTACACCCGTCTGCTGGATTATTTTCCGAACAGCGAATATTATCAAAAAGCCAAAGAGGCGTTAAACAAACTGGGTAATAATTAATAATGGCAAAAATATTCTTTTTGACGACGGAAATAACACCGTTTGCCAACACCGCCGGATTGGGTGATTTTTCGGCCAAAGTGCCGCTGTTGTTGCAGGAAAAAGGACACGATATACGGACCATCATCCCCAAATACGGCTTCGTCAGTGAACGCAAGTACATCCTGCGTGAAGTCATTCGTCTGCGGGAAATACCGTTCAACTTCGATGGCAGCGAGCATCTGGCATCCGCGAAAAGCGCCTTCATTCCCAAGACACGGGTTCAGGTTTACTTTCTGGAACACAGTGAGTGGTTCAAACCACTCTCAAATTTGCTGTACAAATCCAAGAACGGCCGCCCCTATTCCGATAATGACGACCGTTATGCTTTTTTTGACACTGCGGCTCTGGCAACCCTGCCGCATCTGTTCTGGAAGCCCAACGTGATTATGTGCAATGACTGGCAAACGGCCATGGTACCGTTGATTTACCGACAGGTCTATCAGGAAGAGGAATTTTATCAGGGAATTAAAACAATTCTGCTGGTGCATTCGATGTCGGAATATGGCGAATTCAGTCGGGGCGCCTTCGAAAAGGCTGGTTTACAACTTCCCGACAGTCTGACGGGTGATTCGATCAACGTCCTGGAAGCGGCTTTGCCGGTAGTGGATAAAATTATCGCCCTCGATACGCCTGAAAACAACGTGTCGGCCGAATTAATGAAACTAAACTGTTATCAAGACGTAGAGAAAAAAATGATTACGATCGCCCTGGAAGATAATTCACTTGATGCTTACTCCCGGGTGGCCAATTCAATCGATCAGTTAGTCCAAGAAGACGTCTAATTCTATTGCTGGAAATATTACCGCATGGTTTTTCTAAAAAGTGTAAGGTTATTGTTGTCATTTTGTATCCTGGCGTTAGTCATCACCGGTTGTATCAGGGACCCGATTCCCTATGATTTCAGTGATGATATCGATCTGCTGGTGGCCGACACGCTGGTATATGATATCAGATCTCTGACCTATCAAACACCGCCGGAAATGGGCGGATATCCATCCCTGTATTTCGGCAAGGATTCGGCCGGTTACAACTGCCGCTTCTCGATGATCAATATTGCCAAGTATTCGCAGGATTATTCTGTCCTGCTGATGGAATTAACTGACACAACGACTATCGTTTCACTGGACAGTGTATTCCTGGTGCTGACTGCCAAAGACACTAACCTGGCTATTTCAACAGCGGTCTACAACCTGGTGAATTTCCCGACCGGCGGGTCCGCCGATTCTTTATTCGATGAATACACCAGTAATTATCTCAATTTGGATACCACTCGAATTGTTACCGGTTTTGGTACGCCCCTGGCATCAACGGTGCTGCAAAGCGACACTGCCACGACATATCCTTATCTTAAATTCGATCTATCGGACGCGCTTGAATTTTTAACCTACTTCAGTGATACTTCCGCCACGGCCCACAATCGCAGTTTTGCCGTCTGGAAAGATGAGGATGGCAGCGGAATTACGGAATTTTTCAGTCGCAATGCCGGCAGTTACCGGCCTCGTCTCCAGGTTCATTACCTGCGTAGTACCGAAGATGACGAATACGGAAATCCGATCCTCGATACGCTGACCAAATCTTTTTATCCCGACGCCGATTTGACGGTGATTTATCCTCCGGCGCTGACTGTTGACGACACCACAAATATTACTGTCGGCAGCGCCAAAGGATTGAAGTCGATACTGACGGTCGGATTTGCCGACACGTCGTTACCCGAGTCCGCCATTATCCGGTCGGCAAAACTGACTTTATGGCCGGCCGCCGGAAGTGCAGACGACGGTGATCCGACGATCGGAATCTACTCGATCGATACTACCGTAATTGAGGATGATCGCTATTATCCTGTTGATCCCTATGAAAAACTCGTCGATCTGGCCGATCCGACCTTCAGTGACGGCAAAGTGGAATTTGAATTACGAACCCTGCTGCAGGCGGTGGTCCTGAAACAGGCCGGGAATTACGGATTGAAGCTGTACAGCACATCCGCTAACGATCCGTTTCGCACTTTCAGTTTCCATCCGGCCACCGGGGACACATTATACGCAACCCCAAGTTTGAGAATTCTATATGTTATCCCGTAAAATTCTGGCAGCGATGATATTGACCCAGTCGATCTGGGGGCAGGGAATTTATAATGCAATCGGGACCGGGTCGGTTCGTGAAAGCAACAATGCCGCCGCCCTGGGTATCGGCGGGACCGGTCTATTACCGTCTTTTTCGGAAAAACTGTCGCTGGCCAATCCGGTCACCTGGCCCAGCAGCCGATTCGCGCTGCTGACTGCCAGTTATGGGGGTGTTCAACTTAGTAATTCGAAAAATGACCTGACCGATGCCGTATCCGACATCAACCGGCTCCAGATAATTCTTCCGATAAAAAACACTTATGCCTTGGGCCTCGATTTATCGCCGTTGACCAGCAACGATTACCTGATAACCGGCGCCCCGGACTACCAGATTGTCAACTGGGATACAACAACCGCCGTTTTTATCGCCGATACATTGAATACGCGCTATCATCGGGAAGGGGCCGGCGGTCTGCTGTCACTGCGCAGTTCACTCGCATTTCCGATCGGTAAATTCGAACGGAGCGCCTTATCCCTGGAATTCATTTTCGGCTCGACCCGCCGCGGTTCAATCCTAGATGTGAACAATGAGGCCTATATCTACAACCGGCATGACCGCTATAATGGTATATTCGTCAAATATTATCTGGAGTCGGAACGTTTTTCGGCCGGGCAACTTCCACTGCACCTGTTTCTGTCGTTATCCTTACCCTTGCAGCCGCTGTTGGTCGAGTCCACCCAGTACCATCTGTACGAAGATGGCAATGCTAATGGTTTTTATGATTCTGGCGGTGATTTCCCGGGGATGAGTGTGGACGCCACCAATCAGGTCGAAACTCACCAAAAAATTCAAAGTCCCGTTGAATTTAGTATGGGATTCGATCTTAGTCTGGCAAAACAAACTCATCTTCAGGGTGAGTATTATTACCAGGCTTTGAATACCAGACTGCCGGATGATTTCTTCTCCTTGCAGGACCTTAGTTATAAAAATATTAGGCATTTGAATATCGGCGCGGTTAAATTTGCGAGATCATTGCCGCGCGAGTGGTACGAGTACTTCCATTATCGAATGGGTATCTATCATGATAGTCGCACTATCAGTTCATTTGATGAAAACCTGACCGAATTTGGTGCAAGTGCCGGTCTGGGTTTTAAGTTCGGGTTGACTGGGAATCAAATTGATATTGCCTATTCCATCGGAATGCGCTCAGGACCATTGAACGAGTATGAAGAAAGGGTAGAGAAGTTTAAAGTACAAATCACTATCGGTGATATTTGGTTTGTGAAGAGGAGATCACGGTAAAATGAAAAATGTATTGTTAAAATTGTTGTTGCTGTCACTTGGTGTTGCGCTATTTACCATGTGCGTCCCACCGTCCGGTGAGGATGAAGCAGCCGCGGCTGCCGAAGAACGCCGGCTGGATTCACTGCGGCAGGTACGCTGCCCGCGGCTGCTCAGCAGTGCCGCCGAATATTACAAGAACCGTGATTGGGCGTCAACAACGCGGGTCTATAACGATATCGTTGAGTTGGGCTGTGATCGCGGGGAAGAAGAGGAAGTGTACTTATACTATGCTATCGCCTTTGAATTCCTCAGCCGTTATGACAGTTCGGAATATGTTCTGTTGAAGGGGTTACAGAAATTGCCCGATAACCTGCCATTACGCAAGCGTCTGGCCTATGCCTATAAGAAACAGAATAAAACCAATCTTGAAACTATTGAGTACGAAAAGATTGTTGCAATCGATCCGCGGGATACCGGTACCATGGCCGAATTGGCTAAACTCTATAAAGTTGCCGAACGTTACCGGGACCAGATTTCGGTTTTAAAGACCTTACTGGATATCAATCCAAATAACGAAGAAGCCCAGAGCGAGTTTGCCCAGGCGCTGGAAAAGACCGGTGGCGATCCCCTGGAAGTATACATCGACCGGGCCAAACAAAATCCCGAAAATGTGTCCTATAAAGTCGATTTGGCCAATCGTTTCCTCAATGCCGGCCGGGCCGGAGATGCCACAGCGGTCATTAAAGACGGTTTGCGACTGGAGCCCAACAGCAAGCCACTGACACGATTGCTCGGTGACGCTTATTTTGAGGCCAATGATTTGGCGAATTCCGCCCTGGCCTACGAAGACCTGTTCAAGCTGGATCCCCGTGATCTGCAACTGGCGATTAAAATTTCCGAAGTTTATGTGCTGGATGAAGAATACGGCAAAGCATTTCGCTGGGCCAACAAAGCCCTATCGATTGCTCCCAACAGTGGGGAAGCCTATGGTCAGAAAGGGAACGTCTACTATAAGTCATTCCAGGTCTGTCGCACGTCATCGGTTACCAATCCGGATCGGATCATGGCTTCATTGGCCTACCGGAATTTTATCAAGGCGGAGGAATTGGGATCGCGGAAATTCAGCGGCAGCAAGCGGTGGCTGGAAGAGAATGAAAAAGATGTCATGTTTCGCAAACAGGAATGGTTCATGTTGACGCCACAGCAACAGAGCGTCGGTTCGGTGCAGCCGACCGGCGATTGCTATAATTGGGTCGAAGAGAAATTGACCAAGGATCCTTCCTGGTAACCGGAAACTGTTGAGGGAAGCAATGTCTGAAACCGCCGCCTTTCGAAACCTGGAAAAACAAGATCCGGAGATGTACGCCATTCTGGGGCGCGAAATCGTCCGTGAGGACGAAACCCTGGAACTGATCGCCTCCGAGAATTTCGTTAGTTATCCGGTGCTGGAGATGGCCGGCGGCGTCATGACGAATAAATATGCCGAGGGTTATCCCGGCAAGCGTTATTACGGCGGCTGCCAGCATGTGGACGAGGCTGAAAATCTGGCTCGTGAACGCGCCTGTAAATTATTCAGCGCCGAGTACGCCAATGTGCAACCGCACTCGGGATCACAGGCCAACATGGCCGCCCTGTTGACGTTTATCGATGTCGGCGATACGGTCATGGGACTGGATTTGGCCCATGGCGGCCATCTGACCCATGGCAGCCCGGTCAATTTTTCCGGTCGGTTGTTCAATATCGTACCATACCATGTCGATAAAAATACCGGCCGGGTTGATTTTGATGAGGTTCGCCGGTTGGCCCAGGAGCATAAACCAAAACTGATTATCTGTGGCGGCAGCGCCTACCCGCGGTTTATCGAGTTCGCTGAATTTCGTGAAGTTGCCGATAGTGTCGGCGCTTTTCTGATGGCTGATATCGCCCATCCGGCGGGACTGGTCGCCACCGGGCTGCATCCCTCTCCAATGGCCTATTGCGACGTGGTGACTACCACCACGCATAAAACACTGCGGGGTCCCCGGGGCGGTATGATCCTGTTGGGAACCGACCGCGAAAATCCCTGGGGCAAGGCGGCGCCCAAGTCCGGCAGGGTAAAAATGATGTCCGAATTGCTGGACTCAATGGTGATGCCGGGTATTCAGGGTGGACCGTTGATGCATATCATCGCCGCCAAAGGAGTTGCCTTTGGTGAGGCGTTGAAACCGGAATTTAAAACTTATACCAGACAGATCGTAAGAAATGCCCAGGTTCTGGCCGAAGAATTGTTGAGACGGGACTATCAGTTGATTTCGGGCGGAACCGATACTCATCTGGTTCTGGTGGATCTGACCAACAAAGATATTTCGGGAAAAAAGGCTGAAAACGCTCTGGAAACCGCCGGAATTACCGTCAATAAGAATATGGTGCCGTTTGATCAGCGCAGTCCCTTTATCACCAGCGGAATCCGCATCGGAACACCGGCGGTCACGACCCGGGGTATGCGGGAGGCTGAGATTGGCCGGATCGTTGACCTGATCGATCGGGTCATTACCCATGCCGATGACGCACAATTGCTTACCACTGTAAAAAATGAAGTCCGGGAACTGTGTCAGGCGTTTCCCTTGTACAAGGAAATTCACGGATAACCGGCCTACTGTGCGCTAGCCGACTCCTTTGATGGAAACATTTAATTCAGGATTATGAAAGTCCATCAGGGGAAATTAACCGGCTGCCTGTTTTTAACCGTTCTGATATTTATTGGCTGTTCTCCGGGGCGATTTCTGGTAAACCGACTGGCAGGGTCGCTGGGATCGGCCGGTTCCATCTACCTGACGGAAAATGATCCGCAGTTGGTACGGGAGGCTTTCCCTTTTAATCTGAAAACAATCGAGATGCTGCTGCAACAGTCACCGGAAAATCCCGATCTGCTGACGGCGGCCGCCTCCGGTTTCACCATGTACAGCTACGCTTTTATCCTGGAAGACGCCGATCGGCTGGCGGCCACAGATATCAGCGCCAGTCGTCCGGTCTACCAACGGGCTCAACATCTGCTGGAGCGCGGTCGTGATTATGGCCTCCAGGCGCTGGAGGCGCGACACCCGGGATTCCGTGATCAATTCCAGGCAAATCCGGAATCCGTGGTCAAAGCACTGGATTCGGAGGATATTTTGGCTGCTTACTGGACGGCCGCTGCCATTGGCGGGGCGATTGCCGCCAGCAAGGGTCACCCGGCGCTGTTGATCGATCTGCCGAAAGTCGGTTATCTGCTGGAACGGGCCTTGGAACTGGATGCCAACTGGAACGGCGGTGCTTTGTACGGGGCGTTGATGAAATATGAACTAAGTCGGCCGGATCAGAAAGCCAACGCCGATGAAGTAGCCCAGGAATATTATCGGCGGGCCCGGGAATTATCAGGAGGGAATGACTGCTCCCTGTACGTGGCCTATGCCGAAGCATTCTCAATCCGCAATCAGGACCGGGCCGAATTTGAAGAAATGCTGACTGCCGCACTGAAAATTAATGTCGATGAAGTTCCCGCGCTGCGTCTCTCGAATTTATTGGCCCAGGATCGGGCACGCTGGTTACTGGAACGGATCGATGACCTGTTTTACTATTGAGAAATCCATGAAGAAATATCTCGTTTTAAGTCTGCTGCTGTTGTTGTCGATGTTATCGGCGAAAAAAACGATAATAAAAATGGCCACCCTGGCGCCGCAGGGCTCCGACATGCATATGCGGTTGGTGGATATGGGACAGCGCTGGACCGAAGCCACGAATGGCGAGGTCGTGCTGCGATTGTACCCCAGCGGTGTGGTCGGTGATGAACGCGACATGATCCGCAAAATCCGGATCGGACAGATTCACGCGGCGGCTATCACCACCGAAGGTTTGTCGGTGATAACGCCGGATGTGTACGGTTTCCTGGTACCGATGCTGTTTCAGGATTTCGACGACGTGGACTGGGTCAGGGACCGGATCAGCGGTCAGTTGAATACCGATTTCGAGCAGAACGGTTTTATTGTATTAAATTGGAGTGATGTGGGCTGGGCCTACTGGTTTACCAAGGACCCGTTGATAAAGCCGAGCGATCTCAAGAAAATGCGGATTTTTACCTGGGCCGGTGATTACAACACCACCCAATTGTGGAATAAGGCCGGTTATGAATCGGTTCAACTGGCTTATCTGGATGTACTGTCCGGCCTGCAGACCGGTCTGATCGACGCCCTGGCGACTCCGGCCATTATGGCATTGTCGAATCAATATTTTGGTCCGGCTTCGTATATGCTGGATATGAAATGGGGCCTGGTGACCGGCGGAACCGTGATCGACAAGCGAATCTGGGAGACGATTAAACCGGAGTATCGGCCTAAAATTCTGCAGATCGCCCAGCAGTTTGGCCGCGAACAACAGGCCGTCAATCGAACCCTCGACGAGCAGGCGATCGCCATGATGCAGGAATATGGCCTGAAAGTCTACAGGCCGACGAAGGATGAACTCCAGGAATGGCAGGAATTGACCAGCTCGTTTTATTCGCAGATCCGTGGTACGCTGATTCCGGCGGAAATATTTGACCGTGTCGTGAATCTAAAAGCACAGAAAGATTCATTGCTAACCGAACTCGAGCAATAGACGGCATTTTGAATACCAGGCGATCCAAGCAACAGTTTTCCCGGCACCTGAATCGTGGTGAAGATACAGTCGTTCTGGTTGTGTTCTTTGCAATCACTTTTCTGCCGGCCATCGAAACTGTGCTGCGTGCCCTCGGCGTGCCGGGCGTGCCGGCGTCAGCAATCCTGGTACAGCATCTGACATTGTGGATCGGTTTTGCCGGCGCCATTCTTGCGACCCGCCAGAATAAACTATTATCCCTGACAACCAAACCGCTGTTTACCGCTGAGGATGAATTCCATCCGGGACGTTGGCTGGCAAAAACAGTATCGTTCATGGTCGCTCTGGCGCTGATGTGGGGCAGTTGGCAACTGGTGCGAGTGGAAATGCAGTATCCCCGGGAGATCGCCCCCGGACTGCCAATCTGGTTTGCTCAGATTATCATGCCGATTGGTTTCGGTCTGATCGCGCTGCAGATATATTTCCACAGTTTTCGCGACCGCCTGCTGCGGGCGACGATGCTAATGGTGCCGGTGCTGTTAATTGGTCTAAATATGACCGGTTATTTCCAGGACAGCATCTGGGTGATCGCACTGTCCCTGGGCGTACTTTTAACCGCCCTGTTATTCGGCGCACCGATTTTCATCGGGTTGGGGGGAGCCGCGGTAATCTTATTCTGGAATTCCTATGTACCATTATCGGCCATACCGGCTGAAACCTACCGGATAGTCGTTTCTCCGACTTTACCGACGATCCCGCTGTTCACGCTGGCGGGCTATATTCTGGCCGAAGGCGGCGCCTCAAAACGAATGCTGAAATTGTTCCGGACCTGGTTTGGCTGGATTCCCGGTGGTACCCCGGTCGTCGTTGTTATCCTGTGCGGTTTTTTCACGGCCCTGACCGGCGGTTCGGGCGTGACCATCCTGGCCTTGGGTGGAATTCTGGTTCCGTTGTTGATCAAAGAAGGCTACTCGCGCATATTCGCCATCGGCCTGGTCACTGTCGCCGGATCGCTGGGACTGCTGTTCCCCCCCAGTCTGCCGGCGATAATATACGGCGTCACCGCCGGCGTTTCCGTAAAATCGATGTTTGTCGCCGGTGTGGTGCCCGGTATTGTCCTGGTGGTCGCGGTTTCGGCCTGGGCGATCCGGCGGGGAAAGATCGATCACATCAAGCACCGTCCGTTTAAAGTGCGGGACGCCGTAGCAGCCCTCCGCGAAACCAAATGGGAGGCAGTGATTCCAGTTGGAATTTTATTTGGTATCTTCGGTGGCTTTACCACTCTGGTCGAGACCGCCGCCTTGACGGCTGTCTATGTGCTGATCGTCGAAGTATTTATTTACAAGGATCTATCCTTGCAGAAGATACCCAAAATCGTCGTGGACTGTGCCACACTGATCGGCGGTGTATTAATCATTCTGGGAGTCGCCATGGGGCTTACCAGTTATCTTGTGGATGCCCAGATACCGATGCTACTACTGGATATGGTAAAAACGCTGGTGGCATCAAAATATGTCTTCCTGATTATGCTGAATATCTTTCTGCTGCTGGTCGGCTGTCTCATGGATATATTCTCGGCTATCATCGTTGTCGTCCCGCTGATTGCGCCGCTGGGGATATACTTCGGTATCGATCCGGTTCATCTGGGAATTATTTTCATTGCCAACCTGGAATTGGGCTTTTTGACTCCGCCGGTAGGGATGAATCTGTTCTTGTCGGCCTACCGTTTCGACGAATCGATGCCGGTGATCTATAAGGCTACGCTACCGTTTTTCCTGATTCGCTTTGTGATCGTACTGGCGATCACCTACCTGCCATTTTTGTCGCTGGGATTACTTGGTTGATTGAATAATTGACCTGAATCACTATCAACATCGGGAACAAAGACCGCGGGAAAACATATCTTGCATGGTTAGAAAGGCTTAGAATAACTTTAGTGACTATATTAGCGAGGTGCCGATAATACATCGATAACAGTGAATGTTACTGATCAGCAAAGATAAAAAAGGATTTGCCTGTACACGGGCAATCTTATTAATGGAGAACGAACATTGAAGAACAAACGGTTCGTGCTGTACCTATCGGCCCTGTTAAGCCTATCGGCCCTGTCAGCTCAGAGTGAGGCAGGCGCAATTTTCCTCTTGATTTCACCCGGCGCCCGCGCCGGTGGAATGGGCGAGGCCCAGGTTGCCGTCGCCAATGACGCTTATGCCAGTTACTGGAATCCCGCCGGCCTGGGATTTCTGAAAGGCTCCGAACTGGCCTTGATGCATGTCAACTGGTTGCCAAACCTGGCAGATGACCTGTACTACGAATTCCTGGCTTACCGCAAGCATATCAAACATCTTGGCACGGTCGGCGGACATATTATATATCTGAATCTGGGTGAACAGCTCAGAACCAGCGAGTTTGCCGTCGAACTGGGGACGTTTACGACATATATGATGGCGGTCGCCTTCAGTTACAGTTCCCTGTTATCGCCGCATTCATCTCTGGGTATCAATACCAAAATTACCTACCAGCATCTGGCTTCGATCGGAGCCGGCGCCGAAAAGGGGAAAGGCACATCCACCGATTTCGGATTCGACATCGGTTATCTGCGCAAGGGATTCATTAATCCACGCCTGGACCTGGGCTTGACGGTCACCAATATCGGTCCCAAGGTAGCCTTTATCGATGCCGCCCAGGCGGATCCCCAGCCCACCAACCTGACGTTGGGGCTCCAGTATCGACTGGTGGATTCTGAATTTAATCGCCTGAGCCTGGTCTATGATGTCGATAAATTGCTGGTCGCCTCCTATCCTGACATGGATTGGGACGGTGATGGCAAAATCGGCGGCTATGATACGGAAGGGCACGTTTCCTTATCCAATGCCGAGTATAACGTGAAAGGGAAACGCGAGACCGCCCATACCGACCCGATTTATCAGGCGATCTTCACCTCCTGGGTAGATGACTGGCTCTTGGGTGGCGATGTCGATAAATCACCACCAAGCTATGATTCCGATGGTAAAATTGGCGGTTGGTACCATGCCAACGATAAAAATGACAACGGTATTCCCGAGTATGGCGAAATGGCCCTAACCGGCGGTGAATTCGGCGATGACACCTGGGGCATTTACAATGAATTCGGCCAGAAAGAAGTGGGAACCGGTAAAGACCGAACGGTGATGAACGAGGTGGATAAGCTGGTCCATAATATCGGCGCCGAATATTGGTATGCCAATAATTTTGCGATGCGAATCGGCTATTATTACGATAAAACCGGTAAAATCGGGAACATGACCCTCGGTTTCGGTTTGCGCTTTGCCAGTTACGGGTTCGATTTTGGTTATATTGCCGGGAAAGCCGAAGATTCATTGTCGAATACGATGCGATTCTCAATGAATATGGAATTTTAGGCTTCCGGTTCCGACGATCATAAATTATTTCGATCTAAAATGAAACGCGGTGTTATTACAGTATTGCTGATTGCAGTCGTTTGTCAGTTACCGGCCCGGATAACCGGTGATCTGAGAATCGCCGCTGTCAGAGTATCTTTTCACGAAGACAATTCGCCCGGAACAACCGGCACCGGTCAGTTCCTCTATGCCGTCGAATACGACACCTGTGCCAATTACACCATTGATCCGGCCCCCCACGACAAAAATTATTTCCGTTCGCAGATTTACGCCGTAGATAATTATTTCCGGTCGGTTTCCTACGATCAGTTTGGTATCGACACGGCTAATTCCCGGATATTTCCCGCCGGTTTGCAGGATAGCTACCAATTGGCGGATTCCATGTCGCATTATCATCGTTACGGCGAGGATGACCTGTACGAGCGGCGCGTTACCGAATTGTTCCGGGCTGCGCTGGAGTTAGCCTGGACCACGGATACGATTGATTTTTCAGATTATGACCTGGTTGTGGTCTTTCATGCCGGCATCGGCCAGGATTTCTCCCTGCCGTTTCTTGATCCGACTCCGGAGGATCTGCCGTCGACCTATGTCGATCCGCAGATGATCAGCAATCACCTGGGCGTTTCGTCCCTGGTAATTGGCGGACGTTCCATTGACCATGGTCTGGTCCTGCCCGAGACTCAGAACCATTTGCTGTACTCGATCGGTGAGGATATGTTTGCCGGCGCCAGCGATCCCTGTGATTACCAGTACGGCCTGACCGGTACCTTTGCCATGCTGCTGGGATTTGCCGTCGGTCTGCCGCCGCTCTGGGACATTGAATCGGGCCGCAGCGGGATCGGCATCTTTGGATTGATGGACCAGGGTTCCAACAACGGGCGGGGGCTGATTCCGGCACCTCCCGATGCCTGGACCAGAATCCGGGCCGGCTGGGAGGAACCGATGGTGGCCATTCCCGGTAACCTCATTCAGATTCCGGAACGCGGTCAGGACAATACCATCAAAGTCGACATTGATGACGACGAATATTTTTTGGTGGAAAACCGCACCAACTGGTTCCGCGATCAGGTTAGTATTGATTCGCTGCGCTGGTTGATTTATCAGCAGGGAAGAGCGATCCATCCCGACAGCGGCCGTTATCCGGCAATGGTGGAAATTTTGTTCGATTCGGTAGCAATAACGAGGGCGGATAATGGTGTCGTCACCGCTGTCCCTGATTATGATCTGGGGCTGCCGGCCTCCGGTCTGTTGATCTGGCATATCGACGAGCAGGTAATCAATTCCACCATCGGCAGCTATTCCATCAATGCCGACAACTCCCGTTACGGTGTCGATCTGGAAGAGGCTGATGGCGCGCAGGATATCGGATTCCAGTCAATTTTCCCATTTGCCGATCCATCAGGCGGATATTTCGGCGATATCTGGTATCAGGGCAACCCCGAGCGCGATCGCCTGTACCCCGGGCGTAAAGGCCAACCGCTGGAGTTCGGGCCCTACACCTATCCCGATACCCGCAGTAATGCTGGTGCCGCTACCTTTCTGAATTTTCAGGGTATAGGTCGCCCGGCCGACACAATGTCATTTTTCCTCAGCAACGACCTGATAGCGGACGGTTTCCCCGATTTGAAACTGGACCTGCTGTTGTTAGAGGATCTGGATGGCGATGCCGTTCCCGATCTGGTCGGCAGCGGCGATTCGCTGTGGTGGGCACCCGCCGGTACATTGGAAAAACGAGTTTTTCATGCACTACAGTCATCGGACTTCCGGATAACCGTGACCGATTATTCCGCCGGGCTCAAGGCGTTGGCGGTCGCGGAAATAACAGCGGATTCGGTGCGGATAGTTGATTTCAGGTATAATTCCACTACGGCAAGTCTGGAAACAGTCTGGACGGGTAGCGCAGGACTCAATTCTATCGACCGTTTTTTCGGCAGTCGAATCGACAATTCAATCACCATCGTCTCGGGCCTGCGCCAGGTGAAGTGCAGTGCTGCTGGTTGCGAAGAATTAATTCTGGATTCCGAACCGCTGGACACAATTTCAGTACATTACCAAAATTCCAGTGCTATCCAGGCCCTGAAAATATTTTACGACGGACAAAATCTGGAAGTCCGCAACTCTGATAATTTACCGGTCAGCAGCCTGTCGCGAACAGGGCTGAGAACCCTGGCCGCGGCCGATATTGACGGGGACGGTCAGGTCGATATCATCACCGCCAGCACTACCGGGGAACTGGCGGTTTACGATCAGAACTGTGTGCTCAAAGCCGGCTTCCCGGTGGCTGCTGATGCTTCTGGCCCTGTCTTAATCCGCGATCTTTACGGCGATGCCTGCCCGGAACTGATGCTGCAGAATACTCCGGGCGAAATCTGCATTTACAATAATCAGGGTCAAAGAGATTATCGGCTGGCGAATGCGGTGGATAATAATTTGCTGATGGCCGGTGATTTTCGCAGACGTTCGTCAATTATCAGCCGGACGACGGTCTGGAGTTTTGATTCGGTTGCCGTGGCCGAGGTCAACGAATGGGCCGGGCCTAACGGGGGCGCCGTCAACGATCGACTTGTTTATATAGCAACGCCATTGGTAATACCCACTGCCGATAAGTTGATTGAAACAGCCAAGACCTATGCTTATCCCAACCCGGCCCGGAACGGCTATACCACTATCCGGATCGCCGTCGGGACGGCCGAAAAAATTGAAATCAGTATTTTTGACCTGGCCGGCTATCATGTCCGGGATATGAAAATCGATCAGCCTATCCAGCAGGCGGTCAATGAAATCCGCTGGGACGTCGGAGATATCGAGTCGGGCGTCTATTTTGTCCGTGTCCGTGGGCGAAGCGACTCACAGACCGCCACTACAATTCTCAAAGTCGGCGTAATTCACTGACGGTGACTACTATTAAGCGATTATTTTTTATTTCCACACTAGCGGTATCGGTGATATTAGGTCAACTGGATTATAATCATCCGGAACTGGAATGGCAGACGATCGAGACGGAACATTTCCAGATTCATTTTTACGACGCCACCGAAACCACCGCCCGGGAAGCAGCGGTCGTCGCCGAACGTATCTATCCCCGTGTGACCGAATTATACGGGTTTGAACCGGCGACCAAAACCGATCTGGTTTTTCTCGACACTGACGATTTTTCCAACGGGATCGCCTTTTTTTACGACAATAAAATCTATATCTGGGCCACTCCGGTGGATTTCCTCCTGCGGGGGAGTCATCGCTGGTTGCAGATGGTAATCACCCACGAATTTGCCCATATCGTGTCGTTGCAGGCGGCTATGAAAGCAGGGGTGAAGATACCGGCGGTTTATTTACAATTCATGGGCTATGAGAAAGAGAAGCGTCAGGATGTCCTCTATGGATATCCCAACCGGATCTTCAGTTATCCAGTGCCGGGTACGGGTCTGCCGCCCTGGCTGGCGGAGGGCATTGCCCAGTATAATTACGACGGCGCCGACTGGGATATCTGGGACACCCATCGTGATATGATCCTGCGCGACCGTTCGCTGCACAACAAAATGTTGAGTCTGGCCGAGATGAACACATTCGGCAAAGCCGGAATCGGCAACGAGTCAATTTACAATTCCGGGTATGCCATGACTATGTTTATCGTGAACCAATATGGCTCCGATAAGCTGGCGGCGCTGATGCGGGAATTTAAAAAACCGCTGCGGTTCTCGATAAATACGGCCATAAAAAATGTCCTGGGCGTGAGCGGTTCCGAACTGCATCGCAATTTCACCTTGACGGTGGATAAACGCTATCAGATACTGACACAGGATATCCGGGAGAATGAACGGACCGGCCGGATAGTAGTCGACGAAGGCAGCGCCAACCTGTATCCGGTCTGGGCGCCGGATGGTAAATCTTTCACTTATATTTCAAATGCCGGAAATGATTATTTTTCACAGACCAATCTGTATCGCTATAATCTGGTGGATGACAGCCGCAACCTGATCGCGAAGGGCGTTCATCACGCCGCCACCTGGCATCCCGACGGCCGGACGGTCTACTATATTAGGAAAGCAGTGCTGCCGAACCGACACGGTTCCAGTTACTACGATATTTATGAATATGACTTCGAGAAAGATAAACATAACCGGCTGACCCGCGATCTGCGCGCCTATTCGCCCGTTTATATCGCGAGCGACAGCGCCCTGGCATTTTTATCGTCATATGACGGCAACCAGAATCTGTACCTGCTGCACCTCAAGGACCGGACAATCGAACGGCTGACCGATTTCCGGGATCACCGGTCGGTTTATGGCTTAACCTACGACCAACAGAATGAACGGATTCTGTTCGATTATTCGGTTCACCACTTCCGTGATATCGGGTATCTGTCATTGTCCGATTCGACGGTCGGAGATTTCCTGGCCGATCAGCGCTGGGATGAACGTGATCTGACCATAACCACCACCGGTTCCATCATATTCGCTGACGATCGTACCGGCATTTTCAACCTGTACCGGATCGATCCGGTTTCCGGGCGGCAGGGCTACATCACCAACGTCACCGGCGGTGCATTCATGCCGTCGGTATCCGTCGAGGGCAAAATTCTGTATTCGCTTTACGACAATCTGGGTTATAAAATAGCGCTGCTGGATACGGTTAGCCTGATTGACAACGCTGTCGTTGGGTATTTACCCGAATTCTATCAGCGGAACAATGCCCTGGCGCCGCCGATCCTGGAATTGGACACGACGCAGGCGGTTCCCTATGAAGATAATTTTACCACGATGTTTCTACTGCCGAAACTGATGTGGGAATATAACACCCTTAAACCGGGACTGTATTTTTACTCCACGGAAGTGCTGGAGCGACTGGGAGTCTTCGGTCAGGCTTCGGTAAATCGTGATTCGGATTTGGATCTGTTTCTGCTTTTCGAATTCAACCGTTTTTATCCGACGCTGTATACTGAAATCGCCTATCTGACCAGAAATAAACAGGAGCAGAATTACTATTCGGTCTATCCGATCGACGACAACCTCCGGTTTCGGCTGATCCAATTCAATGCCGGAGCGCGGTTCCCGCTGCTGGGGCATACCGGATTGGACCTGTTTATAAGCTGGCAGCGCTACCGGACCTTTATCAAGGAGAAACTGCCCACCAGCCTGCTGGAGGCCGGTGTGGCCTATGATTATTTTCGTGGCATCCACCTGGGCCTGCGCTGGAACGGCAGCATGATCAGACCGCGGGCGGACAGTAATATCAATCCGTCCGAAGGATTCAAATACCAATTGGAAGTCACGGTCGAAAAGAATCATTTCATCGACGGACTTGATCTGTCGGATTCGGGAACCTTGATCGAGGATTTTAAACCCAACAATTTGACCCGGGTATATCTTGAAAATTCCTATTTTATGGAATTGCCCGGTACCAGGCGCTGGACGCTGGCATTTGAAACCAACCTGGGTTGGCTGTCCAATGCCGAGGCGGATTCGTTTTTTAACTATTTCGGCGGGGGACTGCCCGGTATTCAAGGTTATCCCTTCTACAGCATTGAAGGTAACCGGCAGGCAATCGGCAAATTTGCTTTCAGAATCCCGTTTCTCTATCTGGAAGCGATTCCACTCGGCTGGTTCAGCCTGAACAACGGGACGATCGGTTTCATCGTCCAGGGCGGCGATGCCTGGGACGGCGATCAGGCTGATTTCGATCTCAAACGATCGGTCGGGTTACAGTTGCGATTGTCCGGTTTCTCGTTTTATAATTACCCGACAGCAATTGGTTTAGAAGTTCACCAAGGATTGGATAAATTCGATCTTCAAATAAACGGGAAAACATACAATTATGGAAAGGAGCCGCGGTTCTATGCGAGCATACTATTCGAGTTCTAAAAATACCTTTCTCATATTAACGATTTTTCTGATCACCGGCAATTTACTGGCGGCGGGATTATTCAATCTTGACCAGCGATTTTACCCTGGTCTGCGTAAGTCTTTTATTCAGTATGATCATATGGCGCCGTTGTTTCTTGAACAGGGTTCGACGGCCGGCCTGGATACTTCAGCCGAAGAGGTTGAAGTAATGGTATTTCCGGCGCGCCCGTTGTTGATGTCTCTGATCATACCCGGCAGCGGACAAATTTATAATAAATCACCCTGGTGGAAGGCAGCCGTCTTCGCTGGTGTGGAGGCCGCCGGTTTTGTGGCCTGGTGGTCGTATACCAATCAAGCGGAAGATATGCGGAATAAGTTTGAACTGTTTGCCGATAATCACTGGTCGCTGGCCGAATGGGTTCGCACCAGTGGTTTCATGAATCTGGAATTGTACCCCGGGCAGGTCGATACCAGCAACAATGTCTTTTCTTCGGGACACCAGTTGACACTGATCGATCAAGACGGTAACTATTTTCAATCACGGGAATTGTACCTGGACAACGACCTGACCGGCAAGACGGTCCTGAAAGATCGCGATTTTTATGAAAATGTCGGAAAATATGACCAATTCGTCGGTGGCTGGGACGATGCCTACGAAGGCAGTGAACGACTCTGGGAGCTTAAAGAGAAAGCGGTCGAAGACAGTGTCGAATATGTCCATATGACCAAGAATAAAAATAAATACCTGGGTATGCGTTACGACAATAATCAGTTGCTGAAGGTCGCCAGTTACGCGGTAACCGCGATCATGTTCAACCATGTGATCAGTGCGATCGAAGCCGTCTACAGTTCCCAGTCCGCCGCCCGCGAGGCGGAACAGCGCGACACCTCGGTGGGCTTGATCTATGATCCCAAATCCCGTTACGGTGTCAGCGGAATAGCCTTTTCAATGCGATTTTAAGATAGTCATAATCAATCGATAATCGAGATACGAAACGTGAAGAAAAGTAATTTATTGTACCCGAGGGCAGGAACCCTCGGCCGGATAGGACTAATTTTGTCATTCAGCCTGATTGCGTTTAATTGCGCCGGCAATAAACCGGTCAATACCGATCTGGATGCCAAGGCTAATTACGATAAGGGCATGGAAATGCTCCAGAAGAAACGCTATCTGCGGGCCCAGGAGGAGTTTAATCAGGCCGTGATCAGTGGCGCCCACACCGAATGGGGGGATGATGCTTCATTCTATCTGGGAGAGGCCTATTTTCTGAACAAGGAATATCTGCTGGCGATTTCGGAATATGAGCGCCTGATCCGCCGAATGCCATTTACCGAGTACCTGGAGCGGGCACGCTACCGGATCTGTGAATGCTATATTGCCGAATCACCGGATTTTTTCCATGATCAGACCTACACGCTGCGGGCGATCGAGGAAATCCAGGAATTTCTTGACGATTTTCCGATTTCCGATTTTCGTGCTGAAGCCCTGACGGCCAACAATAAGTTACGCGAGAAGCTCGGGCAGAAATCGTACGAGACGGGGATTCTGTACCTTAAAATGGATGAACCAAAACCGGCAATAGTCGCTTTTGAGGATGTCATCAACAATTATTACGATACCAGGTATTTCAAATTATCACACCTCGAAATCGTGAATTCCTACTGCTTGATTCCCGACATTGCGGCGGCGGAGCAATTTATCAAGGATAAAGAACAGATATTCACCGATGACGATCTGCTGTCCCGGGCGAATGCGGCGATCAAGGCGGCCAGGACCAAGCTGGAAAAAACGAATCAATGAAACTTTGCGTTTTCGGGGGGACATTCGACCCGCCCCATATCGGCCATCTGCTGATAGCCCAGACCGTCTTTGAAGCCGAGGATTTTGATCAGATCGTTTTCGTGCCGGCCTACAACCCGCCCCACAAGGACAACGATAAAATGACGCCGGTCGATTTGCGACTGGAAATGCTGGAACTGGCAGTCGCCGAGAACCCGCATTTTTCCATTTCTGATGTCGAAATAAAGCGGATGGGTGTATCTTACAGCATCGATACCGTCCGGCAGTTAAAGTTATTACGTGGTCTCGATAGCGATGCGATTTATTTTTTAATCGGCAGCGATACTTTGCCGGACGTAGTCAACTGGAAAAATCCGCACGAACTGATCGATGAATGCCGAATTATCGTCGCTCTGCGTCCGGGATTTCGCCCCAGTGATATTCCGGCCTGGCTGCTGCAAAAAGTCCAGTTTGCAAATATTCCGCGCTTCGAAATATCCAGCACGACGATCCGGCGACGCTGGCGTGAAAATAAAACGATCCGTTACATGGTCACTCAGCCGGTCTGGGAATATATTAATAAACATAATTTGTACTTATGATCCATAGCCTGTTGATGCTGGTCGCTGGCGGAGTACTGCTCTATTACGGAGCGGAATGGATGGTGCGGGGCGGGAGCCGCCTGGCAGGGAAATTAGGCGTATCACCGTTGGTAATCGGACTCACCGTCGTGGCCTTCGGTACATCGCTGCCGGAGTTGATGGTGAGCTTGGTAGCCGCCATAAACGGTAAGGAAGCGATTGCGATTGGCAATGTGGTCGGTTCCAATATCGCCAATGTCGGCCTGGTGCTGGGTCTGAGTTCGCTAATATTTCCGATCACTGTCGTTTACCGTACGATAGGTCGTGAACTGTGGATTTATCTTGGAGTAGCTATCGTTTTTATCCTGTTCTGTTATGATGGAATGATCGAGCGCTGGGAAGGAATACTGCTGTTTTCCGGTTTAATCGCCTACGTCTGGATGCATATAAAATATCCGCCGGACTGTGTTGAAGAACCGGAAACTAATTTCGGGACCATCCCGAGAAATATTCTGATATTACTGCTGGGAATCAGTCTGCTGACCTTTGGGGCCGATCTGTTCGTCCGGGGGGCGGTAGCGGTAGCCACGCAGATGGGTATTTCCGAAATCGTAATCGGGATGACGGTTGTCGCCCTGGGCACCTCACTACCGGAATTAGCTACATCGGTAGTAGCCGCTTTTCGCAAACAAAGCGGGATATCGATTGGTAACATTGTCGGCTCCAATCTTTTCAATATTCTATCGGTGATCGGGCTGGTCTCGATTATCCGTCCGCTACAGGTGGACCCGGCGATACTGAATCTGGAATTGCCGCTGATGCTGGCGTTTGGCGTCGCTCTGTTCCCGATCGCACGGATGGTGCAGCCGATTCCCCGCCCGGCAACGGCTGTTTTATTAATATCCTATATCGGAATAATGATTTGGATGTTTATCTGATGATCCTTTTCAATCGTATATTTAGTCCGACTGATTTACCGCCGGGAAGCGGATTGTCGATAATTAGATTATGATTACACTGGAAAAAGTATCCTACTCGTATAAAAAATGGCTGGGGGTAAGCGATGTCAGCCTGAAAGTGGAAAAAGGTGAGTTCACCTATATTATCGGGCCGACAGGATCCGGGAAAACGACACTGATGCGGCTGATCTACCTGGAACTTTTTCCCGATGAAGGCCGTGTCTTGATCAATGGTTACGATACATCGCGGATCAAGAAAAGGCATATTCCCCGCATCCGGAAAAATATCGGCATGATCTTTCAAAACTACAATTTATTATCCGATCGCAATCTTTTCGCCAATGTGGCATTGCCGCTGCATGTTCTGGGTGTTTCATCCAGCGAAATTCGTGAACGGGTCGGTACGATGCTCAATGAAGTCGGTCTCTTCGGTAAGGAGCAGCACTATCCCAACGAACTATCCGGTGGTGAGCAGCAGCGTGCCTGTATCGCCCGGGCGCTGGTCAAACAACCGGATATAATTCTGGCCGATGAACCGACGGGCAACCTGGATCCGATCACTGCCTACGATCTGATGGAATTGATGGATAAAATCAATGCCGACGGCACGGCGATATTCATGGCTTCCCATAATTATACGCTGATTCGCGACCGTGGCCACCGGATCGTTCAGATTCAGGAAGGCAAACTGCGCGCCTGATCATGGATAAATTTCTGTTTCTGATCGGCGAAGGATTCAAGAATCTGTGGCGATTCAAAGTTACCACCGTGACGTCGATAATTTCGGTGTTCATGACCCTGTACCTGATCGGTATCTTGTTTACCATCGGCGACAATTCACAGAAACTGATCGTATACCTGCGGTCCAAGTACAAAATCGAAGTCTTTTTTAAAAACAGCGTCAGTGATGCTCAAGCCAAACTTCTGACTGACGAAATCCAGAAAATACCTGGTGTCCGGTCCGCCACCCTGATCGATCGTAATGACGCCGCCACGATATTCCGGCAGCAATTCGGCGATGACATTCTTAGTATCTTGAATGAGAATCCGCTGCCGGCCAGTTGCGTTGTCAATATCAGTCGCACCCAGACATCGGCATTGGATATTGCACCGTTGATCGACCGTATTAATGCAATCGATGGTGTCGACGAAATCAATTTCCAGGGTCGCCTGATCAGCCGGATCGAACGTTACTATGAATTCTTGTATAAAGTGATCGTCGTGGCCGCCGTCGCCATATTGCTGGTGACGCTGTCGATCATTTCCAATACCATCAAATTGACATTTTACGTGCGCGCCGATCTGATCCAGGCCCTGAAACTGGTCGGTGCCAGCAACCTGTTCATAAAAATTCCATTTATCATCGATGGTCTGTTACAGGGTCTGATCGGGTCTTTGCTGGCCGCCGCCGCACTGTATGGAACCATTTCCGCCGCAAATCATTTTATTGCACTGGTGACCACGCAAATCAGGATTTCGAGCGATTTGTTCGTCGGAATCTGGCTGGTGGCGGCGGCGGTACTGATCGGCATGATCGGTGCCAGCCGGGCGACGGCCAAGCTCCTGCGATGAACGGTGGCTGAATTTTTGACCTTGACTGATTTTTTTTTAAAGGCCTAATATCCACAATATGATTAATCATCCAAAAATAACATTGACCGAGCGTGAACAACTGGTTCTCAAGATCACGGTCGAGAATTATATCGAACTGATGCGACCGGTGAGTTCCAATTTTATCCGAAGTCGCCATCTGCCGACCCTCAGCCCGGCGACGATCCGCAATACCCTGGCGCAGTTGGAGCAGTATGGATTGCTGTCCCATATGTACACATCGTCCGGGCGGGTGCCGACCGATGCCGGCTATCGTTATTATGTGGATCAATTATTGAAGATCGACAGTATTCCGGGCAATCTGGATGACCAGCTTAACCGGCTGCTGACAAGTGTCAGTAATAATGTCGATGAGCTGATGCAGGCCGTGGCGGGAATGCTGTCCCAGGTCAGTCGCCTGTTCGGACTGGTGTTGATCGGGCGCTACCAGGAAAGCATATTAAGCGATATCGAGCTGGTGCCGCTGGCATCGGACCGGATCATGATGGTGCTGGCAATGAAGTCCGGTCTCGTTCGTTCGATCGTTCTGAATCTGAACGTTTCGGTGTTGCGGGATGTTTTGGATGTCGTAATCAGTGTTTTAAAGGAGCGGTTACTGGGACTGACGCTTAAAGAGATCCAGAACACTATCGATGACCGGCTGCGTGACAGCGATATCTATGGTCATGAGTTAATTCAAGTATTGATAAATGATCCTGCACTGCATTTCAGTATCACTCAGAATAAAATCATTTATCAGTCTACACTTATACCATTACTTGAACATCCTGAATTTCAGGATGTGGAAATCCTGCAGCGTACGATAGCCGGACTGGATACCCAACGGATGATCGGCTATCTGGCAAACCAGATCGGGGATCAGCCTAACAATATTTTAATCGGACATGAAAACAGTGATGTCTATCTCGATCATTGTTCCCTGGTGTCGACGAGATTTGATTCAGCCAACCTGATGGGCCAGTTAGTGATTCTGGGTCCGACACGGTTGCCGTACAAGCATGTTCAATTAATTCTTAAACAATTTGCGGAGATTTTACCCGATGTCTGCTGAGCCTGTCGATAAATCCAAGCAGAAAGAAGTCAGTGAGTCCAATGTCTCGAATACCGGAACCGAGGCAATCCCAAAAAAGAAAAAGATTGTTACCGAGAAAAAACTGATCGCCGATTTACGGCAAGAGGTACAGGATTTGGGAGAAAAGAATCTGCGGCTGCGCGCCGAATTTGATAATTACCGGCGCCGTAAGGATCTGGAATTCATCAAACTGCTGGAATATGAGGGCGATAGTATTTTCCGGGCGATTCTACCGGTCATGGACGACCTGGAACGGGTGGAAAGCGCGCTGGCGGATAGCGGCGGCAGTATCAAGAAGACGGCGCAGGGAATTTCCCTGGTTATCGCCAAATTCAGGAAGATTCTGGAAGAACGGGGCGTGTCCGCCTTTGTATCGGTGGGCGCGCTGCTGGATTCAAATTTCCATGATGCCATGATGGTGCTGCAGCAACCGGACAAACAGGACAATGAAATCATTCAGGAACATGAAAAAGGTTATAAATACAAGGATAAAGTACTGCGGCATGCCAAGGTAGTTGTGAATAAATTATGAGAGATCTTTATGAAGTATTGGGTGTTGCCAAAGATGCCTCCAAGGATGAGATAAAGAAATCCTACCGTAAAATCGCCATGAAATATCATCCGGATCGAAATCCGGGTGACAAGGAGGCGGAACAGAAATTCAAAGAAGCGGCGGAAGCCTATGCCGTCCTGAACGACGACCAGAAACGTCAGCAATACGATCAGTTCGGACATGCCGGTGTCGGTCTGGGTGAGCAGGGTGGCGGTTTTGGCGGCGGGTTCGGCGGATTCGGCGGTTTTGATCTTTCGGACGCATTACGGATTTTCATGGATGGTTTCGGTGGTGGTGGTGGTGGTTTCGGCGGTTTCGAGGATTTCTTCGGTGGCGGCGGGCGTCGGCAGCAGGTCCACAAAGCCCGTGATATGCGGGTCACGATCGCCCTCGATCTGACGGAAATCTATTCCGGGATCGAGAAAACGATTAAGGTCAAGCGGGCGGAAACCTGTGATCAATGCGACGGGACCGGTGCTAAACCAGGCACCAGCGCCAGTAAATGCAAACACTGCGGAGGATCAGGACAGATTCGCCAGATGACTCGAACCCTGTTCGGCCAATCGGTGGTAGTACGCGAGTGCCCGGTATGCAATGGCAGCGGCGAAATGATTGAACAGCGCTGCGGAACCTGCGGTGGTGATGGTATCGTCCGGAAAACGGCTGAAATCAAGATCAACGTGCCCGCCGGCGTCGCTACCGGGAATTACATGACGCTGCGGGGGCAGGGCAATAAGGGCGGCAAGGGCGTGCTGGTAGGAGACCTGATCGTATTCTTCGAAGAAAAGGAACATCCGCATTTTGTCCGGCATGGCAACGATGTATTCCTGGAAGCACTGATTTCGATCAGCCAGGCCATCCTGGGTGCTGAAATCGAAGTGCCGACACTGGAAGGGCGAGCCAGCCTGAAAGTTCCGGCGGGAATACAATCGGGGACAATTCTCAGAATGAGAAACAAGGGCTTCAAGGAACTGAACGGTCCGTACCGCGGCGACCAGTTGATCCGGATTCAGATCGAGACACCAAAGAAATTGTCCGCCCATCAGAAGGAAATGTTGAAAAATTTTGAATCGGTCGTCGGTAAACATCAGGTTATATTTCAAAAAGTAAAAATTTGAAGGACGTTTTTACCAGTCAGGAAAAACTGATTATCAGGTTTTTAGCCGGAGCCATTATTATCGGCGTGATTGTGGGCACGGTCCGGCGCTGCGCCGATTACGACCAGCAATTGACGACATCTGTCGATCGGCAACTGGTGGAATTTCAGGAAGCGGTCAATTCCAGTGCGAAAGAAAACGGCACAGAATCAGGAACCGAGCTTTCCGCAGAAATCGGCGACCCGGATACACTGCCGGTAAATATCAATACAGCATCCAAGGAACAGTTAATGACCCTGCCAAAAATCGGCCCGGTGACCGCAGAAAGGATTATACGTTATCGGGAAGATTTTGGTAACTTTACTGACTTGGATGAGTTAAAAAATGTTAAAGGAATCGGTCCGAAGACGTTTGAACAACTTCGAGCATTAATAACTTTATGACTTCAAGGATATAAGAAATGGGCACGCGCGCGAAACAATTGTTAGCGGATGGACTTGAATTTTTAATCATATTCGCACTCATCTTGATGATTATATCGATTTATGTTCCACGAGCGATCTGGGATACGGAAGAAGAGCTGCAGCAAACCAGCCGCTTCCGAATGCAGAATATCTACGAAGTCGAGGATTTCTATCATCAGTTAAAAGGTGAGTATTCCTCCGATCCGCTGTGGGCTTTGAACGTGGTCAATGCGATCCGCGATTCATTAACCGCAGACACCACTTTTCTGGAAGATCAGGTATTGAATCTGGCCGGCAAATCAATAAATGTCAATATCCCGGCCGGCTGGAGTACGGTTTTCGATACGACCTTCGGTTTCAGGAAAGTCCGCAAAGATACAATCTCCTATATGCAGTACGAGGTCGTGACCTATATCGAGGCCAGGAACGCTTACGACACACTGTTTGTCCAGTACAATGAAATGCTGGCGATGAAAGAAAATCCGACTTTTGTCAATGTGGCTTCCGAGAATGAGGTCCAACGTGTGGAGGCGGTCACTTATTACACTTCCTATATGCCGGATTCCAGCTATTTTTATTGTCCGTTAACCCAGCAGCCTTATGCGGTCACCCTCGAGAAAGGAATCAAGATTGCCAGCCCGATAGCAGATGCGGTAACGGAAAGACGTTATCTGATCTTTTCTTTCCGAGCTGAAAATCACGGCTATATTGAAGACGGGGTGCCGAGCTGGCAGATGTAAAATTCGGCGCCCGGCATATTTTTACGGTTGAATTCAAATTACAGGCGGAACGTTTTTCAGCGTTCCGCTTTACATTATCGCTAAGTTTGCGCTAAATCCCCATGAATATTTTAGCCGGCAGTTTCAAGGGCCGAAAGATTATAACCAGACCTGACCTGGATTATCGTCCGACGACTGGTATCGTTCGCAAGAGTCTGTTTGAGATTCTCGGACCGCTTACCGATCTGGTAGTACTGGATTTGTTTGCCGGTACCGGAATCCTGGGCTTTGAAGCCGCCAGTCGCGGCGCTGCTCAGGTCGTTTTTGTCGAGATTCAGCAACAGGCTGTCAAGCTGCTGCATGCCAATATCCGGAAATTCCCCGAAACCCGGTTTGACGTAATCCGGGGAGATGTATCCGGATATTTACACGACTGTCCGGTATTCGATTTAATCCTGGCCGATCCTCCTTACGGGAAAGTCGACATGGCAAGATTGATCGATTCGAGCCGGCTGAAACTGGGTCAAAGCGGTAAATTTATTCTTGAATCGTCAATTCGCGATAAATTACCGGAAGGATACAGTCGTGAGAAGCGCTTTGGTGAAACACGCATCACTATTTGGGAGCCGCTGACATGAAAAAAGTAATATACCCGGGGTCATTCGATCCGGTGACTTACGGCCATCTTGATATCGCCCGGCGCGCGGCCAGGCTGTTTGACGAAGTTATCTTTGTCGTGGCGGTCAATCCAACCAAGAAACCGCTATTCACGACTGCCGAACGGGTAAATCTGATCCGGGAAGCGACCGGAAACATCGCTGGTATCACCGTCACTTCGTCGGATGATCTGATCGCCAATTTCGCGCGAAAGGAGTCGGCAGTTGCCTTGATTCGGGGTCTGCGCCACGTCAGCGATTTCGAATACGAATTCCAGATGGCGATGATGAACTACCACTTAAACCCGGAAGTGGCAACCGTCCTGCTGATACCGCACGAGAAATACGTCCATCTGAATTCAACGGTGATCAAAGATATCGTCCGGCTTGGCGGCGATGTCAGTGAATTTATTCCCGAGAATGTATTTTCGGCCTTGCGGGCAAAATTATTCACCAGAAAAATATGATCAGCACCGGAAGATGAGTGTGAGAAAAGAAAGGTACCTGTAGACGATGCCAACCTACGATTATCGCTGTTCGATCTGTGGCCACCAATTCGAGCATTTTCAATCGATGTTTGATGAACCGTTAAAATCGTGTCCGAAGTGCAATTCGGCCGTGCGCCGGGTGATCAGTGGCGGCAGCGGCCTGATTTTCAAGGGTTCCGGTTTTTACATAACCGATTACAAGGCTAAAAATTCCCAGAGCGGACCACCGGCCAGGAAAGCCGGTCCTGACGGTAAAACCGAATCGGAGAATAAAACAGCGTCCAAACCGGCCACAAAAGAGAAAAACGACTGAATTCAGCGATCGAAAGCTGGAACCATTCTCAGATATATGTAAATCCGGATCGAATTTCGTCTTATTTTCCGCAATAATATGTTTATCGATTATGCCCAGATCGAATTGATTGCCGGCGACGGCGGACCGGGAGTGGTCAGTTTCCGACGCGCCAAGTTCGTTCCCAAAGGCGGACCAGACGGGGGAGATGGGGGAGACGGTGGCAGCATAATATTCCGTGTCGATCCTCAGTTGAACACATTGCAGGATTTCCGTTATCGTAAAATTTATAAGGCCCGCAAAGGCGACCAAGGCGGTTCGTCACTCAAGACCGGGCGCAGTGGCGCCGATATAGTCATTTCCATACCGCCCGGGACGACCATTAAGGCCGCCGATAGTGGTAGAATTCTTGCGGATCTGACCGAACCGGGACAGGATTACATTGCCTGCCACGGCGGCAAAGGTGGCAAGGGTAACGCAAATTTCAAATCGGCTACCAACCAGACCCCGCGTTATGCCCAGCCGGGACTGCCGGGCGAGCGGGGTGTATTTGATATCGAATTGAAAGTCCTGGCCGATATCGGGCTGGTCGGACTGCCGAACGCCGGGAAATCGACTTTGTTGTCGAAAATCTCCGCCGCCCGTCCGAAGATCGCCGATTATCCGTTCACGACGCTGCAGCCGTACCTGGGAATCGTCAAATACGGTGATTACCGGTCGTTCGTCATGGCCGATATTCCGGGTCTGATCGAAGGCGCCAGCACCGGCAAGGGATTGGGACACCAATTTCTCCGCCATATCGAACGTAACCGGGTTTTGTTGTACCTGATCGATGTGAGTGAAGCAGACCCGGCCGGGGTGTTTCGGACCCTCAAATCCGAACTGATCAACTACAATGTTGATTTAAATCTGAAAAAATATATCATCGTGCGCACCAAAATGGATTTATTCCCTGCTGATTCCGAAATCCCGCCATGGGATCAATTCCCCGAAGCATTTATTGATATTTCCGCTGTGACCGGCGCCGGATTGAAAAACCTGGTCGACTCGATCGTGGAAATATTGAATGCAGAACAGTGAACTGATTGCACTAATCAATCTTTTGAGTGTAAACGGTATCGGACCGCAGAAGGCCCGAAACCTTGTATCTTTTTTTAAACAACCATCGGAAGTATTCAATCAACCAGTCTCTGAACTATGCCGGGTCGATGGAATCGATCTGAAATCGGCGGAAAAAATTCGGCGCTTCGATGATTTTGGACGTGGTACAACCATTGTCGATCGATTGCAGGAATTAAATGCCGGTACGGTAACAATCTGGGATGCGGACTACCCGTTGTTATTGAAAAAAATTTACGATCCGCCGCCATTACTATACTTCTTGGGACAGCCGCTGGTAAATCTGGAGGATGGAGTTGCGGTGGTCGGTTCGCGTTCCACTACGGCGTATGGCCGATCCACCGCCAAAGCGATTACCCTGGAACTGGTAAATTCGGGACTGACGACCGTCAGTGGACTGGCACGGGGCATCGATTCTGTCGTCCATCTGGAAACGGTTAATTCCGGTGGCCGTACGATCGCTGTACTGGGTAATGGAATCGATCTGATCTATCCGGCGGAAAACCATAAACTGGCGGAAAAAATAATGCGGAATGGTACGATTATCAGCGAATTTCCGCCGGGAACAAAACCGGATGCCGGCAATTTCCCCCAGCGCAACCGGATTATCAGCGGGCTAAGCCACGCCACGGTCGTAGTCGAGGCCGGCGACCGTAGCGGCGCGATGTTGACCGCCCTGAATGCTGTCGACCAGAACCGCGATGTTTTTGCCGTGCCAGGCCGTATGACCGATAAACAGAGTGTTGGTTGCCTGCGGTTAATCAGTCATGGCGCAGTGCCGGTAGTGCGGCCGGACATTATCACCGAAATGATAGAGAAACGGTTATTCCATCCCCGGGTTGCCCGGCAGCAGGTCATCAATCTGGAGTTGACCGAAAGCGAGCGGCTGGTTGTTGACCAACTCAGTCACGACCCGGTGCATATTGACGATCTGGCCCAACGGACGGGCCTGGAAATTACCCGGCTGCTGACGGTATTGCTGGAACTGGAATTGAAAAATGCCGTAATCCAGATGAGCGGGAAGCAATTTGTCCTGTCCTGACGAAATTTCGGATTGTTAAACCAGACGACCGGCGGTAATTTTGCCAGCCTTGTTAGTCGAAAAACCATTCGATTAGATTTTTTACAGCATAAACTTGGAGAGGTGGCCGAGCCGGCTGAAGGCGCCCGCCTGCTAAGTGGGTATAGGCAGTGATCCTGTCTATCCAGGGTTCGAATCCCTGCCTCTCCGCAACTGGCGTCGTACCCAAGTGGTCCAAGGGAGCGGTCTGCAAAACCGCGATTCATCGGTTCGAATCCGATCGACGCCTCGGAATCAATTACGAATTGCCAATTATCAATTCTCTTTTTCTTAATTCATAATTCTCGATTGATCATTGATTCGCCCGGGTGGTGGAATTGGTAGACACAAGGGACTTAAAATCCCTCGGTAGCGATACCGTGCCGGTTCAAGTCCGGCCCCGGGTACAGCGGCCCATCTGTTGCAGATGGGTTTTTTATTTATGGGAACATCGTCACCGACTGGTGATGCAACCACGGATTGTACCAAAGGAGTCTCAACGGGACACTGATTTCACTGATAATAATCATCACCTATAGGCTAAACCTGTTGCCAGTACGCCGTTGACTGCCGTAAAATCCGCCATGTCAACCGGAAATGGGAACCGCGCCTGTTGCCTTTTACTGACTGTTGTTACCGGGAAGGGAAGAGTGTTATTAATTGGAGAATTTTTAATGATGGTAATTTATCCTGGTCAGGGATTCCAGGTAAATAATCGACAATAACGGGTGATCGAAAACAGCATGACCAATGAAGAATTGATTAAAAAAGCGGCGTCGGTGGTAAAAACCAGGAAGACCAAAAACGGATTGTTCGGCGACGTGGGCTGTGCCTTAATCTCCGACAACGGTAAGATTTATGTCGGTATCTGTGCCGATGCTGGTTCCAACGCCATTTGCGCCGAACAGAACGCCATCGGCGCAATGATAACGGCCGGTGAATACCGGATAAAAAAGATTGTCTCCGTCTGGAAGGACAGCAACAACAATATTTTTGTGATTGCGCCCTGCGGTAATTGCCGTCAGTTTATGCTGGAAGTGGATGCCGAGAATGCAGCCGCCGAGATTATCCTGGATAATGAAAAAACGGTCTTATTAAAAGAATTGCTGCCCTATTCTGATTGGTGGAAAAAACAGGAGTAGGCCTCCGATTTTATCCATCACTCCAACAACTCCAACATTTTATTATTTCCCTTGCCGCCATTCCGCGGACTGCCGTAAAATCAGCCACCCAGCCGGAAAGGGGAACCGCACCTGCCGCTTTTTACTGTCTGTTGTTAAACGGAGAGTGGAAAGACATTTAGAAATGATTGTATCTCCAACAGCGGGGAACGCTTCCCCCATATGAATGATTGTTACCCTTAGATGGATTATTCTATCCCCAACCTAGGGCAAAGTCTATCCCTGCTGGACTCTTGTCCGGTCGGCCTGGGGCGGAACATATTCCTGCCTGTGAAATGCTTTAATAACATGGTGAAACCGATTCTGTGTATTTAATTTGAAAGCTATTCCGAGGATGTACCGGTGCAATAGTTTTGCGGAATATACTTGTGGGGTTGTAACTAAATTTAGCGACCTGATAAAAAAGTAAAACAATCTTCATGCAGAAGTACATTCATCGCGAGCGTGTAATTGCGACCTTGAATCACCAGACAGCTGACCGGGTTCCGTTGGACCTGATGGGGAATGCGTCGATGCTGCTGGATGACACCTACATCAGATTACGTGACCGGCTCGGCCTGACGGAAATTGCTCCGGTCCGATCAGGATCGACCGCCAATTATTATGACGAGCGAATCCTGAAATACCTGGACATCGATTTCCGTCGGCTCTTTCTGCGGAAAAGTCCTGCCAATCAGGTCACCAGACATTCCGACGGTTCCTTCACCGACATCTGGGGAGTACGCTACCGGCAGATCGGCCCTTTTGTCAATGCCATAGATCATCCTTTGGCAGGTGTCACCAGCGTCCGGGACCTTGATAATTATCGCTGGCCTACCGCCACTGATTTGTATACCGCCGATGGAATCGGTGAATTAGCCCGGAATCTGTATGAACAGACCGGTTATGCCCTGGTCGCCCGAAACCCGCTTTCCGAAGGCTTTCTCGATCGTCCCTGCCATCTGATGGGCATGTCGGAATTCATGATTTTTCTGCTCACCGAACCAGAATTGGTAAACGCCATAATTGCCCGGCTCCTGGAACTGTATAAAGGGGTCTACAGCATGTTTCTGGATGCCGTTGGCCCGTACGTACAAATGGTCGAAGTCGCCGACGATCTGGGCGGCAATGACCATTTGCTGATTTCACCCGCGCTATACCGTTCGATATTTAAACCGGCCGAGAAGGAATTGTACGCAATGATCCATGAGAAGGCGCCGCAGGCGGCCCTGTTTCATCATACCGATGGTGCCGTTTTCGATATCATACCGGACCTGATTGAAGTTGGCGTCAATGTGCTGAATCCGGTACAGACATCGGTAGGGGGCATGAATGCCCGGCGACTGAAAGCGACGTTCGGCCGGGAACTGGTCTTTCACGGAGCCATCGAGGGAATCGAAGGTGATATCGACTCCGAAGTAGTCGCCGGCGAAGTGCGCAGTCGGATAGACGATCTGGCAGTCGGAGGCGGTTATATTGTGGCCCCCTGTAACCATATGATAGATGTAAAACCGGAAAATATTCTGGAAATGTATGCAACTGCCCGGCAGTATGGCCGCTATCGCTAATCAAAGAGCGGACGGCCGTCTCGATGTACAAAATTGTACCTGAACTAACATTTTAAAAATTATTAAAAGATATCCTTGCCAAAAAAACGGATTTAATGTAACATCGATTGTCAGTATGTTTAAACATATGAACATTTTCAATCAGCGGGGATTCAGATTAGAACACGCCAGTCGCGCGTTTAAAACCAGTGAACGACGACAGGCGCAAAATCTAATTACGACGGCCGGGGTCGCAAGACTGGCGGTAATCCAAGAACTCACACCGCTGGTTTTCCGATCTGTGCCGGCCGTGGCAAACCATTTAATTATTTGATGATCGTTATTTTGATTATTTATGAAAGGATTCATTAATTATGGAATTTGAAATCAATCATAAAAGCGGAATACCGCTGCATTTGCAGGTCGAGGAAATTTTACGGAGTTTGATCGAGTCGCCTGAGTACCAGGACGGACGTTTATTGCCTAAAGAAGAGGATTTATCCCGGCGTCTGGGAATATCGCGGAATACCGTCCGCCAGGCGGCCAATAAGCTGGTTTATGAAGGGTTGATAACCCGAAAAAAAGGTGTCGGCACTAAAGTAGCCACCAAAGCAGTCAGCACCAACCTGGATAACTGGTCCAGTTTTACCCAGGAAATGAATTCCAAAGGAATCCCATTTCATAATTATGAGATCAGCGTTGACTGGGTGGAAGCGGATGAAAAACTGTCTGAGATATTTTCCATTGCCCCGGGTAAACGGGTACTGAAACTGGAACGTTTGCGCGGAATGGACAAGGGACCGATCGTCTTTTTCATATCTTATTTCCACCCGCGAATCGGTTTGACCGAGAACGAAGATTTTTCCTATCGCATATATGAAATGTTGGAACACAAATATTCTACTTTGGTGACCCTGTCGAAGGAAGAAATCAGTGCCAGGAAGGCCGATCACTACATTTCGCAAAAACTTATTTTAAAGACCGGGGACCCGATCCTGTTCCGCAAGCGCTTCGTCTATGATCCCGGCCACCGGATTGTGGAATACAATCTCTGCTATTATCGTGCGGACAGCTTCACCTACTCAATTGAGATCAAACGGAAACGGAAATGAGGGGGAACTCATTGCTGTCGTGGGAGGAAATTTCATGAAAAGAAAGGACGCACATATGAGGTCATTCCTGTCGCTATTGGCACTCTTGATAGCTATCTCGACCGTTCAGGCGACAACTACTGGCAAAATTAGAGGCCGGGTTACGGATGATGCTACCAAACACACTTTGGTAGGGGCCAATGTGGTAATCGAAGGTATGATGCTTGGAGCAGCTACTGATTTGAATGGCGAGTACTATATTCTTCAGGTTCCGCCGGGGATTTACAATGTGCGGATACTAATGATTGGCTATAAGGAATTATTGATAACTGATGTAAAAGTAATGTCCGGTCATACCACAACCATCGATGGTAATCTTCCGCAAATGGTTTTGGAAGCCGGAGGTGAGGTGACGGTTGTCGCCAAGCGTAAAATCATTCAGGAAGATATTACTACCAGCACCCAATTTGTCAGCGATCTGGAACTTCGTCAATTGCCGGTCAGCGATACCAAAACAGCGCTGATGAACCAAACTGGTGTATTTTTTAATCCGATCCCTGTATCAGGGGGCATTAGTACTGCCGGAAAGGGGGAGGCGCGCTATTCAATCCGTGGTGGAAATCAGGACGAAGTTCTATGGTTTATCAATGGTGTTCAAACTGCCTCAATGTATTTCGGGCAGGCTGATATGGGTGGATCGTTTACCAATGTTAATCTGAATTCGGTTAGAGAAATCCAGGTTATCAGTGGCGGGTTTGATGCCGAATATGGTAATGCCCAGTCTGGTATAGTTAATATCATTACTAAGGAGGGCAGCGGTTCTTTCAAAGGCTCGGCAGAACTCATTTACGGGCCTCCCGGACAACATCACTTCGGAAATTATCTTTATGATATTGCCGATACCACCATCAAAGAATTCGGTGATCACTACGATCCCGAGACGGGTGAATTGGACACTGCCTGGTGGACACCATACCGCCAAAACCAGGTTTATGATTACCGCAAAATACCCAGTTATACATATAGCATGAGTCTGGGAGGACCACTATTCAGCATCGGTGATGGTTTAGCGACATTTTTCATTTCTTCTCAAGTCAAACAGGAAGCTTATACCTTGCCTCGGCCGCGCGACAGCCGGAACACTGAGAATATTCACTTTAATCTGAGTTTCCCACTGAATCCCAAAATGAAATTGCGGTTAGAATATTTATATAACCATGAAGCACATTCATCAATGCAAGGTGCCGGTGATTTCGTTCCCCAGGCAAAATACTATCGTGGCTGGGGATCGTTGCTTGATACTTATACAGCATTATACAGCCTCCATTGGAATCAGACTATATCATCTTCATTTTTTTATGATTTAAAGCTTAGCTATTATCGTTTCGAAAATATTGAAGGTCCCGGCAAATATTCAATGATCGGTGAAAGCGATAACCCGAATATTTGGGGTTACCAGCGTTATAACATTACCTGGGAAGACAGCTTGAATTTTATCGAGCCGTTTGATGCCTGGGCTTCTTCTTATGATGTTCACTGGATAAACAGTGATTTATCGGCGGTTGGCAGCCTCAATTGGCAATTCGATCAAGCTAATATGATCAAGGCTGGTTTTGAATATCGTTACAACACGTTGGACGAGATATCCGATATTCGCTATGTATCATATAATCGGGATCCAAGATACTGGTTCAATCGGGGCTTGCACGAGGAATATCATCCAATCCAGTTTGCAGCCTATATTCAAGATAAAATGGAATTTCAGAGCATGATCCTGAATATCGGGTTGCGTTATGATTATTTCAATCCGAATCGGGAATGGTTTGTTTCCGAAGGTTTATTCAATCTGAATATAGATCCGGATTATGATCGGCTGGCCGATCCTGATGGAGATCAGGTAGACTCATTAGGGCATGTTAAATATTCCTGGGGAAATACAATGGACAAACCACGGGAAAGTGTCGATGCTTACCATATGGTGAGTCCCCGGTTTGGTGTTTCCTTTCCGATCACGGAGAAAACGGTATTGCATTATAATTATGGTCACTATTACCAGCTGCCGTCCCTGGATAAAATGTTCTATTTCCGTTATTTCCGTCCTGAAACAGTACTTAAGGGCGTTATTGCGACCGATCAGGAAGCGGAAGAAACCGGTGAGGAACCGGTTCATGCGCCATCTGTGGATGGCGACCCGGAGCGGGTAGTGGCCCTGACGCCGGCAGCACTGAAACCAGAAAAGACCATATCATTTGAAGTAGGCGTCAAACATAATTTTAATGATTTCGCCGTATTGGATGTGACAGCTTTTTATAAAGATGTGTTTGACCAGACCGAGGAACTGTTTGGCATTTTTGACCGCAGATTTCATGGCTGGGATCCATTTACTCAGGAAACTACACCAACCAGGTTTTATACTGGTTTTCTTTCTGGCGATTATGGTGATTCACGCGGCTTTGAAATTAACCTTCGGACCCTGTTCAGTAACGATTTTACCATAGATTTGAATTACAGTTTCTCAAAATCTGTGCAAGGTAGAGCCAGTCCATTCAAAGTTCTATGGGATGAAGAGGGGAATGTTTCCTATGTTTGGGACGAAGATTTGTACAAGCGGATTCCGGTTGAAAAATCATTCAGTCGGCCCCACATTTTCCGGGCTAATTTTTATGCCAGGTATCCTGACCGCTTGAGTGTTCCGATCTTTTCACCAATTTTTAGAGGAACCAGCGCCAGTATCTTGTACAGTTATGTCAGTGGACAGGCCTTTACTTACCTTGATGATGACGATCCACCGGAAACCTATAACAATCACCGCTACCCGGCGATTATTACCACCGATTTACGCTTGAATAAGGATCTCAAAATTGGGAAAAACCATTTGTTGACGGCCTATATTAGAATAACCAACTTGTTTAACCGCAAGAACCTGCGCTCAATCGGTGATCAATACAATGGTGAAGCCTTGTTTACCTATTTTGAGACCGGTGAACCTACCAGTGTCGATTTACTGGGCTACGATATCAGTGCGATTACATATTATGAACCGCGCCGGATTTATCTGGGCCTAAAATATCAATTACGGTGATGAGTGCTGCTATGAATTACAAGATTATTAAATCATATTTGACGATAGCGATGTTGTTTGCTGCTGCCTACGCCCAGGTTCGGATTCCGGATTTTGAAATCCATGATCGAGGTAATCTGTGGGAAACGATGAAAGATGATGGTACAATCGGTCCACTCCACCCGACCGCGTTATCTGAGTTTTATCCGGGCATGGATTGGCCCGGTGGTCCTCACCAACTGATATCAAAAAACGAGCAGCGCTCCTATCTCTACGGTGGCGGTATCTGGATTGGTGGTAAATATTCCAATGGGAGTGTCTTTTTGACTGAGCACGGACCAAGTTCGCATGTCAATCAGGGTAATGGCCATTCAATTATCAAGACTGAAAACTTCATTGAATCACCGGGCTATGATCCGGCCCAGGCGGAGCAAACTATCACTGCGTCCTGGAATACTACGGCAAATTTCAATGTCCGGCGTGTCAGCCGGGCTTGGAGTTTTCGTGGATATAATGATTTCATCATTATTGAATATTCCTTCACGAATAACAATTCTGCTGCGGTCGAGGAAGTCTATTTCGGTATCCCGTATTTGCTGCGTCCCAGCTATCAGGATATTCTGGCGCATAATGGCTGGGGCGATAACATTACCGATCGTTCCGATGATGTCATTCTCTATGATGCCGTAAATCAATTGGTTTACTCATATGATTCCACTGCCTATTATGATTGGGACATCGGTAATTACTGGGAAGAAGTGGAAGAATTGCGCAGTCCCGGTTTTGCCGGTTTTGCTCTGTTGGGAGCTGACCCGGCATCAGATGGTAGCTCCCAGCCGGCCAATGTTTTGCTGACCCATTATATGGAAGAGCAGTTAAACCTGACATTAGATAACAGTTCGGCAGTTGCTATGTACGCCCTGTTGAATGGTGAGAATCAGTCGATTCAGATTGAGCCGCATACCAAAGTTGTGCCATTCGGAATGATATCCTGCGGGCCGTACACAATTGAGCCGGGTGAATCAATTAATATTTCCGTGGTAGAGGCAGTCAATGGTATTCCCTTGGCGGATACTTATGGTCCGCCTGAAAATATGGCGGCAATCCAAGCAAAATACCTATCTGAAGGTTATGGATTATTGCAGTCAACTATTCGGAATGCCATACAGCTGTATGAAAATAATTATCTGTTTGACATCCTGCCGCCGGCATCACCGCTACTGGAGGTAATCCCCAATGCCCAGGATCAGACAATAGTATTATCCTGGGAACCACTGGAATCCAAGTGGATAAATCCCACCTACGGTACCAGCAATATAAAAGAATACTGGATTTATCGCAGTGATCGATCGTTTATTGGACCTTTCGGAAACCCGATCAAGAAGGTCAAGCCCTATCGTGTTTCGGATCATGATCGCTATTTTGACATAGATATTCAGAGATGGGTCTATCCGGATTATAATATCAGCCTGGGCGTGGGTTATTATTATTCGGTGACCGTACTCGATTCAGCAGGGAATGAAAGCTGGCTAACCAATCGAAATATTTATCCTGTCAAATCGGCAACCCTGCCGGCTGAAAATGCACTTTCGGTAAATGTCTTTCCCAATCCATTTCGACTGGTTTCCGGAATTCCTACCGGTGGTGAAGAAAACACAATAACCTTCACCAACCTGCCGGCTACCTGTACAATACGGATTTTTACTGTGAGTGGAGAATTGATAAAAACCTTTAAGCGACAAGACGTATCGGTTGGTGAAGAGGTTTGGAACCAGGTGACTGATTCCAGACAGCGTACGGCTCCGGGTATCTACTTCTGGACTGTCGATTCGGAAGTGGGAACCGCCAAGGGTACATTGATTCTAATCAAGTAAGGGGCCGGAAATGAAAAAATCAATACTACTTACTATCGTTTGCCTGATCGGGCAAAATGTTTTCGCTCAATTTGATTACGGTTTTGATTTTACGAAAGCCGGGTCAGCAGGATTTCAGTTTTTGAAAATCGATGTCGGTGCCCGCGAAAGCGCTTTGGGAGGCGCGGTTGTATCTTCCACCGCTGATGCCAATGCCATCTTCTGGAATCCCGCCGGGATTGCCCAGGTACGGGAAGCACAATGTCAGTTTACCATGAATAACTGGTTAGTGGAATCGCAACTGGCGACCGCAAGCCTGGCGATCCCTTTCGGATCGACTGTAGTTGGTCTGAGTATGATCAGCTTTCAGATTACCGAATACGAAGAAACCACGGTTTTACTGGCCGGGGGAACCGGCCGCATGGTTTCTGCCGGCGATATTCAGATTGGTCTGGGGATTGCCCACCGTTTCACCGATCGATTGAGTATCGGTGGCCAGCTGAAATATATACAGGAATATCTGGACGATTACCAGTTCGGTAATCTCCTGATTGATATTGGATCAATATATTCAACCGGGTTTCGTGATCTGACACTCGGATTCGCCTTCCAGCATTTTGGACCGGATATTAAAGTCGGTGAGGACTATGAGGTCACCTTGTTCAAAAAACCCTGGATAGTCGATGTCAATCAAGTCGAAGCGGATTCACTCTATGGCAATAATAAATTCAGGACTCCGTTATTATTTCGTTTGGGCGCCAGTGATTACCTGTTTAATACTGATTTTCACAAACTCAAACTGAGTATTGATATGATTCACCCTACCGATAATAATGAGTGGTTGGTTTCTGGATTAGAATATGAAATGGCAAATTCTTTGATACTTCGAGGCGGCTATCGTCTGCATCCTGATTTTCGTGAATATGGTGAATTTTGTTTCGGCATCGGTTTTAAATTACCCGGATTAGGATCTATTGCATCGCAAATTGATTATTCTTTCATGAATTATGGTGAATTATTTGGTGATATCCACCGGGTGACAATTAAGGTGTCGATCTAATCATGCGACTTGCCCGGTAAAGATCAAATGACTGCTGGTTGGAAATTTTTTATCGGTATTATAGTGGCCATGCTGGTCATCGGACTATTTTGGTGGCAGGCACCCGCTCCAGTTGAAAATGACGATGGCAAGATCCACCTCCAGTACTGGTACATCACCGGGCAGAAGGAAAGCCCGCCGTATTACGTTGAGGCCTTCAATGCCATGCAGTCCGAGATAGTCGTCGAGGCGCTGGCAATACCCTGGCAGGAGCATGAAAAGAAAATCCTGACCGCGGTGCTAAGCGGTAATCCCCCCGACATTGTCAGCCAGTTTGTGCCGGTAGTCAAGTGGGCATCACGGATGGCCCTGTTTCCGCTGGATACTTTCATTGTCGAAGATAATTTCGATCCCGGAATATTCTATCCCGCCCTCTGGGATGAAATGATCTACGACGGTCATGTTTTTGGTCTGCCGATCATGACTGTGTCGAATGCTTTTTTCATCAACAAACGAATGTTCCGGGAAGCGGGACTTGATCCGGAGCGACAGCCACGCACCTGGTCTGAAGTCCGTGAATTAGCCGGGCATCTCGACCAGTACAACGATCGCGGTCAGATCGTCCGGATGGGCTTTATCCCCGACTGGCGGCAGTTTGAAGCGAACACGCTCCAGACTTCAATGCTGATTGCCTGGCAACTGGGGGCGGAATTCCTTTCCCCGGACGGTAAAACCGTCAGTCTGAATAACCCGGCTATGCGAACGGCTCTGGAATGGGTGGCTGATTATTACCGGCAGTACGACATGAAAAAGGTCCAGGCCTTTCGCGGAAGTTTCGGCTATGCCGACCAGCATGAGCTGATTTCTGAAAAAGTGGCGATGATGGTTATCGACAGCAGTTTCCCGGAACTGGTTCAACGTTACAATCCTGGCCTGGATTATGCGGTTTACCCGATCCCGTCCTTCGGCGATTCCCCCACCGTGTCCACCTCCGGAAGCTGGTGGCTGGCGATTCCCCGTGGTGCCCGTCATCCCCGCGAATCCTGGCAATTTATTAAGTATGCCGTCGATAAAGACATCCAGTTGCAGACCTGTTTCAACACGGAAGAGAATTTATTCCCCACCAATCGTCTTGCCGCGAATGATCCGTCCTTTAACAACACCGCGGAAACCGCCGTATTCGTCAGCCAGATGGATTATGCGCACTCGCCGACGATCATTCCCCTGGCCCACGATGTGTTCTGGCGTGAAATGTCGGGACGGGTGCAGGAACGGGTGCTGCACGGGTTGCAGACCGCCGAGCAGTCCCTGAAAGAGGCGGAAAAAATCGTTCAACTGGAGCTCGACAAAGCGCTGGTTTACGACGAATATGTTCGTTCCAAAATGAATTTTCCGGAACTGAAATAATGACCGCCGCCGAGCATAGAAAACCGGGAAGAAGTATTTTTTTTCAGCGCCAGGCCGTCTGGGGTTATATTTTCGCTTCACCCTGGATAATCGGCTTTATCATATTCGGTCTCTATCCCATGGGCATGTCGCTGTATTACAGCCTGTGTCAGTTTGATGTGCTGAGAATCCCCTTATTTATCGGTCTGGCTAACTACCGTAACCTGCTGGTCAATGATCCCTATTTCTGGACTTCGATCGGGAATACGCTTTACTATGTTGTTTTCCGAACCCCGATCTGTATTCTGGGATCGCTGCTGCTGGCGTCGCTGCTCCATGATTCGCTGCGTGGAATCCGGTTCTTCCGCACCGTTTTCTTCATACCGTCGATCATTACCGGTGTGGTTCTGTCGGTAATCTGGCTGTGGATGTACAATCCCCAGTATGGGCTGATCAACAGTGCCCTGGCGGCACTGGGCTTCCAGGGACCGCTCTGGCTCCAGAGCCATGAATGGTCCAAGCCGGCGATTGTGCTGATGAGTCTCTGGTCGATCGGTGGCGGCCGGATGCTGGTATTTCTGGCCGCATTGCAGGGAATACCGAAACATTTGTATGAGGTGGTGGACCTGGACGGCGGGAACTGGTGGCAGAAATTTATTCATATCACGCTGCCACTGATATCGCCGGTACTGTTTTTATGGACGGTAATGGAGGTTATATTTTCCTTTCAGGTATTTGTCGAGGCCTATGTCATGACTAAGGGCGGACCGCTGAATTCGACCCTGTTCTACAACCTGTATCTATACAACAAGGCCTTCGATGACTACAGCATGGGTTACGCTTCGGCCCTGGCCTGGTTGCTGTTGATAATAACGCTGGCGGTAACGATCTTCCAATTCAAGTTCGGTCAACGCTGGGTTTATTACGAAGGGGAGCGCAAGTGATGTTCAAACCAGGTACCAAGCTGCTGCCGACCGGACGTAAGGCGTTGCCGGTAATCGCGCGCTACCTGGCGCTCACCATACTGGCGACTGTCTTTATTCTACCGTTTCTGTGGATGATTTCCACTTCGCTGAAGGGTTACGAAAATATTTTCAGCCTGCCGCTGAAATGGATTCCGGACACGATCCACTGGGAGAATTACCTGAACGTATTCAAGGCCATGCCGTTCATGGTCTATTTGAAAAATTCGGTATTTGTCACCGGACTGGCCATCTTCGGGACGGTTCTGTCGGCCTCGCTGGTGGCCTATGCGTTTGCCGTGCTGCGCTGGCCCGGCCGTGACACTTTATTTATCGTGGTTATCGCCACGATGATGCTACCGATGCAGGTCACGATGATACCGCTGTTCGTATTGTTCAAGGAATTCGGTTGGTTGAATACCTTCAAACCGCTGATCGTGCCGGCTTTTTTTGGCGGCGGCGCTTTTAATATTTTCCTGTTGCGGCAGTTTTTTCTATCGATTCCGAAGGACCTGTTCGATGCCGCCCGCATCGATGGCTGTTCGGAATTCCGGATTTACTGGAATATCGTGTTGCCGCTGGCCAAACCGGCCCTGGCGACGGTGGCGGTGCTGTCGTTTATGCTGTATTGGAATGATTTTCTGGGACCGCTGATATACCTGTCGGATCAATTGAGGGGAACACTGGCGTTAGGCGTGGTTATGTTTGTGGGACAGCATAAAAGTGAATGGGCGTTGCTGATGGTGGCGACGATCCTGATGATGCTGCCGATAATCATCATTTTCTTCCTGTTCCAGCGTTATTTCATCCGTGGTTTCATGATGAGTGGGATTAAAGGCTGATGAGAAAATTAAATTATCAGTTACGCTGCCTGCTGCTGGCGGCTGTGCTGCCGGTTCTGGTATCGATCAAAGCGGAGGCGTCGAATATTAACTTCCGGATTAGCGAGCAGGGTGAACTCCCGGTTTGGCTGGTTTGCGGTCCCTTTACACAGCCGCTGACTGGTTTTGGAACCGTAGGCGACGCCGATGCTGTTGGCGAAGCAACTGTTCATCCGGCAATCAATGATCTGGTGGATGCACCGCTGAACGCTTCAGGCTCAGCGTCATGGCGGCCGGTTTCAGCCGGATCGACTGGTTATGTCGATATCAACGGGCTGTTAGGCTTGGTCGACCCGGCCGATACGCCGGAAGTACCCTGGTTCGGTCGTGCCGGTTATGCGCTGACCTATATCAACAGTCCGGAAGCCCGGGAGGCGGTGCTGTTGCTGGGCAGTTACAACCGGATCAAGGTAATTGTAAACGGTGAAACCGTTTATAACCACGACGGTCTGCGGAAAGCGGTCGCTGATCAGGATACCGTCCGGATTCATCTCCAGCAGGGTGAAAATACGATATTGCTGAAGGTATTTCACTCACATCAAGACTATCAACCGCGATTTTTATTCGATCCGGGGTATGGCTGGGGATTTTATGCCCGTCTGATCGACAGTGAATTTCAAGTCGCCGAAAACCTGACAGTGTCTTTACCCGAGACCCGCAACGCCCCGAAGTTCGAGGTTGAGTCGACAATATTTTTCAGGAAAACACCTGCCGGCCAACTACAGCAGCGCTGTGATCTGGTGCTGTCTTCGATCGCACCGGAAGCACAATCAGGCCGTTTCATACTGACCATGAAAGGGAAAGAGATTATACTTGATCTGCCGGTGGTACCGTTCGGTGAAAGCCGCCACTCATTGTTTATCCCGGCATTGGAAAAACCTGTCCGGGCACAGGCAAGTCTGAAATTGGGTGATCAAACAGTAACCAGTAAAATCCAATTGGAACCGCGCCGGCGCTATGAACTGTATCTGATGCTACTTTCCCATCTGGATATCGGCTATACTCATATTCAACCGGTGGTGATAGAGCGGCAAGTCCGGATCATGGACGAGGCGATCGACCGCTGTGCCGTGGATCCCGCCTTTCGCTGGACCATCGAAACGATCTGGCAGGTTGAACAGTACCAGCGCTGCCGGCCGGCGGATCGATTTCAGCGCCTGATCGAACTGATCCGGAATGGTCGGATCGCCGTATCGCCGTTATACACTAATTCATTTACCGGCTTGGTCAGCGAAGAAGAAATGCAGCGGGCGTTTTACCCGGCCGGCGACTATCGTGAACAGTACGGCATCGATTATCACGCGGCTATTTACAATGATACGCCGGGATTCAACTGGCTGCTGCCCCAGTTACTGTCAGGTTTGGATATCGATTTCCTGGTAACCGGTATCAACGAGGTTTATACCGAAAATCCGCTGCAGCGCAATCTACCGAAAGTATTTCGCTGGGAGGGTGGCGACGGCAGCTCCGTTCTGACATATGTTACCGAGACTTACAACGAAGGTTTGTTATTGGGATTGGAAACCGAGACGACCGCCAGCGAATACCGGATCTGGCAGCGACTGAACAAGCTGGAGCACAAGGGCTATCCTTATGATCTGGTGCTGGTGAATGCCGGTGCGGGCGACAACTGTGGAATCCCGGAAGTCCAGTATCAGCGGGCACTGGCTTGGAATGAAGAATACGCCTACCCCAGATTTGTAATCAGCAATCTGAATCAATTTGCGAACGATTTCAGTAAGAAATATGCAGCTGATATTCCGGTTATACGCGGCGATTGGACCTCCAGTTGGGACAGCCGTTCCCAGGGCGAACCGGCGTTGATCCGCGATCAGCGCGCCACGCAGAATCGCATCCTGACCGCCGAAAAACTGGCGACCATCAATTGGCTGAAAGATGCCCGGTTGCTGCCGCTGACGGAAGACATCGATGATGTTTACCGGCAATTGTTGTTGTTCAGCGGACACGGTTCGGGGCTCGAATATGGCTACGGTTCACGAGCGGAAAATCTTTTGGCGGCGGATTACCGCCATCAATATATCGAACGGGCCAAGCTTGGTGCAACGGAAGTATTGGAGCGTTCATTGTTGCGCCTGTCGATTCCGGGTGAGTCGCTGGACAGCGAGGCACTACTGGTTTTTAATCCCCTTTCATGGGAACGGTCCGCGGTGGTCCGTGTCGATTATCCGGCCGCATTTGCCGGATCGGTCACCGTCCGCGACCTGGTATCGGGTGAAACCGTGCCGTCATTTTGTGAAACCGACCGGCTGTATCTGTCCCTGGACAAACTGCCGTCGATCGGATACAAAAAATATGAAGTTATCCGCTCTTCCGATGATCATTTCCCGAACGGCGGCCTGGAAAACGGTCCCGACTTCATCGCCAATACCCGGTTCAAATTGACATTTGATCCGCAGACCGGACGAATAATCAGTATCTATGATCGCCGGAACCAACGTGAAATAATTGCTGCGGAAGCGGACCGGTCATTTGCCGCGCCTTTGAAAATCGAGCCATTTTCGAATGACCGGGTAACAGCGTTGGATACAGCCGCCGCCAAAATCAGGATTATCGACCGGATGCCGATCGCCCTGGATGTCGAGATTGTCAGGCCGGGCCAGCTCTTCAGTGAATCGCGCTACCGCATCACCGCGCTGGACCGGATCGAGATCACGCACACAGTAAATCTGGAAAAACTGATTCCGGCACAGGAACTGGAAGAATACGGTCTTGCCTTTCCGGTGGCTTTAAACGAAAACCATTTTGCCATCGACCAGGCCGGGGGTCAGATCGTTTCGTCCGACGATATTCTGCCGGGAGCCGTAACCGGTTATTTTTCGGTGCGTGGCGGATTTACCGTCTATGATTCCGATTACTCGGTCTCGCTGGCGCTGCCCGACAGCCGGGTGATCAAAGGTGAAACGCACGGATCGGTCGGCGGACCGTTCAGCGTCGTGCTGGTCAATAATTTCCCGGTGGCCTGGAACCGTTCTGAGCGAAACATCGGCAGTCTCGATTTTCGGTTCGTCCTGACGGCCACCAAGAATGCATTTGATCCTGCGGCCGGCCTGCGTTTCAGCCGCGAAGTGCAAAATCCACCGGAGGTATTGCGGACCTGGCAAAAGCGGTCACCGGCCACGGCCAGTTATTTTTCCAGCAGCAATCCCGATATTTTGATTACCGCTTTATCACCGTCCCGTGATCAGTCGGGGTTAATCCTGAGAATTCGCAACCTGAACGGAACCAAACCCGCCAGGGGAATCCTGCAATCAGAATTTTTCACAGACCGAGATGCCTGGAAGGTATCGATTTGGGGAAAACAAAAACATGGTTTAACGATAAACCAGAACTTGATCGGGGTTACGCTTCAACCAAATGAGATTCAAACCATTAAAATCGTACCTCGACCATAAAGCAACCGGACCAATCCGGAATCCAACATAATAAAGGAAAATGAAACAATGAAAAAGGGATTAATAGTAAATATATTCTTTTTAATCTTGATCTTTACGCTTTCATCCTGCCTGATTTACGAAGTAGATCAGCCGGCCACTGTTGCTGCCGGTGGTACGTTCACTACGACAGTATCAATATCTGATATCACCGCCGAATCAAATAATGCACACAAAGGCGCCATTTGTGTCTTAGTACCGGATGACTGGACCTTTACCTCCGGTACTTACGATTCGGATGTGGGGACAGGCACGATTGTACTCGATCCGGCCGCTGCCACACCAGTCTACGGTTTGATTGATACCGTAATCGTTCCCCCGGCGAACATGAAATGGGTCAAGCTGCTGTCCGATGTCGGCTATCTCCATGAGGCCAATGTCTATCACGACGCGACCCTGAATTTCACTGTTGGGCAAAAAGGTGGCGATTTCCCGATTGGATACATGGTTACGGTAAATTCTGGCGGTATGTTTGATTATTTTGCCGATAACGACATTGATGATGCGGGTTCCAGCGGCTGGGGCGATGGTGTTGACACTTTGATGAATCAATGGGTGGAAATCACCGGCGGTATCGTCGGTGTCGATAAGGGCGTTTTGGCCAAAGAATATGGATTGTCGCAAAACTATCCCAATCCGTTCAATCCGGAGACTGTAATCGAATACAGCCTGGAGGCTGCTTCCCGCGTCGAATTGTCGGTTTACGACATTACCGGTCGCCTGATCAGTACGTTGGTCAATGAAGTCCAACAGCCGGATAATTATCAGGTGGTATTTCATGTTGATAATCTGGCCAGCGGCACCTATCTCTACCGTTTGAAGACCGACAACCAGGTCGAAACCAGGAAGATGATTCTGCTACAGTAATCTGTCGCAGATAAGTATATTGCATTAGAGAGTCAGCCGGATGGGAATTAACCGGGTCGAGGAATCAATGATCTCCTTGGCCCGGTTGAATTCCCTGAGTAAATAGATAATTATGGTACAATGGATAAACTGATGAAACAACCATTTACTGTCGGAGAAATCCGTGATCTGGGCCCCCAGTTCACGGTTAATCCTGATCGCATGGTAGGGCAGGACGGGGCCTATTCGATCCGCCTGCGCGATCGGACGTTGTGGTTTTTCGGCGATACGCTGGTGGGCGAGCGATCCACCGGCACGAGTCTGTGGTATATGGATGGAAAATCCATCCGACCGCAGGCCCTTACCGAAGGCTGGAATAAGATCGATTCAATCGTGCACAATACCGGTGCACTGGTCGAAGATCGGACCGGCCGCGCTGGAATAGTTAACTTCCGGCACATCCGCGGACAGGACGGTAAATTAAAACAGCTGGTGAACCTGTTGCCTGGCGAAAATCATCTGACCGACCGCATCTGGTGTTTTCATGGCATCGAGCTCGCCGACAAATTGTACCTGTATTTTCAAAAAATTAAATTGATCCCTGCGGATGACAGTCCCTTTCCGGTGGCCTTTGAAGTCTATGGCTCCGGTCTATCAGTTGGGGATACCGATACCTGGGATTTCCGGCGAATTGAGTACCGGGGCTCAACGATTGTCTGGGACCACACCATGCCGCAATTCGGGGCGGTGGTCCTGGTGGTACCCGGAGACAGGTTTTTATACTTTTACGGTGTGCTGCGTGATAGCGGGACGGGCCAACAAAATGTTTATGTAGCCCGTGTGCCGGCGACTGAAATCGAAAATTTTGAATGCTATGAATACCTGAGCGATGCTGCAACCGGGCGATGGAGTGACGATATCCGTACTGCGCAGGTCGTTTTCACCGGACCGCCTAATGAGTTATCGGTCGCCTACAATAAGTATCTGGAGTGCTACCTGACGGTACATTCACAGGATGTCAGCGGTGCAATCGTGGCCCGCACCAGTCCCAATCCCTGGGGACCGTGGAGTTCGCCGGTGCACCTGTTTCAGGTTCGACCGCCGGAAGTAAAAAGCCCCTATCCGGTGCTGATTTATGCCGCTAAAGAACATCCGGAACTGGCTGAGGCCGACGGGAAAAGGATTTATGTCACCTACATCGAATTTGAAGAATATTATCCCCACCTCCTGGAAATTGAACTGGTTCGTAAACACTAAACCGAATTGATCTGTCACAAAATATGATACCAACCGTTGAAGATTTGAAAAGCGCACCACTGGTGCATCGCAATAATGATTTGTTCAACCCTCCGGGCCTGGCGAATGCTCTGGGAACGGTCCAGGTGGCCGAAGATATTACCGGTTTCCGCGGTGTATATTATCCGCCTTACGGTGGTTCGGAAGCAGTCACCGGAGGGCTGTACCTGGATGGCTGTTATTTCCCGGCTCTGTGTGTTCCCATAACATATATCTGGTATCCCGACCGGATTGTGCGAACAGCTGAATATCGGGGCCTGTACCTGGAATCGATTACTTCGCTGGTGGTCGGCAAACAGGCGGTCATCGTCAGCTTGACGATCGAAAATCGCCGGGGCGAACCGGCACGGTTACCGGTCCAGCTACGCTTGCAGGGTAATGTAATCAAATCAATGGACAAATGGGCTAATTTTATAGCACCACAGGAATCTGATAATCTGGTCGACATCGACCAGGGTCGACAGGCGCTGCTATTTAACTCGCGCCACAGCACCGCCTGTGCCCTGCAAGGATTCGACGCTGCCGATGTGAAAGTCAATCGCCTGGGCGGTGAACTGGTACTGGAACTGCAACCGGGAGAGCGGAGAACCATCTCGCTGGTATATGTGATCGGCGCGAGTGTGCGTGAAATCGGCCGGATTTACGACAGTATTATTCACAACATCGACGGCCACCTGGAGCAAGCGCGTCAGGACTGGAATGATGAACTGGCCGCCGTTTTTATTCCCGGCAACGAGCGCTATTCCGGTTCGCTGCCGATTTTGTACACCGACGATGAAGCGATCCGCCGGTTGTATCTGACCGGCATTATGGGAATGATCTATTTTAAACGCGATAACCCCCATTCGGTTTATGGCCGTGCCTACGATACGTTGCTGCCGCGCTACTGGCAGACCGTAACTTTTATCTGGGACTATTCCATCAGCTCTATGGCGCATGCGTTGTTGGATCCGGCAGTAATGCGAAAGTACCTGGAGTACTGGATGGGGCTGGATACGCATAAACATTTCGGAACCGATTATCTCACCGGCGGGCCGGTTGGTCCCTGGTACGCCGTCAATGATTTTGCCATGCTGTGGATGTCCAATGATTATCTGCGCTGGTCGGGCCAGCTTGATTGGCTGGACAGCACGGTCAGCCCCTGGCAAACGAACGGCGCTCCCGACCGCCAGGTACTCGACTATCTCAGCGAATACGCCGGCAGCTGGCGCAACTTCAAAGCTGACAGCGGTCTGGCCGATTACGGCGGGATCGATAATCTGCTGGAATGCGTCAGCACCTATATCCACCAGGTGGCCAGTCTCAATGCCGGTAATGTTTTCAATCTGCGGTTCCTGGCCGGATTACTGGAAGCCCGGGGTGAAAAATCCGCAGCCGTACAGTTGCGAAGCGAAGCACAGGATCTGTTACGGAAAGTTCAGTCGCTATACGTTCCCGGTGGCGGTTACTGGAAAGCGCTGCATCCCGGTGGCGAGGCAGTGGAAGTCCGGCACTGTTACGATTTTATCACCACACTGAATACTATCGCCGACGATCTCACAAACGGGCAGAAGCGTGAAATGGCCCGGTATTTCCGGGAGGAATTGCAGACGGAAGTCTGGATGCGTGCCCTCTCGCCCCGGGATCAGGATGCGATTTTCAGCATCCGTCCGGATCACCAGTGGAATGGAGCCTATCCAGCCTGGCCGGCCCAGACCGCCAGCGGTCTCTATCGTCTGGGGGAGACCGAGCTGGCTTTCAACTGGCTGCAGGGACTGGCAGCATCCGCTAATCAGGGACCGTTCGGGCAGGCGCATTTTACCGAACAGTCAGCTCCCCGGGAAGCCGGTGGCGCTCTGAAATGTCCCCCGAATATGCCTTACATCACCGACTGGGCGGTCTCATCGGGTGGTTGCTGGGTCAGCCTGATTATCGAATCAATTTTCGGCGTTAAAGCTACCATCCATGAAGGTATTACCGCCGTCCCGCAGTTCGGATCATTCGATCCGCGGGCCGAGCTGCACGATCTGCTTTACCAGGGGCGGCGCTATCATGTCGATCGTGAAGGCCTGAAAAAAGCATGATGGTAAATCTTATTGCAAGAGTGAAATTTACGCTGCAAGCACTGTCGATAATCTGCCTGGCCGCGATCGGTTTCGGCGGGTGTTTGACTACCAAACAAATTGATGTTTCACAGGTGGACCGGACCATGCATGATGACAGATTCATTCAATTTCTAAACAACCTGGAACAATTATCCGACCCTCAGGAGCGCCAGCAGGCCGCCGACGATTTTATGGCCACTGTGACTGATACACCGTTGATAGAAAACGATTCCACCGTGGTGTTTCTGTATCAGGGAACCGTCGATAAAATCGGGATTACCGGGGATATGAATTTGTGGGATGGCGTTCTGCCGCTGGAACGGATAGGGGCTACCGATTTGTTCTATCGGCGGATTTCCTGTGATCCCGCCGCCCGGCTGGAATATTGGCTGATCCCCGAACCGGGCGATCCGTTCGCGGTCGATCCGTTAAATCCGTACCGAATCTGGAACGGCCTCGGACCGGTGTCGGAACTGGCCCTGCCTGGTTACCGCCGACATCCCTATTTCAACGACTATCAGTATGGTAAAAAATGGGATTGCTCCACGCTCGACGCACTCGAACTGCCGCCGGGTGTAATGTCATATCCGCATCAGGTTCATGTTCACCTGCCGCCGGGTTATGACCGGAACGACCGGAAATATCCGACGGTCTACATTCAGGATGGTCTGGATTATGCCGAATTTGCCATCGTGCCGGCGGTGCTGGACCAGTTGACGGCCGATGGACGCATCGAACCGGTGATCGCCGTTTTTGTGACGCCGCCTAACCGCCACCAGCCGAAAATGCCCAACCGGATGACCGAATACGGCCTCAACGATGATTATGTGACTTTCTTCTGTGATGAACTGGTACCGGAAATTGAACGACGCTACCGGGTTGAATCCGATCCCGGCCGAAGGCTGGTGGTTGGCGATTCTTTTGGCGGACTGATTTCACTCTACATCGGCTTTGAACGACCCGATGTTTTCGGTCTGGCCTATAGCCAGTCCGGATATCAGTCGTTTCAGGATGACCGGGTTATCAAAAAGATTGCCACGGCCGAACACCAGCCGGTCCGCCTGTATATCGACGTCGGTCTGTACGAAGAGAAAGTTGGCGTTGGCCTGCTGCCGCTGGCGGAAACCGATTTTCTGGCGGCTAATCGCCGTCTACGGCAGGTTCTCACTGAAAAAGGCTATGATTTCGTTTACCGGGAATACCCCGAGGGACATACCTGGGGAAACTGGCGCCGGCATCTGATTGACAGCCTGATCCATTTTTTCGGAACCGGAAATTAAGCGGGAGCGAGCGATGCGGATCGGAATCGACTTCGGCGGCACCAATCTGAAAATCGGTGTTTTTTCCCTGGATGGAAAAACGGTCACCTTTGAGGAATTGAAGGTCGACGAATTGGCGGCCGGCGGTGATTTCGCCGGTAGATTGCTGGAACAAACACTCCGTTTCGCGGAGCGATATCCCTTGAAAGGCGGCGGATTAGCAGCCAAAGGACTGGTGGATACGCACACCGGTATCATCCTAGAGGATATCGGGGCCGGCGAACTGCTCGCCGGTTTACCGATGCGCGATATTTTTACCAATCGCCTGGGAATTCCGTTTATTGTCGAAAATGACGCCCGATCATATGCCTGGGGCGAAGCTCGCTTCGGCGCCGGCCGCGGTTTCAAGGTGGTTGTTTGCCTGACCTTGGGCACCGGACTGGGCAGTGCGCTGGTCAAGGATGGTATGCCCTACGAGGGTTCCGATCCCCTGGGGGGCTTGCTGGGCGGGCATATCAGCGTCGATCGCAATGGTCCCCAATGTGTCTGCGGGAATCGTGGCTGTCTGGAATTGTACTGTTCCGCCACCGCGCTGCGCCGGATCATCAGCGAACGGCACCCGGAACTGCTGACCGACGGCGATCCGTTGCCGGATTTCTTCGAGTCGGCCGACCGAATACCAGCCCGGCGTGCTACCTTCAATGAGTTTCTGGATAACCTGGCAATTGGGGTGGTGAATGTGATTCATGCCTACGGACCGGAGGCGGTCGTGCTGGGCGGGGGCGTACTGAACAGTGCGGCGATAATTCTGCCGGGATTAATTGAACGGGTGGGCCGGATGGCTTGGACATTTCCACGGGGGAAGATAAAGATACTGCCGTCGGAACTCGGGAACCGGGCCGCCGCTCTAGGCGTCGCCTTCCACCCACGACTGGGTATTTAACCGGAAATAGAAAAGGTATTTGATTTTGGCGAAATTGACTGTTAAAACGGACCCGCTGGCGACACCATTGCCGGCGGATATGCGGGAATACTCACGGGGGTTGTACAATTGTTTTCCGACTTTTCCACTAGACGGAGGCATTTCCAGCGGTTATAGCGGTCTGGCGGAATTGATCGCCGCCGAATGTAAAATTGGTCGGCAAGTGCTGGTGATCGACGGCTATAACGGTGTCGATTGGGAGATATTTCGTCAGAATCTGGCGGAGGAACTGGCGGTGCTGGACATTACCTCCGACTGGACCTCCATGTCGGATTGCCGGCAGGAGTCCGGGACAATCAGGCGACAACTGGAACCATTCCTAGGCGGGGATGATCCTCTGTTCGGAACGCATTATCCGTATGGGCCGGAAGTATTTTTTGACGCGGCCACAATTGCCGAACTACGGATCGAAGCCACCATTCGGCGGGAAGTCAAGACCAACGGTATCAGCATTATTTATGGATGTGGTGCCGGACTGGTGGAACAGTGGGACCAGCTCTGGTATATTGATATTCCCAAGGACGTGCTGCAGGAACAGGCACGCTCGGGCAGTCTGACTAATTTGGGTGAGCCCCGGCCGGTCGGCTTCGGAAAATTCTATAAACGTTCTTATTTTGTGGATTGGCCGGCCCAGAACCGCCAGAAACGTATTTTACTGCCCCGGATCGACCTGCTGGTCGACTTGCAGAATCCCGTTGCACCGGCTTTCATGACCGGTAACCGGTTCCGGGATGCCTTGAAAATTATTGCCCGTTCGCCATTCCGGGTTCGTCCCTGGTTTTATCCCGGTCCCTGGGGTGGCAAGTATATGCAGGGGCATATGGGACTCGATCCGGAGCGTCCCAATTTTGCCTGGAGTTTTGAACTGATCGCGCCGGAAAACGGCATCACCGTCGAGGCGGATGGTCGGCAGCTGGAGTTTTCATTCGATTTCCTGATGTACCAGGAAAACATCCGGGTTTTGGGTGACGCCGCCGCCCGCAAATTCCTTTATGAGTGGCCGATCCGGCTCGATTATCTGGATACGATCGACGGCGGTAATCTGTCGACCCAGGTACATCCGCGGCCGGATTACATCCGCCGGAATTTCGGGGAAACCTACACCCAGGACGAGACCTATTATATCGCCAATGCCAAGCCGGGAGCACGCGTTTATGTGGGACTGACCGAAGATTGCGACCAGGATGAATTCAGAGCCAGTCTGGAAGAGTCGGAAACAGCGGGTAAGCAGGTCGAAATTGATAAATATGTCAACAGTGTGCCGGTGCGACCGCACGACCTGATCATGATTCCCAATGGCACCGTACATTGCAGCGGCGCTGGCAACCTGGTTCTGGAAATCAGCGCCACACCGTACATCTTTACTTTCAAAATTTATGATTACCTGCGTCGTGATCTTGATGGTAACCTGCGGCCGATGAATATTCGTCGGGCATTTGAAAATATTCGTCCCGAACGGCGGACCGCTTTTATCCGCGATAATTATCTGGCCCGGCCGCGGCTGATTGCTGAAGGGGCTGGCTGGCGTATGATGGAATTGTACGATCGGCCCGAGACGTTTTACGTCATTCATCGGCTGGAATTTGACGGTATGGTGGAATTGAATACCAGTGGCGCGGCCTATGCGATCAATCTGGTCGATGGTGAAAAGATCGAACTACTGACCACCGACGGTTTTTCAACCGGGCTGGCACGATTCGAATCGATGGTGGTGCCGGCGGTTGTGGGCAGCTACCGGGTGATAAATCGCGGTCACCGGCCGGCCCAACTGGTGCTGGTGTTCGTGCGCCCGGAAAGCATGACCAACAAGGCTTTGAATGATCCCTGTGACTAATTCATTAAAAATATGGATAGTAGTATGACCAACACGGATTCGAGGGCAGCTTTTGTAAGTCTACGGCATATCGAAAAATATTACGACCGTAATCCGGTCCTGCACGATATCAATCTGGACATTGCCGAGGGGGAATTTGTAGTGCTGGTCGGTCCGTCCGGATGCGGAAAATCCACGACGTTGCGCATTATTGCCGGTCTGGAAGAAATCTCCAGCGGCGATTTATTCATCAATGGAAGGTTGATGAATGCGGTCGCGCCGAAGGATCGCGACATCGCGATGGTATTCCAGAATTATGCCCTGTACCCGCATATGAGCGTTTATAAGAATATGGCTTTCGGACTGAAGCTGCGAAAATTTCCCAATACGGAAATCGATTCCCGGGTGCGCGAAACGGCCGCCATCCTTGGCCTGGAAAATTATCTGGATCGGCGCCCCAAGGAATTATCCGGTGGTGAGCGTCAGCGGGTGGCGCTGGGTCGGGCGATCGTCCGCAAACCGAATGTGTTTCTGTTCGATGAACCGCTGTCCAACCTGGACGCCAAGCTACGGGTTCAGATGCGCACTGAAATCAAGAAACTGCACAAACAGCTCAAGACGACCATGGTTTATGTGACCCACGACCAGGTGGAGGCGATGACCATGGGTGACCGGGTAGTGGTCATGGAAAACGGTTATATCCGGCAGACCGGTTCGCCGCTTGATATCTACCGTAAACCATTAAACAGATTCGTCGCCGGATTTATCGGATCGCCACCGATGAATCTGATCCGGCTGCGGATTGCGGCAAGTCCGCAGCCCTGTCTAATCGGCGACGATATCCGGTTGGAACTACCTGATTCCTTGGCCGGTCTTGTTAAGGACCGCATAGGTGAATCGGTGACAGCCGGCATACGACCGGAGGATCTCAAGTTGACCAGTGGTACCGGCGACCTGCTCGCCCGGGTTTCCGTTACCGAATTGCTGGGCAGCGAATCGAACCTGCATGTATCCGTCGGTGAAACCGCCCTGGTGGCACGGGTTGCCGCTGAATTCAAATTCGAAATCGGCGCGGCAGTCCAGTTGACGGTCGATACCGCTAAACTGCATCTGTTTGCCGAATCGGATGGAAACCGAATCAATTGATTCCAACTATGAGTGCATCGGAATGGAAATATGAATGTTGAACGCTGGAAAAATGCGACTCTTGTGCAATCGCTCGTTTGTTTCCTGGCGCTACTTATGATCAGCGGTTGCCGCTTTGATCTAATCGACCAGCCGGACAGCGCACAACCCGGAGCAACGATCGACATTACCGTAAAAATATCCGACAGTATCGACGAAACCAATAATCCCCACAAAGGCATTCTGTGCGTCCTGTTACCTATCGACTGGAATATCATTAGTGCCACTTACAGCGGTGATATCGGTAGTGGCATCATGGAACCCTCCGACCAGTGGGCGGACACGGCGGAATTTCATTACCCTGCCGCCAGATACACCGGCAATATGCATTGGGTGGGTCTGATATCCGACAGTGGCTACACTTACAGCGGCAATCCGTCGGTGACAATTGCACTGAACGTGCAGGTCGGGACCACGCAGGGCTGTTTTGACCTGGCTTATCTGGCGACCAAGGCCACCGGCGGGATTATGGGCTGGTCGCCACTCGCGTATCCGAATCGGATTGGTGTGCCGACGAGCTGTCAACCGGTCCCGGAATATAAGGTCAGTACCGCCGACGACTGGAGTGACCTGTTCGATCGTTCCAGTGGTTGGACCGGTTCGGACGCCGTCTACTCGATCCCCCTGTCCGGGTACGACCGTGCCGATGATCCTGATTACCGGGGCACCCTGTTCCTCTTCGGCGACACATTTATCGGTGATGTGGACGAGAATGACAAGCGCCTGAATCCCCGGCTGATTCGAAACACGGCGGCGCTGGTGCGCAGCCGAACCGCCGATCCCGACAGTACCGATTTTATCTGGAGGACGGAGCCCGACGGCGACCCGGTTCATGTCTTCGCCGCTGATACCCCCGAATCCCAGCCCGGTGACTGGATCTGGCCCATGGATGGCATCGCCATCGGTGGCATAACATATGTTTACGGACTACGGTTAAGCGAAGACAAGACAACCGGTTGGGGATTCCAACTGGCCGGTGTAACGCTGATCAGTTTTCTGACCGATTCACTGCCGGCGATCAGCAATCCGGAGCAGGTCGACCTGCCGTTTTTTGACATTGACACCGTGGCCGGATATCAGGCGGTTATCGGCCAGGCGGTGCTGGACATGACGGCCGGTTCCGGCAATCCGGGAGCCGACGGCTACATTTATGTTTACGGTCCCCGCAGTTACAGCGCCCAGAAAAAAATGATCGTCGCCCGCGTGCTGCCGGAACATATCCGTGAGCCGCAGCAATACCGGTTCTGGGACGGCTGCGAATGGACCGCTGATATCAAAGCCAGCGCCGAGTTGGCCGGCAGTATTTCGCAGGAATTCAGTGTCACGCCGCTCGATGACGGACGGTTCATCATTGTGTTTAATTACGGTACCAGTGTCGGAATAAATTTTGGAGAAAGTCCGGTGGGACCCTTCGGTTTTCCGCAGAATATTTACGCCTGTCCGGAAATTGAACTGAATTCCAATATTTTCGTCTACAACGCCAAGGCCCACCCGCATCTATCCTTGCCGGGAACACTGCTGATCAGTTACAATGTCAACACCTTCAGCCTGAGCGACCTGTTGAACCAGGCCGATATCTACCGGCCGCGATTTATTACTTTGCACCTGGACAGCGCCACGGTCGGGATCACCGCTGAAACGCCTGATGTGTTACCGCAGTTGGTCGATCTGGGGCAGAATTACCCTAATCCGTTTAATCCCTCCACCAGTATTAATTACCACCTGAGCCGGGATGCGCAGGTTAGTCTGGTAATAGTGGATCTGCGAGGCCGGGAAATCTGCACTCTAATAGACTGCCGGCAGTCGGCTGGTAATCTGCAGGTGCAGTGGGACGGCTGTGATTCCCGCGGTATTCCGGTCGCCGCCGGTGTCTATCTGTACCGGATTTCGGCCACGGCCCTGTCGACGGGTCTAACCCAGCAGTCGACCCGGAAAATGATTTTAATTAAATAATTGCTACGGAATTCGGAAATCACCAATGAATATCAAGGAAATTTTAGTACTGCACCACAGCCACCTGGACGTCGGGTACACCCACAGCGCCACGATCCTCTGGGAACTCCAACGGGAATTCATCAATCAGGCACTGGAGCTGCTGGACCAGACCGCCGACTGGCCGCCCGAATCGCAGCCCCGTTGGACCTGTGAAGTAACGTCACAGGTCGCGCACTGGCTGAAAAGCGCCGACACCAGACAAATCGATAAATTCAGTAATTACCTGCACCAGCAGCGGATCGGGATTTCCGCTTTGCAGTTCAATACCACCCCTTTATGCAATTCCGAACAACTGATCCGCCAACTGGCGCTGACACAGCAGTTCCGGGATCAACTGGGAGCAACGATCAATACGGTCAATCAGCACGACGTGAACGGTATCGCCTGGCCGGCCTCCGATCTGTTGCTCGATAGCGGCATCGAATTGCTGATCATGGCCGTCAATCCTCATTTTGGCGGAACGATTTTGAAGCGTCCCAATGTTTTTCGCTGGCTGACACCTTCTAACCGCGAGTTGCTGGTGATGAACGGAACGCACTATACCATGTTCGACCAACTGTTGAACACCCATGAAAACAGTCTCGCTGCCATGGACCGGGGACTGGAAAAATACCTCAAACACCTGGAACGACGCAGTTATCCGTACGATTTCATTTATCTGACCGCTGCCCATGCCCCCGTCAGCTATGATAATTCATCGCCCAATCCCGATTCGGCCCGGTTGATCCGCCAGTGGAATGAGTCCGGGCGGGAAGTGGCCATTCGTTATATTACACCGGGGATGCTGGCAGAAAAGATCAAGCTGATTCCAACCGCGCATCTGGAATCGTATCGCGGCGATTGGACCGACTACTGGAATTTCGGTTCCGCCAGCACGGCGGTGGAGACGGCCCTGAATCAGGGTACCAAGCCGCGGCTGTACAGCGCCGATATGATCCGCAGTACGCAAGACCGGACGAACGCGCACACCACTGCGATCCTGGAAAAAGCCTGGTGGAATGTCAATTGTTTCGATGAACATACCTGGGGTGCTTTTAACTCGCTGGACACGCATCACCCGCAGGTGCGCACCCAGGCTTACCTGAAGGATATTCTGGCGCATACGGGCCGGGAACAGGCCGAATATGCGCTGATAGACGCGCTGGAATTGCTGGCCCGCAATCCAGCCGGATCATACACTCAGGATGGTGTGCTGTTAGTGAATACCAGTCCGGCTCGGCGCGATTGTTATGCAGCGGTGCCGGAATGGTGGCGGCAGGAGGGAAAACGGCACCGGACGCCGCGTTTTACCTATCAGAACCGTTACGATCAGTTGCAGGATTCGCCTTTGTGCGGTCCGTTGGAGATGCCGCCTTTCAGTTGGAAATTCGTTGATTTCAAGGAATTGCCTGTTGCTGCCCCCGATGACAGTTTGAGTCACAGCGAGTGCGAACTGCCGCCGGTTGCACCCGGGGTCGAACCGGCCAATCACAAATATTCCCGCCGATTGAACAATACGGTCGAGTCACGCTACTACCGACTGACCTACGATCCCCGAACCGGCCGGATTACCGGTCTGTTCGATAAAACCAACCATCGGGAAATACTCGATACATCCGGTCCGTGGACTTTTTTCCAGCTTGTTCGCGAGGCGCCCGATCCCCTGGTGGACGGCGATCGCAAGGCGTTGTATACCCGCGACCAGAAGAAAGAAAATTTTGAAATATCCTGTTGGAATAACGACTGGGTGGCCAAGCGCGAAGGGCTGACGGAATATCTCGGTTTCGAAATTATCGAGCAGGTGTCGGGTCTGACGCTGGTACTGCGTTTCCGGGGCGCCGGCCTGCGGAAACTGGAACAGCGCCTAACTCTTTCGGCGCTGAATCCGATCATTGAACTCGAAGCGGCACTGGAACTTGAAAATACCGAGACACCGGAAGCCCATTATTTTGTCTTTCCGTTGAAAATGGCCAAAGACTGGGAAAGTCACTTTGACACCGCCGGTCTGCCGGTGGAACTGGACCGGGAACAATTGCCGGGGGCCTGCCGGGGTTGGGTAACCGTCGAATCATATGCCGCGGTTCACAATCGAGATTACTGTGCCACTATATTCTGTCCCGATGCGCCGCTGGTTCAGATCGGCGGTTTCAATTTCGGTCACCGGAACGACAGGATCCGCCGAAGTAAAAATCCGCTGCTGCTGGCCTGGCCGTTGAACAATTACTGGGATACTAATTTTCGGGCCAGTCAGCCCGGTTTCATTCGTTTGAAATATGGTTTCTCCACCAGTAACTGCTTCAATCCCTATGCCAGTTTCGTCGCCGGTCGCGCTTTTGCCACAACGGTGGAGGTGCACCCGGCGATGCACGTACCGCAGGATCGTCACACCGGCCAATTTCTGACTATTGCCGGGAATAATTTGGCAATTCTGTATGGCAAACCGGCCACGGACGGACGTGGCGTGATAATTCGGGTTGTAAATTTGTCATCGCAGGCCCAATCGGGAAAAATCGGCAGGGGGGAAGGAAAAATAAAAAGTGCCTGTCTGACCAGTCCGCTGGAAGTCGATCAAACCGAATTATCAGTCGACGATAACCAGACGACCCATGTATTTCAACCTTATCGGATCACCAGTATTCGCATCGTACGATGATTCGTTGGGAGTCAAGCATACATGAACGGCCGTCAACGACTGAATAGCGCCCTGCGGGGCGGTCAACCGGACCGTGTACCGGTCTGGTGCCTGCTGAGCATCGGCCATATTATCCGTAACGGCACGCCGACCGGTGAAATCCCGCGGGTGATTGAGGAGTATATCGAAGCTGAATGCAATTGTACCCGTAACTATGGATTCGACGGAGTCCTGCTCTATCTGCCCGGAACGCAGGCCGGGACCGAAGTCCACGATTTGCTGGATCTCTGGATCAACGGCGCTCCGCAAGGAGCTGCCAACCATGATTTCGACAGTGCCGATCCACTGGCATGGCCGTCGGAGATGACGCGATACGACGAAAGTAATTTTTACAGCAGTCATCTGGCACGTTCACTGCTGGGGATGGATTATCACCTGGGCGGCTGGGCTGCGGATGGATTTTCCCGGGCGATTCAATGGTTCCCCAACCTGGAGGACGCGCTGATCGCCACTTTACAGGATCCCGGCAAATTCAAGGCGCTGGTCGATTATTTTGACCAACAGAGCATCACCTGGGCCAGGGCTCAGGTGGAATTGGGACGACTGGAGAGCATCCAGATATCTTCACCATATTCCGGTGCAATGTTTTTATCCCTGCCGGCCTACCGGGAGTTGGTTTTTGATTCCGTACGCAAGCTGGCCCGGGAAGTACAAGCCGGCGGCGGAATCGCTTACCTGCATACCTGTGGCAATATCACTGATCGTCTCGAATTATTTGTGGAAACCGGAGTGGATGGCATTGAATGCATGGATCCGCCTCCGCTCGGAGACACGACCCTGCGGGAAGCCAAAGAACAGGTTGGTGACCGAATAGCATTGAAGGGTAATATTGATTCGGTGAATGTTCTGTTGCGGGGCGACGCCGATCTGGTAGACCGGACCATCCGGGAGACACTGAGTATCGGAAAACCGGGTGGTGGCTATGTACTCAGCACCGCTTGCTCGGTGGCGCCCGCCGTGAAACCGGAACGGGTGCGCCGCTTATTCGAAATCGCCGCTGAAATCGGCAACTACTGCTAACCACCGATAAATACAGGGGAGAAACCGCAGATGAATCTGTTGCAGGAATTAGCTGATAATCTCATTGCCGGGAAAATGGCCGAAGTAGCCAGCCTGACCGAAGAGGCGCTGAACCGTAAACTGACCGCGGACCTGATCCTCAATGAAGGTCTGTTGGCGGGAATGTCCGTAATCAGTAAACGCTTCAAAGATGGTATTATTTTTATTCCCGAGGTATTGATAGCAGCCCGCGCGATGAATAAAGGGCTGCAAATTCTGGAACCGCAATTGGCCATCGAGGGCAGCAGACATCGCGGTACGCTGTTGATCGGTACAGTCCAAGGCGATCTTCATGATATTGGTAAAAATCTGGTCGGTATTCTGTTTCGCGGCGCCGGTTTTAAGGTAATCGATCTGGGGACTAATGTGTCGACTACTGCATTCATGACCGGAGTCCAAAAACACGACCCTGATATTATCGGTCTCTCAGCCCTGCTTACGACGACAATGACTAATATGGCTGATGTGATCAGTTTATTACGCGAGAACGGTATACAAACACCGGTTATTGTCGGCGGGGCGCCGCTGAGCGCGGAATTTGCCGCCTCAATCAAGGCCGATGCCTTTGCCGCCTCTGCCGCCGAAGGCGTTGAAAAAGTACTGACGTTGATGGGACAGTCATAAATCAGGGGGAATTGTTCATGTTTAAACTGGCGATGATTCAGATGCAGGTGCAGGGAGGGCGGAAGAAGACCAACCTGACCCATGCCCGTTATTTGATCGATGAGGCAGCCGGCAACGGTGCCCGGCTGATGGTACTGCCGGAAGCATTTGATCTTGGTTGGACCCACCCTGCGGCCCTGCGGGAAGCCAGCGCTATTCCCGATGGCGACGTCTGCTTGATGCTGGCTGAAGCCGCCCGTGAAAATGAAATTTTCGTCTGTGCCGGTATGGTTGAGCAATCCACCGATAAAATTTATAATTCGGCCGTCCTGATCGACCCGACCGGAAAGGTGATCCTTAAACACCGCAAATTGAATGAACTGGCGATCGGTCATAAATATTACAAACAGGGTGATCGTTTAAATGTTTGCCACACGGAATTGGGCACACTGGGATTGATGATCTGCGCCGACGGTTTCGCCAAAGACCAGGTCCTCAGTCGGGCCCTGTGTTATATGGGAGCGGATATTATTCTATCGCCAAGTGCCTGGGCATTGCCTTCCGATCATCAACCCGATGCCGGTCCGTTTCAGTCCTGTGTGAACGAATGGCGCCAGGTCTATCAACCGGTGGCACAGGACTATTCGGTTTATATTGTCGGTGTCAGCAATGTCGGTTCGATAGCAGCCGGACCGTGGGCCGGTAAAAACTGTATCGGCTGTTCACTGTTGATCGGCCCGGATGGCCGGGAAATGTTGCAGGGACCATATGGACCACAGGCCGAGATGATCATGTATGCCGACATCGAACCGCTGCCCAGACCGGCGCGTGGTACCGACTGGGTGGATCGACATAAACATTAATTCGATCCATCTGCTCAAACAGGAATTTTCAGAGGCGATTAAATCACATTACAGGGGTTTTTAGATATATCTGTTGAATATTCTATAATATTAACACTTTATTGGTATTATTTACTGATTGAGTGCTAAATTCCTTTGGTATCGTAACGGGAGTGCTGGTCTATTCGGTAAAGTATTGTAAATCCGGAATTATGTGCTGAAAGCGAACATAATATTGAGAAGTTAGGTAACATAAAAAACCATATTTAAAGCTAAGTGTCTGAAATAGATCATCGATAATTACTGGTACGATACTTGCGGATTGAATCGCTCTGAAATGCTGGTGTTATGCCTCTCCGCCTAACCTGCCAGTAAAAAACCAAATCGTGTGAATGAGAATTGACTGTAACAAGGAATAGATGGTGCTGCCGGAAGCGATAATCCTGCTGTCGATGCTTACCGTATTCGCGGTCAGCGTTTTTGTGCTGAAATTGCCAGCGGGCGTATCGTTGATGGCCGCAGCTCTGATCGGCGCCTTGGCCGGAGGCGAAGGGATACCGATCCGGCATCTGGTCGAAGGCAGCTTTGGTTTCCTCGAAGCAATTCTTATAATCGCCACTGCCATGATTTTTATGAAGGTTGCCGAGGCATCCGGTGTGCTGTCCACGATCAGTTACTGGATGATTAAATCGTTCTATAAATCACCGTCCTTACTTTTCGTTGTAATCGCGCTTTTTATCATGTTTCCCGGTATGCTGACCGGTTTATCGTCGGCCTGTCTGTTGACTACCGGAGCGTTGATTGTGCCCGCCCTGTTGGCGATGGGCATGCCCAAACTGGCGGCCGGATCGTTTGTCGCCCTAATGGCAGTTCTTGGTGAAATCGCACCGCCGATCTGTATTCCGGTAATGATAATCGGTGGTGGCGTCGATATGCCTTATATCGGCTTTACCAGACCGTTATTTCTGGCCTCGTTTCCATTGGCGGTGGTTCTGGCATTGTATTACCGCTATCGTTATCTGAATCATTTTGAAATTCAGGCCGTGCTTGCCAAATTGCCCAAACCAGTCTACCATAAACACGGTTTTAAATTATTCCTGCCGATCATTTTCGTAATCGCCTATCTGATCGTTGAGAACCTCTTCCCGGAAAAAGTTCTTCATATCGGCGTTCCATTGATATTCATGATCGGCGCCTTGATCGGACTGCTGACCGGTGAAAAATTCGCCGTGCCGACGGTTCTGCGCAGCGCAATTAGAAATGCCATGCCGGTGATGGCGATTCTCGTCGGTGTGGGTATGTTTCTGCAGATATTGACCCTGACCGGTGCACGCGGCTGGGTTGCCGTGAATGCATTGAAATTGCCGGAAGAAATTAAATATCTGACTGCAGGACTGATGCCGTTTTTCGGCTCGGCCTATGCCGCCGCTTCGGTGATCGGCGTCCCGTTGGTGTATGTCTTCATCGGCAAGAACGAGATTGTTCTCACGGCCGGGCTGGCCCTGATGGCCGCCCTGGGTGATCTGATGCCGCCGCCATCGATGCTGTTCGCCTATGCCTCACAGATGGTGGATGTGAAAAACCATTATCGAATCCTGAAAGCCAGTCTGATCCCGATAATATTATGCCTGGTCGTGGGATTGATCATCATTATTTACGCCGAAAAAATCGCCAGAATCATATTGTGAGTAAAATTGATGCTTTATTGGATATATATCCTGATCACCATTCTAATCGTCGCAATTACTTTGATCGAGCTGTTCAGTGAAAAAAAATGGCAAAATCAGATTGCCTTTGCCATGATACTGATCCCGTTGTTATTACGAATATTCGGTATCAAGTGAAATAAGCATGAATAAGAATTCACTGATTTCAGCGACTTTGATTGTCCTGGTTGTAGTTCTGATCGATATTGTCGCCGCTGTTGATTTCTTGAAAATGCATCACCCCGATCCGATTTATCCCAGTGCTGGTCTGACTGAAATCAAGACGCTGGGTGATTATAATTCCAATCTGATAAACAGTGCCGGCGATACGGAAATATATCTATTTGACAGCGGCCGACCGGGCGCCAGTCTCCTATTGTTGGGCGGTACCCACCCGAACGAACCCGGTTCATTCATTACGGCAGTGACCATTATCGAAAACGTCCGGCCGGTGGCGGGCAGGTTGCTGGTAATTCCCCGGGCCTGCAACAGCGGCTTTACCTGTACCGACCCGTTCGAAGGTTACCCCCAGTATTATTCCGTCGAATCACATAGCGGTGAGCGACAGTTTCGGTTCGGTTCGCGGGTATCCAACCCACTGGATCAGTGGCCGGATCCGCTGGTGTATTCCCACTATCCGTCGGGCCAGCGCCTTTCGGGATTCGAAACCAGGAATCTGAACCGCTCGTATCCCGGTAGGGCCAAAGGTACTTTCACCGAGCGGGTGGGCTATGCCATCATGCAGTTGATCGAACAGGAGAATATTACCTTGGCGATTGATCTGCATGAAGCCGCACCGGAAATACCAATCATCAATGCCATCGTGTATCACGAAAAAAGCGAAGAGATCGGTTTGGGCGCCGTACTGAATCTGGAAATGCTGGATTTGAGCTATGCGCCGGAGTTGTCGCCGGAAAATTTCCGTGGACTGAGTCACCGGGAGTGGGGCGATCGGACCGGGGTGCTGCCGTTCCTGATGGAAACAAGCAATCCGATTCAGGGCCGTCTGCGCGGTAAAACCAATGCTGATCTGATTCGTTATGGCAACAGTGAACGCTACCGGGAAGCCCAGCAGACCGGCGTTCTACGAATTGTATATGACGCCGAGACCGGCGAGTCACTGGAACGGCGTGTCGGTCGTCATCTCCAGGGAATAATCGAATTACTTAATGTTTTTAATGAATCTAATCCGGGCAATCAACTGTTGCTTGAAGATCTGCCGGGTTACCATGAATTGCAGAGCGACGGATTCGCTCGCTATTTAAAATAGAAATGGAGCTTCAAATGCGTAAATCAATTTTGACATTTTTTATGCTGATGCTGATCGTTAGCGGTCTGATGGCAGAAGACACCAAATTATATGACCAGCCGGTACTGATCACATCGGCCGGACAGAGCGCCGATGTAAAACTCGTCGGAATGCTGGCTAAAAAGAGCGGTATCAACGCTACGACGATCAATATGGCGCAGGTGCCGGATCTGGAAAATATCAAGTCCCTGATCATCGTTCCGGGGTACAGTTCGAAAGGCCTGGGTGCCGCCGGTGTCAGCCAGGAAGATGAAATGAAACGGGTCACGGCGATCATCGAAGCCGCCGCAAAGGAAAAAATACCTGTTATCCTGGTGCATATTGGTGGCAAGGCCCGCAGAATGGGACAATCCGATCTGTTTATTTCGGTCGTGGTCGAAGCGGCCCGGCAGATGATTGTCGTGCAACAGGGCAATGAGGATGGCTTTTTCACTAAAATCAGCGAAGAAAAGAAAATCCCCCTCGTGCTGGTAGAAAAAATAGCTGCCGTAGCTGACCCCCTGAAGGCAATTTTTAACTGAAACCGTTTCCGGGCAAATTCAAATGATAAATCGCAGATTTGATCGTGCAGAAAATTTTATTGCTGCATTTCTGGTACTATTTTTACTGCCCGGAATCAACCCGGTCGCTGCCGATGGGGTGGCCCGTGGCCGCAACGGGATGGTGGCGACGGCCCATCCGCTGGCAACGGCGACCGGGCTGGAGATGCTGCAAAACGGCGGTAATGCGATCGATGCGGCGGTAGCGGCGGCCTTTACCATCGGTGTCGTCGAACCGGACGGCTCGGGCCTGGGCGGTGGCGGCGGCATGGTGATCTATCTCAGCGATCAGCAGACGGCCATCTATATCAATTACTATCACTGCACTTCCGAAAATATTGACAAGATCGAGTATGATTCGAAAACCGATCGCCACACCGTCAAATCGATCCTGGTACCCGGAACCGTCGCCGGTCTTGTGGCGGCACTGGAAAATTACGGCACACTGCCGCTGAAACAGGTACTCCAGCCGGCGATAAAATATGCGGCCGATGGTTTTCCCATCGATGGTACCCTGGCCGGTATCCTGCTGGATAACGTCGAAATCGTAGCCAAAGATTCGGTCACTGCCGGCATCTTTCTTGATGACGGATTCCCGTTGATGGAAGGGGACCTGCTGGTTCAAAACGATCTGGCCCGGACGCTGCGAATTATTGCCGAACAGGGACGTAAGGGATTTTATGAAGGTGAAGTTGCCCAAACTTTTGTGGATCGGATCGGCGGTGCCGGCGGTGCCCTGACGTTGAACGACCTGAAGAATTTTGCACCAATCATTTCGGAACCGGTGGAAGGCAACTACCGCGGTTTTAAAATCATATCGGCGGCCGCGCCGCATTCGGGAATTACTTTAATTGAATCGCTGAATATACTGGAAAACTATGATTTAGCCGCGATGGGCCATTTCAGTGGTTCAGGAAAGACGCTGCATGTCATGGCCGAAACCTTCCGCCGGACCTATGCCGACCGGTTCGCTTTTGTTGAAGATCCCGGTTTCAGTAATGTGCCGGCTGCGGCTCTGCTATCCAAGCAATACGCTTTCACCAGGTTCAGCGATATTAATATCGAAAAGGCACAACCGGAAAAATACCGTGCCACGACCGCCGGTGACGCACGATCATTCGGAATCAGAGAGCGTCCCGGCTTGTTAAAAAAATTATTCCGGTTCCGGAAAATCGAAGTACCGGAAGACGAGATCAATTCGACCTATCTCCAGTTTTATAATCGGTCAGCGGGATGGCAGGTCCAGCCCGATAATCGGCAATTTGCATTTATTGAGCCACCCGGTTACCATAATTATGAAGAATTTGACGGTCATACCACCCATTTATCGGTTATCGATAAAGACGGCAACATGGTATCACTGACTCAGACATTGGGTACTTTTTTCGGGTCGAGTATCACCGTTTCCGGCGTCCTGTTCAACTGCGGCATGTCCAATTTTTCATTTCGTTCCACCATCAACAGTGTCGCACCCAACAAACGGCCCCGCAGCGCCATCGCGCCGACACTGGTGCTGAAGGACGACCGACCTTTCATGGTCGTCGGTACGCCCGGCGCCTCGCGGATCATTTCCACCATGGTCGAATTACTGGTTAATGGAATCGACTTTGGAATGGATGCCGCGGAAATCAATCTGGCACCGCGTTTTTATTGTCAGAAGTTCGAAGATTATCTGCATATTGAAGGCGGGATCGAGCAAATTGTTATTGATGATCTGCAGACCAGGGGTCATCAGGTAAAACTGTACGGGAATAATGATCTGTTCTTTGGTGGCGCTCAATTGATCACTGTCGATCCGACCGATGGCAGCTATTGCGGCTCGGCCGATCCCCGGCGTGGTGGAGTGGCACAAGGCTACTGACCTAACCGGCCTTGAATAATCCAGTTTCAACCGGCCGATGGCGACCGGCGATTGCCGCTCTTATTTTTATTTTATCCCTGCCACCGGTACCAGCATTAGTCGGGGCCGATTTACCGGATAATTTGTATGAAAAACGGGAGGTGACCATCCTGATTACCGATTCGGGGCTGGGAGGAATTTCCGTAGCGGCCTATCTTGAAAAGGGCTTACGTGAGCGACCGGTTTTTCGGAAAGTACGACTGGTCTATGCGAGCGCTCTGCCATCGACCAGTATTTTATATAACAGCATGGAACGCCACAGTGAAAAAGTACGTGTGTTCGACAAAGCCTTGGATGGTTTTATCATAAATTATCGGCCGGACGTGATTCTGATCGCCTGTAATACCTTATCGGTACTTTACCCGGAAACGGAATTTGCGTCGGCGGCTCCCATTCCGGTGATCAGTATAGTTGATTTTGGAGTGGAATTGATGGACCGGTTTTTAACGGAAACTGTCGGGGGGTCGGTGATAATTCTCGGCACGGAAACAACTATTGAGCAGGGCACTCATCGTGATTTTCTGTTTCGTCTTGGTCACAGAGAACAGCTCATAGGCACCAAAGCCTGTCCCATGCTGGAGAGCGAAATTCAATCCGGCCCGGACAGTGACGTCGTCAGATCGATGATTGAGATGTTCGCCTGGGAATACACGGCGACAAATGCAGCCCGGGGCGATACTATCGGATTGGGTTTGTGCTGTACTCATTATCCGTATGCGGCCGACGCATTCCGGAACTCATTTTCCAGTGTTCTTGACCGACCGACAATAGTGCTCGATCCGAATCGTGCAATGGCGGAAGCGCTGATGACTGCCGGTGCGGTTCGTTTCAAGCACTGCCGGACTACCGTGGAGGTTGTGTCGCGGGCGGAGATTCCTATTCATGACCGGCAGGCGATAGCGGCGGCTGTTCGGCCGATATCAGTGGTTGTGTCCGAGCATTTGGTCGATTATAAATTGAATCCTGAATTATTTTCCTATCCCTGATAGATTTCATTGAGTTGCCGGTCACCGGATCCCGATGTTCCGTACGTCAATCGTGATCGATTGAATATTCCCGCAATTTGGAATACAGCAGGCGCCGGTTGATTCCCAGTTCGCGGGCAGCCTGAGCCTTGTTGCCCGCCGCCGAATTAAGTGCATCCTGAATCAGTTTTTTCTCCAGATAGGCGATTTTCTCTTTGAAATTTTCTCCCGGGACTTCTGTTGTTTCCGGAGTGGTTTTGGGTCCATGATCAAAATTGAGCAGACCTTTTACCGTTAGCAGATTACCGCGGGCCAGGACCAGTTGACTGCGAATCGCGTTCTCAAGCTCGCGGATATTGCCGGGCCAGGGATAGCGTTGCAGCGCATCGATAGTTTCCGGTGGAATTACAATATTTTTATCCGGGCTGTATTTCTTAACGAAATATTGCACCAGCAGCGGAATATCCTCGGGACGCTCCCTGAGTGGCGGTATACCGATCCGCACCACATTCAGGCGATAAAAAAGATCTTCACGGAGCCTTCCCGCCACAATTTCTTTTTCCGGATCACGATTGGAGGCGGAAATGATCCTGACATCGGAATGTAGTGTCTTCTCACCACCAACCCGCTCAAATGAGCCCGTTTCCAGCACGCGCAGCAGCTTGACCTGCAACGCCATGGGCATGGTGTTGATTTCATCCAGCAGCAGGGTTCCGCCATTGGCCAGTTCAAAACGGCCGAGAACCCGGGAATGGGCGCCGGTATAGGCACCTTTTTCGTGGCCGAATATTTCACTCTCCAGCAGGTTTTCCGGCAAGGCGCCACAATTGACCTTGATATACGCCTTGTCCTTGCGCAGTGAATGGCGCTGGATGGCGTCGGCAATGACCTCCTTGCCAGTTCCGCTTTCGCCATTGATCAGCACCGGTGCGTCGGTAGCGGCGACCCGGCCCACCAGTTTGAAGATTCCCTGCATCGCCTCACTGCGACCGATGATTTCGTTAGTTGCCGACCAGGGCGCCGCCGAAACTTCCGTGCGGAGCTGTTTGACCTCCCACAACAAATCGCCGTATTCCAACGCCCGGTCGACAGTTATCTGGAACTCCTCCAGTTCAAATGGTTTTTCCAGATAATCGTAGGCACCATTTTTCATGGCCCGGATCGCCCGTTCACTGGTGCCGTGAGCGGTAAAGATAATCACCGGCAGATCGGGATAAATCTGCTTGATCTGTTTGAGGGTGGTAAGACCATCCATCACCGGCAGGTTGATATCCAGCAGCACCAGATTCGGTCGCTGATCACGGATCGCCTCTAACGCGGTTTGACCGTCCTCCGACTCCATGAATTTGAGTCCGCGGGAAGCCAGCGCATCGATAATATTTTTGCGCATGAATGATTCATCGTCGACAATATGAATTAATTTAGCCATTATCTGGATCGTGTTTTGAGTTGGGATTGTGCAGCGGGATCGATATTTCACAGATTACGCCACCGCCGGGTTTATTCCGGATTTCGATCGTGCCGTCATGAGCCTGGATAATTTCATAGGCGATCGAGAGCCCCAGTCCGACGCCCTGTTCTCTGGTAGTGTAAAACGGATCGAATATTTTCGGCAGCACCTCCGCGGTGATTCCCGGGCCTGAATCGATTATGCTGATCCGAATTTTCTGGCCGTCGATAATGTTCTCGGTGGTAATGACTATCGGTCCGGATTCAGCCGCGGCCTGGATTGAATTGGATAAAACATTGAGAAATACCTGCTTCAGCGCCTGCTGGTCGCCCAATACCAGATCGCTACCGTCAGTAAAACTGGTGTCAAATTCGATTCGCCCGTGGTGCGGTTTCAGCAGCTCGACCGTCTCTTGAAGTACGGCGTTGATTGATACCGGCATCAGGTTGGTATTGACCGGTTTGGAAAAAATCAGCAGACGATTGACCAGTTTCGTCAGGCGGTTGATCTCGGCGACTACCAGGTTCAGCGATTCGGGGGTAAAAATATCGGACCGGTCATTGGTCGGGCTGACATGCTCCAGTTGTTGTTGCCAGAGTTGAACCCGGGTTTTAATGATTGCCAGGGGAGTCTTGACCTCATGGGCGACACCGGCAATTAATTTGCCCAGGGATGCCAGTTTATCCTGCTGGTGCAGGTCACGTTCCATCCGCTGCAGATTGCGGTTTTCGCGATCAATCGTGTCGACCAGCTTATTGATCGAATCGGCGATAAAGCCATAGGTGCCGCCCTGGATTTTCAGCCGGTAGGACGGGTCGCGTTGGATATTTTCCAGCCCGACCCTGATGTTGCGTGTCCGGTTGCGCAGGACCATAAATACCAGACTGGCCAGCAGGAATCCGATCAGCGAGACGGTGGCGATAATATTTAGCGACTCACGAAGCCGGTAGGCGGGGAGCTTTCGCTCGATATGGACTCTGGTCCAGACACCACCCACCGTTCTGCCAGCGATGATTAACGGTCCGGTGGTGAGCGGAAAAACCGCCGGATCAAATTGATGCAGATCGACGACTATCTGCTGTTCATCGATTGATCTCAGAACCTGTGCCTTGATAATGGCGTAGGAACGCGGCGGTGGGCCGTATACCGGTTTCGGCGGCGGTAGCGTCGGGTAGGCATAACCCAGAAATTCATCGAACTTACCCAGATAATAACCACCTTCCATACCTTCGATTTCACGCAGGATCGCAGCGGTTTTTTGCTGCAGGATGGAGTCCAGGCGGGCAAGGTATTTTCTGTCAGGCGGCAGGTCGTTAAGCAGGTGATCGATCAATTCCGGCGAGTTCAGAGTGTTGAAGTTGTGCTGTAACTGCCGCGCCACAATTTCGGTTAGAACTGAATTGGATGAAATTACATCGGCTCGCCAGCGCTGAAAAAAATCCACGACAAAGACGGTCAGGCTGCTGGTAAGTAAGATTATCAAGAATGTTAAAAGCAGAAGCCTTAACCGTGAACCGGGCATTTTCATCGTCGGCATAATTCCTGTAATGGATTAGTACATAAATGTGTGCTGATTGCGAACACAAATTAGTCGGACAGGTGAAATAATCAAAGTGCTATTCCGGGTCCGTTTATCCTCGAAGAAATGTTCCTGGGCCCGGCAATATCGGCATTGACCGTTGACGGTCTGATTTTTGCAGTTATCATCAGATCAAGATCGAGATTTAGAGCTAGAACTAAATCACTGACGGCACGGTTCCGGTACGGAACGGCTGTCAATTCAAAAACAAGAGGAGAGATATGGGTATTAACAAAGTTAACAGGATATTTATGTTTATCGCGCTGTTTCTGATGGCAACCATCATTATGGCACAGACATCGCCGTCAGTGATCGTCACTACCGATGAAGACCGTGCCATCAACTGGAATAACGGCACCAGTATTGCCAGAGCGTCTAATGGCGCCCTGATGGTGGTCTATGGTACGTCTGCCGATTCCCTGACATATGCCGTCACCTACGATTCCGATTTCGGTATCTGGAATACTCCCGAGGCTATTGGAAAAGGCAGCATCTTTGGTGTTCAGATTCAAACCAGTGCCAAGGTCGTAGCTGATGCTGACAATAATTTCCATGTGGTCTGGTCGGAAAATTATCAATTGCGGTATTCGAAATATGACGGATCGACCTGGACTACACCGGTACATGTTCCCAATACGAGTGCGCCATGGGATACTATTCAGTGCGCAATGAATGCAATTGATATCGACAGCGAGGGAAATGTCTGGATCGTGTGGGCCACTGGTTATGAGAACGATGATCTCAATGAATGGATCTTCGCCAGCAAGAGCAGTGATGGTGTCACATGGAGTGGCCCGGATACTTTGTTCACCGATGTAATGAGCGGTTCACTGCCGAATGTCACATACGGCACACCGTACATTGGCACTGGTCCCGACGGTAAAGTCGGTGTTACTTTGCGTGGGCCACAGATGGGTCCCAAAAACAAGTACACCGGAATTTTCCAGGAATACGACGGCAGCGCTTGGGGTACAACGGAATTGGTATCAGATTTTAATGAACCAGCTACCGGTGATACTGTTGCCATTTATCAGGTTTCCGTAGATTATGACAGTTATGGCAATCGTCATTTTGCATTTTACACACACGAAGGTGATTTCTCTGATAAATCACTGGGACAGATTTTTTACATCCAGAAATCAGCTGCCGGTAACTGGTCAACAGCGGTTCGCACCACCGCTTTCCCCGATGGTTCTTGCGATTATCCGGCTATAACAGTTGGCGAAAACGACGCTCTGTACATCGTTTTCTTTGCGAAGGATCCGGCTGGTATTCTGCGGATGTATGGTGTGGCCTCCGGCAACTCCGGGGTAACCTGGAGCGATACGCTGCGCCTAAGTGACAATACCGTCAGCCTGGATGCCCGCGGACCATCTATCAGCAAATATGTTTCTGCTACTGGTGCTGATGTTCTGTGGCTGCAAAAAACCAGTGATAGTGCGGTAGATGAGTTGTATTATGGTCTAATTCCGTTCGTGGAATATGTAACAGTGGATAATGCTGTCGCTATTCCCAAGTCCTATCGTTTATTGACTAATTATCCCAATCCCTTTAACCCCGAAACCAACATCAGGTTTAACGTTGTTAGCAACGGATTGGTCGAATTGGTGATTTACAATGCTTTGGGCCAGCAGGTGGCGGAATTGATTAAGACGGAAATGGAAGCTGGAATCCACGAAATAAAATTCAATGCCAGTGATCTCCAATCAGGTGTGTATTTCTATCGTTTGACAAACGGCGACGTTCGCATGACGAAGAAATTACTGTACCTGAAATAGCAATCGAACCGACCAAACGGAGGGCGATTCAATCGCCCTCCGTCATTTTTTCTTGATACCGCAAATCTGGTTAACGGCCAGATTTGCCATTAACGGTGATTCCCAGCACTACCAGTCGGGAATCAGAGACTGGAATGAGTAATTAAAACTGGTTGCGGACACGAAATATTATATGGGAGTATTGCCATGAGAGGTAAGGCCGACAGATTTCAGCGCCTTCTGGTAACTTTATCCTTGATAACAATCGGCGGCCTGTACGCGGGCAATACCGGAAAAATCGTTGGCAGGATCTACGACCAGTCAAATGGCGAACCGCTATTTGCCGCCAACGTCATCGTGGCGGGCACCGAATGGGGAACCGCCAGCGGCGAGGACGGCCGTTATTTCATCAATAATATTCCCCCGGGTGTTTATACGGTCCGCGGAACCATGATTGGGTATAAGACAATTGATATCGTCAATATCCTGATCCAGACCGATTTGACAACCGAAGTCAATTTTCCTCTGGAACTCAGTGTGCTGCAAGGGGAAATCGTCACCGTGGTGGCCGAACGCGGGTTGATTGAACGGGATATTACCGCCAAGCGTTCGATTATCTCCGGTCAGGATATCGCTGAAAAAATTCCGGTTACAACTGTTCAGGGTGCCCTGGCAACTCAGGCCGGTTTCGTCGAAGATTCCGACGGCAATCTCCACCTGCGAGGCGGTCGTAGCGATGAGGTGTCCTACTACGTGGACGGCATCCTGGTGGAAAGCCCGATCGGCGGCGGTCTGGGAGCAGAGATCGATATCAATACGGTCAGTGAATTATCGGTTCTCACCGGCGGCTTCAACGCCGAATACGGAGAGGCTATGAGCGGTGTTGTCAACATTACCACCCGGGAAGGTGGGAAAACGCTGTCCGGCAAGCTGCAATTCGAATCAGACATGTTGAATGAATCACCCTACCATCAGAAAGATTGGTTGCTGGAAACCGATCTGGTTAAAGGATTGTCGGAAGAGGAAAAACTGGAATATCTGGATGCGGTCCGATTTTTTACTTCGGCGACCGATTCGATCGGGACATCGCGCTACCAGCATGTGAGCGTTCTCGATAATCCTTATGTCGACGATTATTTACTGATCCCAATTACGGGTCGACTCAGTGGTTCTTTGTCCGGACCTGTCCCGGGGATTAAAAATTTATCTTTCTTCGCCTCGGCGTTTCACGAAAATCACGACAGTTATCTGCCCAAAGGTTTTCGGATCGAAAACCAGGCGTTCGAGAAGCTGACCTATAAATTATCGCCCCGCACCAGTCTGTCGTTCAACAACCAGAGTACATCCAGATATTCCCAGGGTTATTCCCACGTCTACAAATATATCCCGCCCACGCAGAATGATCCGACGGATTCACTGAATTACAACACACGTTTATTGGGACGGCTTGGTTTAATAACCGTGAAAACCGACCGACAGGTGTTGACTTTGGCCCAGTCAATCAGCAGCAGGACTTTTTATACAATCAACCTCCAGCGTCTGCGGCGCGACGCCCGGCGTTATATTCCCGGAGTTAACGTTCCCTATGACACGGAAACCGGAGCGCTGTTCGATACCGTAGCTACGGAATATATCAAGTTGACCTATATTTTTGGTTCCGAGGGGGAATTTCAGGGCGGCGACGATCGCGACTGGTACCGGGAGCAAACGACGACCTACAATATAAAAAGTGATCTCACCAGCCAGGTGAATTTAAACCATCAGGTCAAATTGGGATTTGATTACAAGCAGCACGACCTTTTCCGACATGCCCTGCGCGATCCCTGGCCGGGCGCTTTTCGCCATCGCGTCGAATTTTATGAACGGCAGCCATGGGAAGCGGCCGCCTATATTCAGGATAAAATGGAGTTCGACTTCATGGTGCTGAACATTGGCCTGCGCTGGGATGCCATCCAGGTGAACGACACCTACTGGACCGATCCCGGCGATATCCAGGAGACCGTCACAGTGGATAACGGTGACGGGACAGTCACCCAGGAATTTCGCTTCAAAGATCAGATCGATGTACCAATGCGCTATCATTTAAGTCCCCGGATTGGCTTGGCACATCCGGTTACGGAAAAACTGGTCTTCCATTTTTCCTACGGCCATTTCTTCCAAAATCCTGATTATTATGTGCTGTACCGCAATGATCAGTCCCTGAATAATCTGGAAGAATCAGATGTCATCATCGGGAATCCTGGGTTGAAACCACAGAAGACCATTGCCTTTGAAGTCGGAGGGAAATATCAGGTCACGACGAATATCGCACTTGATTTCTCCGGTTTTTACAAAGATATATATGACTTGACCTCTACCAAGTATTATTCGCGGCAACCATATAACTACACGATCTATATTAATGAGGATTACGGCCGGATCAAGGGTTTCGATGTCAGCGTTAATCGCCGGCACAACAGATTTATCAGTGCCAGCGCCCACTATACCTTTAGCGTCTCCCAAGGCTCGGGCTCAGATCCGCTATCTGGTTATTACTTCCGTGAAGACGACGCCAACCTGCGTCCTAAACGGGAATATTATCTGAATTTCGATCGTACCCACGACCTGTCAGCCAATGTCGATTTGCGTTATCCCGACAACTTCGGACCTTCGGTGCTGGGACGACATCCACTGGGCAATGTTGGGGTAAACCTGCTGTATCAAATGGCCAGCGGGCTACCCTATACACCGTCATACTCCGGATCTGTGAGCCTGGAAGAAAATTCGGAACGGAAAGGCTGGACCAATACACTGGATATTCGGGTGGATAAAACCGCCAATATCGGTGGCAATAATCTGGTGCTGTACGCCAAGGTCACTAATGCGCTTGATAATCTGAATACCCAATTGGTCTGGTCTGAGACAGGCGATCCCTGGGATGCCGGTCCGACCAATTATCGCAGCTTGGATCGTCAGGCCAATCCAGGTAACGTCGGTCCCCGGCGCGATGTTCGCTTAGGGATTTACTACAAATTTTAACTGACAAAGCTTGAGGTGAAAAATTGAATACAACTCGAATCAGTTACGGCATAATGATTGCGGGATTGGTCCTGGCGATTGTCAGTTTGCCTTTGCTGGCCCAGGAGATTGACGATGTCGCTCTGGCTCCGAAAAAGAAACGTTCGGTTTTCAAAATCGCCAAACCAGCCGCTCGCATCGATGAAGCTATCGGCGTCATGAGCAAAGGGCAGTTATGCAATTTGACCATGAATTATGGCCAGATTAGCGATACCCGGTTGGAAGATGTTGGCAATGCACCCACCGACGACTTCTATAATTTCCGCTATCCGCGCACCAAGCCCTACGGTTCCATGGTCGATGATTTTGCCATCTGTTTCGCCGTCAAGACCAATACCAAGAATGGTAACAACGGGAATTTCATCGATGGCTACACCGCCAATGGCAACGAAGACTGGATCGCCAAGAACGGTTCACTGGGCGCAACCCATTACGACGGCAGTGGCGAAGATGAAATGCTGGTCTATGTGGACGGGACGACGCCCTACCTGGCCGCCAGCGATATCCCCCAGACCTGGCCCATCGACAGCGAAGGCAATCATTTCTGGCCCGGGTACTTCCGCCGCGATCGGGAAACCGGCTATGTTTATGAAGGCGAATTCGTCTCGGATCGCGATGTCTATGCCGTTTTCAACGATGCCAGCAATGTACAAGGTAATTCCCTGGGAGTTGAAATCGAGCAGATGGCCTACTGCTATGGCCGACCCTATGCCGAGGATTTCCAGTTCTACGAATTCTTTATCCATAACACCAGCGCCACGACCATCGATAGCGCCTAGTTCGGTATCTATCAGGACCCGGATTGCAGTGATTACGGCCAGGAAGTTCTGATCATGCCTGCCGGTCATTCCTTCAGCGACGACTACCCGATCCTCATGCAACGCGATTTCGACGGTGATATCGGGGCGGCCACCGAACCTAATTCACTTGGCCGTCTGGAAGATATGGATTACGGCGTCATCTACCTGGAAACACCAAACAATCAGGGTATTACCGATTTCCATTATTTCACCGACGCCGGTCCCACATCCGATGAAGACTTGTGGCCGATCATCAGCAGCCAGCCCAATGATTCCGATATCATCGAAATCAAATCAGAATTCTTTCATGGTACTAATACCCGGTTGGACAATGTTTCGCTGATCACTTCACCCTTTGACCTGGTCTACATCGCCGCCAGCGGACCTTTCAGTCTGGCCCCCGGCGATACCCTGAAATTCACCATCGCCGTGGTGGTAGGGGATACCGATGATGATTTTATGATCAACTGTAATATGGCGATCAGTATGTATGAAAAAGGCTTCGTAGGTCCATCGGCGCCTCCGGGACCGGAAGTCAGCGCGGTGCCCGGCGATCAGTGTGTGACCCTGTACTGGGATAACAGTCCCGAAATATCGGCAGACCCGGCCACTGGTGTGCTGGATTTTGAGGGCTACAAAATTTACCGCAGCGAGGACGGTGGTGTCACCTGGGGCGATGAAATCACCGACTACCAGGGTGTTGTGATCGGTTACGTGCCAATCGCCCAGTTCGATCTGGATAACGACATCCAGGGTCTGGACCCGATTACACCAACCAATTACCTGGGCGCCAATACCGGGTTGCGCTACACCTACATAGACAGCACCGTTAATAATGGAATCGAATATTCCTACACCGTTACCTCATTCGATCAGGGCGATGTAGTGGCCAGCATTCCTTCTTATGAAACCGCCAAGGGTACCAGTCCGGCGGAGGCTAATTTCGTTTCGGTGGTTCCGGCTCCGGTGCCAATCGGCTATCTCCCGGCGGAAATCGCTGGTTTGACGCAGGTTGCCGGTAAAGGCCAGGGTTCGGTCGAATTCGATATCATCGATTCGGAGAAATACCTGGCTTACAAAGCAGCCCGGAATTACACCGTCGACCCCGTATTTAAAATAATTTTTGACGGTTTCCCGGCGGCCAAGTTCGCCCTGCTGGATTCCACCGACGGCAATACAGTCCTGTACAATGGCTTGGAGATCAACTCAGACACGCCCTATATGTTAGCCGACCTGGGAATTACAATTGCAGTAGAATCCGAACAGAAGATCGGCGGAATCGAAGATATCACCGATGAAACCGGTATCAGTATATTAACTGCCGGAACCTATGATAATACGAATTCCTGGTCAGTTACATCGGCTGTGATCGCTTCCTCAGCGATCGATGCGCGTTCCAATAACTATGAAATCCGTTTCACCGATAACGGCTCGATGGCTTACTCCAAGCATACTACCGCTCCGGTGGCCATTTTCCAGGTGCCGTTCGAAGTCTGGCAGGTGCGACCCGATTCGCAACAGATTATCTGCGAAGTCCAGGATAAGGATCTCGACGGACAATTTAGCGCCAAAGATATTATTTATCTGGTCACGGTGGCCTATCCGGATCCGGAACCATCAATCGGTGAATCCATTCCTGTGACTTACCCCGCCAATTTTCCGTTGCAGATCGTCTATAATATCAATCCTGACAATGGCAACTTGCCGGCAACCGGCCAGAAAACAATCATCAACTGTTATTCCAGCTATTCCGATGGCTCAGGGTTTAACGCTGCCTCGGAATATGCAGCTGGGGATGCGATTGTATTTGAGATTCAGGACCCCGACGTGGATAATTCCCTGGAAAAAGAGGAACTTCAAAATATCAAGGTTGTCCCCAATCCCTACGTGGTTACATCGCTGTTCGATCCCATGGAAAATGTCAACAGCCTGAAATTCATGTACCTGCCGGAGGCCTGTGAGATTACGATTTACTCCATGAGCGGGGTGCAGGTCAAGCGGATCAAGCATGACGATGGCACAGGAATAGAAAACTGGAATCTTACCAATGACTTTGGACAGGAGGTGGCCTTCGGGGTCTATTATTATCTGGTAACCACACCGGGCGGAGATCAAGCGGCCGGCAAACTGGCAATCATACGATAGGAGCGATGAAGATGCGTAATAAAATTATCGGCTGGTTTGTAATCGTAATATTGCTGGTTCCGACTTACCGACTGAGTGCGGAGGCCTTCCGCAAGGTTGGTACTTCCTCAGCTACATTCCTGCGGGTGGGAGTAGGAGCACGTGCCCTGGCAATGGGCGGTGCCTTCGAAGCACTGGCCAGCGATGCCACAACCGTGTACTGGAATCCGGCTGGAATGGCTAACAGCAGTGGTATTTCCTGGGTGTTCGATCACGCCGACTGGTTTGTCGATACATCGCATGATTTCAGTGCCCTGATGATTCCGATAAACCGTGGCTCGTATCTGGGCTTCAGCATTAACATGATGAGAGTCGGTGAAGAAGAAATAACCACGGAGGCCGATCCGAAAGGCAACGGTCAGTATTGGGACGCCACCGATTTGTGTCTGGGCATTTCCTATGCCCGCCGGATGACCAACCAGTTTTCACTAGGCATGACTGTTAAATATATTTCCGAAAGGATCTGGAATGAAACCGCCTCGGCGGTGGCGATGGACGTGGGTACGTATCTGAATACCGGCTATAAAGGAATCGTAATCGGCATGTCCTTTACTAATTTCGGTAACAACATGCAGCTTGCCGGTCGTGATCTGATCCGCGAATACGATCCCAATGCGGCAAATACGCTCAATGCCAATGTCGACACGCGTTTACACACCGAACCCTGGGCGTTACCGGTCTGCTTCAAAATCAGCACTGCCATCGATCTGATGGGCAGTGGCGACCGTTATCTGGTATCGGATAACAGTCGCCTCACGCTGGCGGTCAACGGCGTCCACCCCAACGATGACAGTGAAAAGTTGAATATCGGCATGGAGTATGCCTGGCGGGAACTAGTGTTCCTGCGGGGCGGTTACAATTCCGGTTACGATCTACCCGAGTTTTCCTGGGGTGGCGGTCTCAAACTGGATCTTTATGGTCGCACCTTTAGTCTGGATTACGCCTTCTTGCCCTATGGCGATCTGAAAAACGTGCAACATTTTACGATCAGTTCGAACTTTTAACGAGACTCAGGTTCCGCACCATACTAAAACAAAGGAAATTCCCATAAGCAGGGTGCTGACGGGAACTATTTCATTCTCATGAATATATTGCACACTATGAATTTCCAAAAAAATACGTCTTTATTAAACCGGCTGTGTGTTCTAATCGGGGCGCTATCGATACTCGTCCGATTAAACGCACAAGCATTACAGTACATAGACGAACAGACTGAAGAATGCACGATTGGGGTGGCGGCCGGACGGGCTACTGCCGATGGCCGACCTTTAATCTGGAAAACCCGCGACTACAGTTCCGAACCGGATAATGAGGTGAAATATAATTCCTCATTTCAATACAAATTTGTTTCAGTCAACAATGATGCTTCCAGCTATGCCTATATGGGTGTGAACGATCAGGGTTTTGCCATCATGAACGCTGTATCAGATGATTTACCCAGTAGCGACGGTCCGGGGAGTCTCGGTGCCGGACAATTGATGCGTGACGCACTGGGCAATTGCGCCACCGTGGCGGAATTCGAGCAATATCTGCTTTCCACCAACAGTAGCGGGCGCAGTGGAAAATCCAATTTCGGGACAATCGATGCCACGGGGGCAGCGGTGATATTCGAGGCCAGTTATTCTGATTTTTGGAAATTCGATGCGGCTGATACTGATATTTCTCCCAATGGATACTTGATCCGCACCAACCATTCCGTAACCGGTGGCGGCAGTTCGGGAATCGAACGATTTCGACGATCAACGGCACTAGTAAATGATTTTTTCCAGGGTGACACCCTCAATCATCGCAGTATTTTACGTCACCAGATGCGTGACTTTTCCGATGCCAACAGCAATCCGGTCAGCGTTCCTTTCGCCGGCAACTGGAATTTGTCGTCACCCTATGGCTACATCTATAATTACCTCAGTATCTGCCGTTCCACTTCGGTGTCGGCAATGGTCGTTCAGGGCGTATTACCCCAAGCTGAGCCAACCTGGCTCAGCACGATGTGGGTTTTGTTGGGGCAACCGGCAACCACTATCGCCGTGCCCTACTGGCCGGTAGGAACGACGCCCACCATTGCCGACGGCCCCGTTACGGCACAGTTATGCGACGTCGCCCGATCGATCAACAGTCATTTAGTTGACTCCGGCAGCAGCTACTACGTCGATTCCTACAAGCTGCTGGATGGTAGCGGTTCCGGCTTATGGACAGTGACGCACCCGGCGGAGGATTTGGTTCTCCACCGCACCGATTCGTTGTTGACTCTGTGGCGGGTAACGGCACCAACTGCCAGCGAAATGCTGAGCTGGGAAAATGAATTCGCCGACTTTGCCCTGGAGCGGTTGGAAGCGGGGCTAGCGTTGCTTGAAGGCCAGAATGGGGTGGAAGAGTATCAAGCACTGCCCCAGACCGTTTATCTGGAGCAGAATTATCCCAATCCTTTCAATGCCAGTACGGTGATTCCCTTCTGGCAAGACTATGCCGGGCCGGTACGGATCACGATTCATGATATTCAGGGCCGGCAGGTGGCAGCTCTGGCCGATCAGGAATATCCCGCCGGACAATATCATCTGGTCTGGGATGCGGCCACACTGCCCAGCGGATTGTATTTTTGTACAATCCGGGCGGTCAAATCGAATGGTGCACTGTTTCTTTCCACCCGTAAATTAACCCTGTTGAAATGACACATGACAAATCGGACCCGCTGATAGCATGCGGAAAATGACTCCATTCAAATCAGCCTTTCTTGTATCAACGGTAATAATTCTCAGCGCCTGTTCGACAACCGCACCAGCTTATCTGACCGATGATAGTGAGCGGATCCATCAGGAATATTTCGGTGACGGGAAATCAGTTTTCGAACTGTTACTGGCAGGTACTGAATACGAGACTCCGGTATTCCAATTTACCGGAACCAACCCGGGACCTGTAGTACTGATTATTGGCGGCACCCATGGCAATGAACCGGCCGGATTCGAGGCCGCTCACCGCTTACTGAAAATATTTGCATCCGGTCACCTTAACCGCGGTTCGGTCTATTTAATTCCGGAAGCCAACAAACTAGCCGATCGCCGGGGCAGCCGGAGTATCAGGACACCACGCGGGGTCAATCGGGAACTGGGTAACCTGAATCGCTGCTATCCCGGGAATACCAACGGCTTGCCGATGGAACAGGCGGCCTTCCAGATCACCAACCTGATCAAACAAAATGGCGTCGCAGCGGTGATCGATCTGCATGAGAGTCCGGTTTTCCATATGGAATACAAGGACGAAAGCGGTCAGTATCATGGTCTGGGGCAGACGGTCATTTATACCAATAATGAAGAGGGTGCCTGGATCAGCATGCTGGTGGTCGATGAAATGAATACGACTATTCCACCTGGTATCGAACAGTTTTCGTTGGCCGCCAATCCGGTCCAGCACAGTGCCGCCTGGCTGGCCGGCGATCGTTTTAATCTGCCCGGATTCACCATCGAGACCTGCAAGAAACTGCCCCTGGAAAAGCGTATTAGCTATCAAATCCGGATCGTCGATATAATCCTGAGGGAGATTGGTCTGATCGGCGAATAAGATGATTCCGCTGGTCCGACCGGTTGGGGCACTAATCAGTTTACCGGTTTCATCCCGGTTCCTTAATTTACGGCAATGACTTTCAGCATTATACTGCCGGTCCTGGTTATCATCCTGCTGCTGATTGAAGCACTGCTGCACCGGCGCTGGCTCGACGCCATACCGCTGCGGATTCATATAAATGGTACCCGCGGCAAATCCACTGTAACCCGCTATATCGCCGCCGGTCTGGCCGCCGATGGGCGTCGCCCGCTGGCAAAAATTACCGGCGATGCGCCCCTTTTAATTCTCCCCGACGGGACATTCAAACCGATCCGGCGATTGGGAAAGGCGCGGGTCCAGGAACAATTACGAATTATTTATCA